>NZ_BAAAQM010000049.1:0-82687 GCF_039531675.1 Catenulispora subtropica
GGTCCTGCACTGCTACGCCGGCGTCGCCGAAGCCCTCGCCGGTCTGTGACCGGCCTGTTGGCGGAGCCTGGCAGCTCCGAGGCTGTGAGCGGCATCGGCGACGATGTGAAGAGCCCCCAACACGGCACGGTCTGGGGAAGGTCAGGCCGATCCCTGCGGACCGGCTCCGGTGTCGATGAGAATTTGCTGGGCCTCGGACACGTTGTCCATCCGGACGGCCTGCGCGATGGCTGCCTTCGCCGCTTCCGGGTCCGCGTCCGGCGGTACCACCAGCAGCGAGAAGAGATCCCGTTCACCCCGAGTGACCAGGATGGTGTCGTCGCCGACCGGGTAGGAGTCGATGTGCACCACGCGGTCGTCGACGACCAAGCGGGTGGGGAGATCTTCCCAGGCAGTCGCGTCGAGCCCGACGCGGGTGATCGGGCCGATGTGCCGGGTCAAGGCGCTGACCAGGGTCGGAAGCTCGGACGCGATATGCCGTGAGCGCGGCCACCAGGCCCCGTCCAGGACGCCCCCGCGAGGCCCGATCGTTTCCAGGCGCAAGATCGCAGTCCCCGGCGCCACAGCCGTGTGCACCGCGGTCGGCAACTCGCCCCGGGCGTGGGGTGACGGGTCGGGGATGTCGTGTCTTGTGGAGTTCGCCATGACGGATTGCCTGTTCTCGGCCGGTGGCAGGCTTCCCTCTCCTGCCACACACCTTACGCCGCGCGTGGGGACCCGGCAGCGTATGCGGGCTGGGCCATGATGGGTTTTGTGACGGACCGCACGGACGGCGTCAGGCATGCCGGAGCCCTTCTTCCTCAGTCCCGACCTGCCGGAGCCGGCGTTCGGGTCGGGGTATGGGACTCACTGCCACGGACATCTTCCAGTCCACAAGATGCACGGATCTGGATGGCGTCGGCGACCTTTCGTCACCGGTGCGGGGTCGGCGATCAGCCTGATGGCACGTCGAGGTGGCCAGCTGCCGCGGGCCCCGGGCGATCCGCCTGTCGCTGGCGGGTTCCGTCAGGTGGCGACACGCCGGTGTTCGGCGCAATCGGGGTCTGGCGGGTGGGTCTGGTGTCACCGTGTTGATCGCTTTGTTCGCGGTCGTGACGGAGGCCCGGTTTGAAGAGCTTGTTGACGCGGGAGGAGCTGTTCGTGGTGATCCGCCGCGAGGCGCATCGGGATGGGACGCTCACGCCGGTCAAGGGGCACCTCGATGCGATGCTGCGGGAGGATCTGATCGCGCCGCGCAAGCAGAAGCACACGATTGAGCGGATCTGCCGGCGCCTGCCCGCCGAGCATGGTTTCGCTGCGGCCTGGTCCAGTGTGCGGGACTACGTGGCGTGGTGCCGGCCGGAGATCGTGGCCGAGGTGAAGGGCGGTCGGCGGCATCTGGACGGCACGGTCGCGCTGATGCGTCCGGCTGTGGTCGATGAGGCCGAGGACGGCCGGTGCGTGCACGGCCGTGCACGCACCATCGGCTTCGACCTCGCCGTCGAGTCCGAGCAGCTGGCGCCGCTGCCGGCCCAGGATTTCGACTGCGGCACCACGCTGCACCCGATGCTCCGCGGGGACGGCCGGGTCGTGGTTGGCCAGTGTCACTACTCGGTGCCGGCCCGGTTCGCCGATCCCCGGCTCTGTAGGGCAGTCACTGAACGTCTGACATATAAGGGCATCATCGAAACCGGCACCGGATCCAACCGGCTCGCAGCCGCCGGGAACCAGCCCCGCATCGTCGGGCGCGCTTGATGACCGGACCCGACGACGACCCGGACCACGATCGCATTCCCGACCCGTTCGCGCATGTGGAAGCCGAACTGGAGCAGATCGCCACCAGGCTGCACGAGCTCGCCGCCGCCAGGGACCGGCTCAAAGGCCTGCTGGGCGCCGTGCTGGCGATCAGCGGCGAGACGGAGCTGTCCGCAGTGCTGCACCGAATCGTCACCACGGCCATGGAGTTGGTCGGCGCCCGCTACGGGGCGCTAGGGGTGCTGGACGACTCCGGCGAGCGCCTGAAAGATTTCATCACCGCCGGCCTGTCCGACGCCGAGCGGGCTGACATCTCCGACGTCGGCTTCCCCGTCGGCCGCGGCGTCCTGGGCCACCTGATCCAGCATCCGCAGCCGCTGCGCATCGATGACATCGGCGCCCACCCCGCCTCGGTCGGGTTCCCACCCGGCCACCCGCAATTGCGCACCCTGCTAGGGGTGGCCATCACCGTCCGAGGGACCGTCTACGGCGATCTCTACCTGTCCGGGCGCAACGACGGGCAACCCTTCGACCACGAAGACCAGGACATCGTCCTCACTCTGGCCGGCGCCGCCGGCGTCGCCATCGAAAACGCCAACCTGCTCCGCAGACTCCACGCCAGCGCCGAAACCTTCCAGCGACTGCTGCTACCCACCCTGCCCGACCTGCGCCCCTTCACCTGTGCCGCCGTCTACGTTCCGGCCACCACCCCCGACCGGCTCGGCGGGGACTGGTATGACGCCATCTGGCTACCCGATGACGCCTGCGCCATCGTCATCGGCGACGTCGTCGGCCACGATCTTCACGCGGCCGCAGCGATGGCGCAAACCCGCAGCATGCTGCGCGCCGTGCTGTTCGACCGCCTCACCCCGCCCAGCGCCGTCCTGCAGCAACTGGACCGTACCCTTCTCGCCGTCACCGACCTGCCGGTGGCCACCGTCTGCCTGGCTCGCATCGAACCCGGCGACGGCGGCTACACCCTGCACTGGAGCACCGCCGGCCACCTGCCTCCGCTCCTGATCACCCCCGGCCACCAGGCCGAATACCTACAGGCCGAACCCGGACTCCCGCTGGGCGTGTCCACCGGACAACGCCGCCCGGACCACACCCGCCCGCTGCCCGGCGGCTCCACTGTGGTCTTCTACACCGACGGACTGATCGAACACCCAGCCCACAGCCTCGACGAGGGTCTGACCGCACTGGCCGAACTCGCCACCGACCACGCCACCGCCCCCCTGCAAGGCCTCATCGACGCGCTCATCACCCACCACCCCGGCGACGGCCACGACGACATGGCCATCCTCGCCCTGCGCATCCCCCTCGCCAGTGATCCACCCACTTCGCATGCTTGAGACAGCACCGGAGGCGCTGAAGCCCGGGAGCCGGATCCACTCGGGCCTCGCCTGACGGGGCGCAGCCCACTGCCGAGTGCGGAACGCCCTGGACGGTCCCGCCGATCCGCACCCGCTTCGCGGCAGGCACGCGGGTGTTGGGGGAAGCCGTGGTCATCGCCACCAGAACCCGGCCTACACCCAGGTAGGCGTTCTTCTGCCGATCCGGATCGGTGTTGCGGGCGCTGGTGTGTCCGTGTCGGCAGCGGTAGCCGGGTGTGTTGTGGACCCAGTGCCCTTCGAACGCCCGGTCGCAGATCACGCAGCGCAGCAGGCCGGCGAGCGCGTACTTGTGCCGGGCATCTTCGCGTACCGCGCGCAGGCCCTGCACTGCGACGAAGTCCGCCTCCGACACCAGCGCCGGATGCACGACCCGGAGATCACCCACTCCTCGGGGCTGTTCCAGCGCACCGTCTCGCGCTCGCCCAGCCCGGGGTTGTCCAGGTCGACCAGGGCCCGGATGGTCTGGACGCGGTTCCACACCATATGTCCGGTGTAGACCGGGTTGGCGAGGATTTCCTGCACCGTGCGCACGCCCCAGGCATCGCCGGACCGGTGCGGGTTGGATGCCCGGTCGGCCGCGGACGGACAGCCGATGCCAACGTCGTTCAGAGCGCGCGTGATCCGGGCGACGCTGTGCCCAGCGAGCCGCGCCTCGAAGATCCAGCCGACGATCGGCCCGGTGTCCGGATTCGCGTCCAGCCGGTGCGGGCGCCAGCCCCAGTGTGCGTCGGCCTTGTTCGGATGCGGCCCGGCATCGGACAGCAGGTAGCCGTATGGCACACGGCCGCCGACCCACCGGCCCTGGGTGCGGACTTGGGCGCTCATCGAGCTCTTCGCCCGTGCCCGGGCCCGGACGACCTCGCGCTTGGCCAGGATCCCCAGCAGCGTCATCAGCTCGTCCTGATCGTCGAGCGCCGCGTCCAGGGCGCCGCCGACCTCCGGCAGCCACAGCTGCACCCCAGCCAGTACTGGCCCGACGTGGGAGAACTGGTTACCGTAGAACGCCCGCTCGTGCGGAACCGATCACCACGGCGTCGAAGGCGCGGCCCGGATCGCGCACGGCGGCGAGCAGCACTGCGGTGCCGGGCCGGTTCGACCAGGCGACACTGCGGCTGCGACCCACATCGGAGTACTCGTCCACGATCCGGCCGGCCCCGCTGATCGTCGCCGAGGCCCGGTCCAGCTGCCACTGCCGCGAGCTGGCAGGGTCCTGGTGGTCCTCGGTCGACACGCGCCAGTAGAACGCGAACCGCAAGCCGGTCAGCTCGGCTGGCATCCGTCGTCGGGATCGTCCCCGGGACCAGCTGACCAAGTCCGAGCATTCCGCCGCGGCTCCAGCGATTGTCGTCGGTGAGTTCATCATCGCGGTCGCCAGTGCCGTGGGCGTCAACGGGAACAGCGCGGACGCCTCGTCGTTTGATCGCCAAGAAGACATGCGTTTCACCATCATCACTGGTCAGCGGCCTGAGAGGTCCTCACTGCTGGTGTCCTGTACCGGTACAGCTTCCGCAAGCAGGTGAGCCGACAGCGCCGGGCGGCGATTCCCTGGCGTAATCCGTGACGGCGTCATGAATGACCGAAGGTCCTCCGCCTGCGAGTTCGGTAGCCGACGGTCACGCACGGCACGACTGGGAACACTGTCGCCGCCTTGGTGCATAGTGCACGCCATGTTCGCCGGCTTGTTCGACACCGACTGGGCCTCGCTGACTCACGCCTACGGAGCCGCGGAGGGCGTTCCGCAGATCTTGCTAGGGCTTGCATCCGAGGATCCGGATACGCGTGAGATCGCATTGGACGACTTCCATGGAGCCGTCCATCACCAGGGCGACATCTACGACTCGACTGTGGCATGTCTGCCGTTCTTGTTCGAGCTGGTCGCAAACCCGACATCGCCTGGACGCGGTGCGGTGGCCGAGCTGTTCGCAAGCTTCGGCGAGTCGCTCGACGGATCGGGACGGCTGCACGGCGGCGACGACGCGGCCTGGCGGACGCCGTACCGAGACGCCGAGGGGTTCATCCGTTCGCGGACGGATGAGTTCGTACTTTGGTTGACCGACGCGGATGCACAGGTCCGCGCAGCAGCGGCAGCCGCGTTGGCCTACTTCGCTGTCGAGGCACTGGACGCTGTGCTTCTGATCGAGCAGCGCCTCGCGGAGGAGCCAGTGGTGGAGTGCCGGATCGCCTTGATCACGGCGGCGGCGGATATCGCGGTCCGCGCGCCGGACACAGCCGACCGCGTCGCCGATTGGCTGTTGGGCATCGTCGGCGACGACACCGACCCGGGGACCCGGCTGGCCGCGCTCGTCCACCTGGCCCGTTCGGCGCCGGACCGTGCCGTCGACGATCTGACCGGACGAGCCATCGGTCTCCTCTCGGAGATCAGCGTCCACCACGGTTACACGGCCGCGCCTGCTGATGACCGTCCGGCGACCCCGACGCTGGTCGGGGCGGTTCGCGTGATGTTCGCCCCGGAGCGCGAGGGTCGAGCGGACGCCTGGACCTCAGATCTGGTGCGAGTGCTGCACGATGCTCTGGCCGAGCGCGTGGCCGACCGGATCGCGCTGGTCGCGGATCAGCTCCAGCATCCGGATCCGGGACCTCGGGTGGACGCGCTGCGCATGGGCAGTCAGCTGATCGGCCGCTGGCGCGGACCGTTCGAGGGTCTGGTCCGGCTCATCGGCGGCCAGCTGGATGCGCCCGAGCATCCTGTCCGCTATATGGCGGCTCTGGCGCTGCAGGACTCCTACGACCTGGCAGCCCCGGCCGCCGACGCCCTGGCCTCGCAGGTGCTCGCCCTGGGTCCCGCTGCCTGGTGCGACACGGACCGGAAGGTCCAGGACCCGTACCGGATGATGCTGCTGGCGCTTGCCCGTCTGGGTGATTCGCGCGCGGTGCCGGGAATAGCGGCGGCACTGGCCGACGGCGGCGAAGCGTCGATGCTCGTCCAGACGCTCGGGCAGTTCCGCGACTACCGGCACAAGTTCGAGCCCGGCCTCCTCGAGCAGCTCGCAGCCGTACCCGCCGAGATCGACCGCGACGGGCAGAACCACGTGAACAAGCTGCTCTCCGCTGTTCGGCAACTCGGCACGACCGAGGCGGTTCCCGATACGATCCGCATCCTCGCTGCCGCTCGCGAGCATGAGAATCGATGGGTGATACAAAGCGCACTGCACGCTCTCAAAGCATGCGGAACGGCGGCGCAGTCGGCCATGCCGCAGGTGCGCCAACTCGCCGGGCATTCCGACGTGCACGTCGCGCTGCTCGCCATCGAGACCGCCTGGACGATCACGCAGAACGCAGACGACTTCCTGTCCGACCTGCGACCGCGCCTCGACGCCACCGATCCGGGCAAGGCAGGTCTGGCCGCGAACACCGCCGGTACCGCTGGGGCGATCGCCACGCCGTTGACCGACAGCATCCAGGCCCTGACTGGCGCGGATGACTTGTGGACGCGGGTTCGCGCTGCTTCGGCACTTATCCGGATTACTGGAACGGCCGGCAATCTCCTGCCGATCCTGACAGATGCCTGGCAGGAGAACCTCCACACACGCACCGGCACAGCCGAGTGTGTCGCCAGCCTCAGGGCCCAGGCCGAGGGCTTCTTGCCGTTGCTTCGCGCCGAACTCGCCGATCCGCGACGCTACACCCTCCGCCAAGGGGTCTGGTCCAACAGCAACATTCCCAGCGATGAGAAGCTGCTGCACACTTGCGCGGGAGCGATCGAACAAATTTCTTGGCCAGCTCAGGACAGGAAGGAATCGTCCCGTTGATAGTGGCGTCGACCATGCGCGACGCCGGCCTCAACGAGTGATTCAATTTCTGTTTCGGCGCGGTGGCCGGAACGCTACCGCCGCTGGCCTCGGAGCGGTCAGGGATTCGTCCAGCCAGGCCAGATTGGGTTCGGGCGGCCGTCGTCGCCCATGTGCCGTCACTCCCAGATCCCGGATCGAAGCCCCTCGATGCGGCGGGCCTCTTGGTCAGGTAGACGTAGGTGGAGCGGAAGCCGTAGGGAGCGAAGTGCAGGATGCACGAACGCAGGTTGCTCAGTCGGCGATACGGCGGCAGCGCCGGATCACTCAGGCGTCGCAGGTGGGTTGGGAAGCTGCTCACTCACCACCGGCCTGGAGATCGGGCACGTGATCAGCGGTCGTTCTGATTGCCTCGATGAGAAGATCGCCGCCCCAGCTGCGCAGGCGAACCGCGCCGGAGCCGAACCGGATTGTCAGCCCCATGCACTGTCCGAATGTGGGCTCGTAGTCGGCTTCGGAGCGCAGAATCCGGCTGCCGACGTGATCAGACAGCGGGAACCCGTCGCCCGGCGTGCCGATCTCCATCCGTCCCCAGTCCTGCATGTCGTACGGGCTGTAGACCTGTTGGCGATCAAGCCTCAGCCGCCAGTCGGATGCGACATCAACTCGGACCAGGCCCACAGGCTCGAGGACGAGCCACAGGTCCACCGGCGTAGGAGACTTGGCTCCGTCGACGACGTGCCATGCGACGAGGACCTTGAGTAGTCGTGCACCGACCAGGTCCTCAGGCGCGAGGCTGTCCAGTTCCGCCGTGCTGTCGAGCTCGCCCCTCCAGGAGAGTTGCGCAAGTTCGACGCGGAATGTGGACTGACCGTGCTCGGCTTCCACTGCGTCGGGGCGAAGAGTCGTGACGAACATCTCCGTGGGCGCCACATGGCCGGAGACGTCGTCGAGGGCCTCGCATCTGATCAGGCCGGGCTGCGGATAGCTCGATCCGGGGCCGACGGTTCCCGTCATGTCGAAGATCGCGACTTTGTCGAGGAACGACCACTGTCGGCCGTCGGCGTCAGTGACGCGGGCCTCGACGATGCCGGGCTGCGGTTCATCGGCGACCCAGCGGACGATCTCGCACGTGAGGCACATCCTCACCCGATCCCCGCCGGCGGCATCTGAGAGGTTCATCGGTCGAGGCGGTGCGCAAGGTCGAGCAGCTCGGGCAGTCTGAGCAAGCGTCCGCCGGAGCCGGGCATCGGGACGTGCAGTCGCTCGGTCCAGCGCGCCGGGATCGCCTCGAAGCCGTAGACGGCTCCGGCCAGGCCGCCGGTGACCGCGGCGACGGTGTCCGTGTCGCCGCCGAGGTCGATGGCGGCACGGATCGCGTCCTCGAACCTCTCGGTGACGCGCACCGCCCAGACCGCCGAACCGAGGCAAGGCCAGACAGCACCGTTGAACTCAGTGGCCTGATCCGGATGCCACGCGGTGTCCAGGACCACGGCGTAGCGATCGCGGTGCGCGGCGTCGATGCGCGCGATCGTGCCGGGCAGCGCGGCAAGCGAGTCGCCGCCGGTCAGAGCCACCCGGATCAGTTCGTGGAAGACCGCGGTGCCTTCCCAGGCCGCGCGGTCGCCGTGGGTGAGGGCTGCGATCCGGCGCGCGGCGTCCATCGTCGCCTCGCTGCCGTCGGATGCGAAGTAGACCGCGGAAGTCGCGGCCCGCATGAGCGAGCCGTTGCCAGCGGCGTGCCCGGTGACTTGGAAGTGGATGCCGGCGGCCAGATCCCATGGGTCACCGCCGGTCAGGACGGCTTCGGTCTGGATACCGATGTCCTTGGGGTCGGAGGCGGCCCAGCGCTGGAAGCGGGCGAACATGTCCGGCGGGTCGAAGCCGTCGCACTCCAGCAGCGAATCGGCGACCATCACGGCCATCTGCGTGTCGTCGGTGGCCTCGCCGGGGTCCCAACCGCCGCCACCGCGCATCTCGTCGTTCGCTGCGGAGGCTGGGAACCGGGCGGAGAACGCACCGGCCGGGCCGAACTCGAACGGCCCGCCCAGCGCATCGCCTACCGCCGAGCCGACAACCGCTCCTACCGCGCGCTGAGTCCGATCCACGCCGCCAGGCTACCGGGGCTCTCAGCTGGCCTGCGCCGGAATTATTGACGGATCGATCACCGGGTGCGGCACGATGACCGACGTGACCCGTCCGCCCCGATCCACAACGCCGATGGCACCGAGTGAGCGGCTCAGCGCGGCATTGGCCGAGGCGGACCGGGCGTTCGGGCCTCGCACCGACAGCATCGGCCCGGTCGACGGCTGCACGCACTGCTTCGACGCGGAGCACCTGCGGACCATCGGCGGCCCGGTCGACGACATTCCGGAGTGGCTGTTTTCCCGGGCCCTGGGCAAGTGGGGCACCACGATGGACGCCGACAGCCGGCTCTGGCGTCGGCTCACTCCGCGGATCCTGCGCGAGATGACCCGCGGAACGCTCCACAAGGACGAGTCGCTGATGGCCCGCAAGTTCAACGAGGCTGGCTGGCGCGACTGGCCTCCCCGGGAGACAGCGGCACTGGAGGACGTCTGCCACGCGTGGTGGCACGCTGCGCTCGCCGGGATGTCGCAGGGATCCGCCGTCACGGTCCTGGGGTTTGTCGTGCCGCTCACCGGTGGCGTTCAGCCTTGGCTCGACCGCTGGGACACACATCAAGATCGTGCTGCGGCTCTCCAGCTGCGTGACCTGTGGCAGTCCTGGATGCCCGAGCTGCTCGACGGCCGACTCGACGTCAGCTTCGGCGGCGAAGGCCCCGATATCGCCGCGTCGGTCAGCACATGGCTGCTCCAGCAGTCGCCGGAACGGCTGGATCTGGGCGGCTTCAACGCTCAGGACCGCTACGGCCTCCACCTGCTCGCCCTCACCGAGGCGCAGCGGAACACGGATCCCGGCTCGTCGGAAGCGACCACTACGGTACGACCGTGACCACCACCTCCGACATGTCCTCCCGCCTCCTCGACGCACTGGCGGGCCGCCCGGCCGCATGGCGGTTCATCGGCTCGTTCGCCGCCGACTGGCGCAGCGCCCTGGAAACCAGCGACGGCTACGAGGCTGCCGAACTCGACGCCGCCGAGGAACGTCTCGGACTGAAGCTCCCGGCGGCGCTGCGCGAGGCGTACACGCTGTTCGGCCGCCGCGTCGACCTCACACGCAACCAGGACGAACTCCTGACGCCGAGCGAACTGCACGTCTATGAGGATGCACTGGTCTACCAAGCCGAGAATCAGGGAGCGGCACACTGGGGAATCCTGCTGTCCGACCTGGGGAATGACGACCCGGCGACTGTGATGCGCCCTGATCTCGCGGACAAGTCCCAGGAGTGCTGGGAGCCCTGGACCGACAGGCTCTCGGTCGCGCTCATCGACCTGGTGATGTCCGAGACAGCCATCTACAACGGCGACGGACTGTCCGACGCAACGGAGCTGGACGACAGCGTGCTGGCAGCCTTCCACCGGCTGCCTTCCGTCCTGCCCGCGCGGCATGAGTCGAGCTGGTACCTCGGAGACGACGTCCTTCTGCACGCGCTCGGCGACTGGTGGCTGACCGTCAGGGCTCGAACCACGCCGGCTCTGGACGCAGTCCGCGAGAAACACCTCGTCGGCTGGGTCAACCGGTGACCGGCGTCGGAAGACCGTGCCCATCGTGAACATCGACGCCTTCTGGACACTGATCGAGCGCTCCGGGCAGAAGCACGCCGACGAGTTCGGCCGGACGCGCTGGCTGCAGACGACGCTGGCCCAGCTCCGCGCACCGGCAATCGTCGACTTCGCGATCCTGCTGGACCAGACGCGCCGCCAGGCAGACCAGTGGGTGATGTGGGGCGCGGCGAACCTCATCATGGGCGGCACCTGCTCCGGCGACGCCTTCTTCTACTTCCAGCCCTGGCTGATCGGGCTGGGCCGCGAGACCTTCGAGCGGGTCGTCGCCGAACCCGACCTGCTCTCCGAGCTCCCGCACGTACGCCGTCTCGCGAGCGTCCCGCGTCGGGACTGGAACCGGGACGAGTCCCCACAGTGGGAGTCGCTCAACTACGTCCCGCACTACGCCTACCAGCGGCTGCTGGGCCCGGACGCGGAGATCGAGCAGGCGCTGAACTCCCGCGGTTACCGGACCCGCTCAGACCCGCGACCCACCGGTCGCGACAGCGCCTACCACGACCCGGCCGAGACTGCTCGCCGCCTTCCCCGGCTGGCCGGACTGCTCCACGAATCCGCAGAAGATTGAGGCTCGTCATGGGCGTTGTTTACGACTACTTCGCCGCGCTGTCCGACGAGTCCGCCGCCGCGACCATCGACCAGCCGGGAGGCCCGGGGACCGGGCGTCAGCTCCCGATGCCGTTCAAGGACCTCGTCGCGAAGTACGGCATGGATCGCGCACGGGAGTTCCTGAAACCCCAGGTCCTCCTGTCTGATCGCGGGTTCCACGTCGTGTCCACGAAAGGCTTCGATCCCGTGGCGGATCTCGGGGCCCTCACGGCCCTGCTCACCGGTCATGACCTCGACGCTGACTATCACTTGATCGCGGAGCGCGACGGCGGCGAACGCCTGGTCATCTGGATCAGTGACGGGACCCGTGAAGCGCTGGAGCACGCGACCGATGACGCGCTGGCCGACGCCGCACGACGATGGGTCCAGGACCAGGCCCAGTGGCGGACCATCGATCCGGAGCAGGTCGCACACCTGCTGACACAGCTCGCGGAACTCGCCCGGACCGCAGCCGCACGCGGCGAGCGCTTGTACTGCTGGGTATGCGTATAGGCGCGTCTGTCGCACCTTGACACCCGGATCCACATCGTCGGTGCGCAGCGAGCACAACTCCTCCCGCCGAAGCGCCGCATCGTAGGCCAGGGCGAGCATCAACCTGTTGCGGATCGGCTCGTCGGCGGCGACCGCGAGCAGCGCCGACCACTGCTGCTCATCCGGGATCCACGGCAGCTTGGTGAACCGGGGCACCAGACCGCGCTTGGATCCGCCGTGATGCCGCCCTGGCACGAGCCGGCCGCGGCCCACCGGGTTCGAATCGCGCAGCCCTGCCTCGACCAGGAAGTCGAAGAACAGGCGCACCGGCACCAGGCGCTGCTGGACCGTGGCGTTCGACAACCCTGCGCCGGAGTCGATCGACACCACGTTCGCCCCGCGACGATGCGGACGCTCGGTCAGCTCCCTGACGAACAACGCGACATCAGCCCGGCCGGCCATCAGAGGGTCGCACCCCTCCCACTCGCACACGAGCAGGAACTCCGACAGACCGCGACCGTAGGCGTCGATCGTCCGGGCGGCACGCCCGGGATCACACCACACCTGCAGCCACTCGGCCGCCTTCTCATGCCGGGTCAGAACCGGCCACTTCTCGACGAACACCACGCTCGATGACAACGAAGCTCCCGCGGACGCAGTGACGCCGAGGACGGAACGATCCGCCCTCAGCGTGATCCCACGTAACTTCTAAGATGTTGAAACGTCAGATGTTCGGACGAGCGAAGCCTGATCTGCTGCGCAAGCGCGTCCTGCTGAGCCAAACGAAGATCCATTTGGCTCCGTCACTGAACTCGCGCCAGAGCCAGAACCCAACGTCCCTTGACATGGCTGGTGTTCGAAGACGAGGCCGAGTTCTCGATGACGCCGCCGATCGCCCGCACCTGGCCAAAACGCGGGCACACCCCGGTCGTCCGGGTCCGCGTACGGTCTCGCCGCCCACTGTCGGTCGCGGCGCTGGCCTGCTACAAACCCGGCGAACGCTCCTGGCTGATCCCATCTGACTGCGGGGATGAAGAAGTTCATCGCCGAGCGGGATTGGCTGACGGTCTACCAACTGCCCAGCTACGCCCCGGATCTGAATCCGGCCGAGGGCATCTGGGTCCTGGTCCGCGCCGAAACCGCCAACACCGCGTTCACCGACCCCGCACACCTGATCCGCACCGTCCGCCAATGCCTGCGCGAGATCCAATACCGGCCCTGGCTCATCGACGGTGCCCTGGCCGGAACCGGGCTCCCTTCCACCGCGACGAATGACGCCGGTGAGGTCATCCGGGCATGAACGCAGTCGACCGGATGTCAGGAGAAGACCTGACGATCATCAAGCAGTGCCTGGACGCAGCGGTGGCCGGGCCGTTCTTCCTGACCGGGAGTTCCACACCCTCATGGGCTTCACCCGCGACGAGATCGCCGCCATCGCGACGGCTTGGCCAGTATTCTCCGAACCCGGCGAGCAAGACGACGCGGTGAACAACGTTCCCAACGTCTTGGCCGTCCACGCGGCCACGACGCCCACTGGCATGAATATTCCGAAGCAACTCCCGAGCGCATCGCCGAGGTCTTGGCTCCCTGGCGCAGCGACGACGACAGCGACGGCACCACCAAAGGAACCTTCGACCGCATGCGATGAACTCGGCGAAGCCCCTGACGGCACACCGCAGCAGGGCCCCTGGGCAAGCCCTTGACCAGGAAGCTTGCGTTTATGATCATAAATAGTCTGACGGAACGTCGACCCTTTGGTTCAGGGATCTTGAACCTCCGGCATGACGGTGGACCAGGGATGGCCCGGGGGAACGCCGTCGGTGTACCGGTGCTCGGTGAACCGTTTCTTCAGCCGCGGCACCTCGAACTCGTGCCGGTGGCTCCGGTCCCAGCGGGTGCGACTGACCGCGCGAGACTCGTGACCCGCCCGGTGTGGCGACGGGCCTCCTCGTGCGAGGTGTGGATTGGCTCCCACTCCCTGCTGTGCGGAGGCCCGCAGCCGGTGCCGGGCTTTACCAGGTCTGGAGATTGCCCGGGTAGGCGTAGTAAGCATCGAAGATGTCGCTGTAGATCTCGACGCAGGTGCCGTTCGAGTACGTGCCGCCTCCGTCGTGGATCCCCTTTGCCGCGATGCCGCCGTCGGACCGCACGGTGTAGACCGTACCGCCTGAGTCGCCCGCCTGGGTGCAGGCACCGCCTCGGGTACCCCAGGAGACGTTGCGCGCCACCGTGCCGTCGCTGTAGGTCCAGTTGCTGCGTGCTGCGGTCGTGACCCAGCCGCACAGCTCGCCGCTGTAGGCACCTCCGGTGCAGTACTGATCGCCGACGCTCGGACGCTGCGTCCACATCTGCTTCACCGTCGCGACGTTGGACGACACGTAGTCGCCCACGTAGATCTGCGGGACAGCGTTCTGCCCGTTCTCAATGTGGATCAGGCCTATGTCACCGGTGAAGTACGACATGTTCGGCAGCTGCCACGAGCCCGTGCCCGCCGTCCAACTGGACTGGAGGCCCTGCATGCTGCCCATGGTCGCGTAGTCCGAGTCGACCTGCACCGTGCCGCCCCTGGGCCCGCAGTGCCCCGCGGTCAGCAGGTAGTCGTGCCATGCCGATCCGTCCCAGGAATGCCAGGGAAACCCGCCGGTGCAGCTCCCGTTGGGAGCACGGACCGCATCGCCGCCCCGGAACGGGGAGGAGTCGTTCCAGCGGCCCTGCGTCGAGCTGATCGCCCGCGGCGCCACGACTATCTCCAGCGCCGCGGGATCGTAACGCTTGGCCAAGTCGTCAAGGTGGGCCTGGGACAGCGCGGTCACCTCCAGCACCACCTTGCCTTGCTCCGGGTCCGGGTAGTCGGCCCCGACCGTGGCCAGGGGGCCGACCCCGATGGCCTCGTCCATGATCCGCTGAAGGTACGCCCGGCTGTGGCCGACATCGGCTACTCGGCGGGGCACCGCGGGGGTGGCCCGCTTGGGCAGCCCGCCCTTGGGATCAGCCTCACCGCGCGACGGCAGCGGCCGGGATGCCAGGGCAGCCATCCTGCTGCGCCCGGAGGCCGTCGCCGAGGTCACCACCACGGTGCCGGTCTTGCGGTCGACGTAGGGGAACGAGAAGTCGGACGGGTCGTTCTCGCTCTGCAGCTCGGCGGCGTCCAGCGCCGCGGACTGGTCGGCGGTCAGCACGGCGGCGGGCGCGGGCCGGGACATCAGGACCGTGATGCCATGGGTGTCCAGCGTTCGGGACGCGGCGTGCGCCACGGAGCCGCTGAATCCCATGGCGCTCGTGGCCACGGCCAATGCGCTGATGCCGATCGCCAGGTATCTGCGTTGTGTCATGCCCATCAGCGTTTCGGGCACCGCTGGCAGAAAACTGTCAGCCACGGCGTGGAAGTGGCGTCCCGGGAACGGTTCACAGCCTCTCGTCGGTCGTGACCGACCCGGCCGCCGGGAAATGTCCGGCCGTAGTTGACCAAGAAGCACCCGGGTCCCGAGAATGTCTCCATAGACAAGGACCATCCATGCGCATAGCACTGCTGGGCCCGCTCTCGGCGCGCCGGGGCGACGGCACCGCCGCCGAGATCGGCGGCCCGCGGGTGCGGGCCCTGACAGCGCTGCTCGCGCTCCAGGCCGGCCACACCGTCCCCGCGACCCGGCTCATCGATGCCGTGTGGGGCGAGCAGCCGCCCACGAACACCGCGAACGCATTGCAGACGCTGGTGAAGCGGCTGCGTGCGGCCTGCGGGCCGGACGTCGTCCTGACCCGTCCCGGCGGATACAGCCTGGCCGTCGCCGCCGACGCCGTCGACGCCCATCGGTTCACCGCCCGTGTCGCCCAGGCGTGCCGGCTCGCCGCGGACGGGTCCGAGCAGGGCGCCGGCGACGCCGCCGAGCTGTTGGCCCAGGCGTTGCAGGAGTGGTCCGGCCCGGCGGCGCTGCCCGAGCTGCGCGACTTCCCGGTGGTGGGAGCTGCGGCCGTCGACCTGGACGAAGCGCGCTTGGGCGCCGTGGAAATGCTCGCCGACTGCCGGCTGCGCCTGGGGCGCGCCGCGGCGTCGATCGGCTCGCTGATCACCGAGGTGGCGGCGCACCCGCTGCGCGAGTCGTTGACCGCCCGGCTGGTCGCGGCCCTGGCCGCGGCCGGCCGCCGCTCCGAGGCGCTCACCGTGTTCCAGCGCGCCCGGGAGTTGCTGGCCGCCGAACTCGGCGTCGGGCCGTCCGGCGAACTCGCGGCGGCATACACCGAAGTGCTGCGTCAGGAGCAGCCCCTGGCACTGGCGACCCGCAGCGCGCCGACCAATCTGCCGCGGTCCTGCAGCTCGTTCATCGGCCGCGACGCCGAAACCGGCGCCGTCAGCACCTTGCTGGAGGACACCCAGCTGGTGACGCTGACCGGAGCAGGCGGGACAGGCAAAACGCGCCTTGCCGTGGCGGCCTCGGCCCGGCTCACCGGCGGCTTCCCCGACGGGGTCTGGCTGGTCGAGCTCGCCGCGGTGACCGATCCGGCGCGGGTCGGCAGCACGGTGCTGGCCGCGCTCGGCATCCGGGAGGACGGACCCGGTAGGCCAGGCAGGCCCGGCAGGCACTGCGAGCAAGACCGGCACGGCGCGAAGGACCCCCACGGGGAGTCGTCCGCGACCGCCGGACCGAGGGCGGTCGCCGAAGTCCTGGCCGACCGCCGCCTGCTCCTGGTCGTCGACAACTGCGAACACCTGCTGTCCGCGATCGCGCCTGTGGTGCAGGAGATCGTCGTCCGCTGCCCAGGCGTCAAAGTCCTGGCCACCAGCCGCGAACCGCTGGACCTGCCCGGCGAGCATGTGACGCCGGTTCCGGCGCTGTCGCTGCCGCGGGTCGGCGCCGACCCGCGGCAGGCCATGGAATCCGCCGCGGTCCGGCTGTTCCTGGACCGCGCCGCGCTGGCCCGCCCCGGCTTCCAGCTGGACGCCGCCAACTGCGCGGCGGTGTGCGCGGTCTGCCGCGAACTGGACGGCATCCCGCTGGCCCTGGAACTGGCCGCCACCCGGATGCGTTCGATGAGCCCGGCCGACCTGGCCGCCGGGCTCACCGACCGGTTCGGGCGGTTCGGGCTGCTGGCCGCCGGACGGCCCGCCGCCGATCCCCGGCACCGCAGCCTGCGCGCCGTTGTGGCCTGGAGCTGGGACCTGCTCACCGAGGCCGAACGCGACCTGGCGCGCGGGCTCGCGGTGTTCGCCGGCGGCACAGACACCGAGGCTGTCGCGGGGGTGTTCGGACGGCCCGCGGTCGCCACCCTGGCCGCGCTCGTGGACAAGTCGTTCGTGCAGTGGGACGGGTCGCGCTACCGCATGTTGGAGACGATCCGCGCCTACGCCGCCGAGGATGCCGACGCGGTCGGCGTCCTGACCGCCGCCGGGCGCCGGCACGCCGAGTACTTCACAAGCCTCGCCGAACAGGCCGAGCCCGAGCTCCGCGGCGCCGGGCAGCCCCGGTGGGCGTCCCGCCTGACGGCCGAGCACGACAACATGGCAGCGGCCCTGGACTGGGCCCTGGCGAACGGCCAGACTCGGATCGCGCTGCGGCTGTTCGGCAGCCTGAGCTGGTACCTGGTGCTGCGCGGGCACCGCAGTGAACTGACCGCATGGCGCCGCAGGGTCCTGGCCCTCGTCCCCGCCGGGCCGCCGCCGGACCTGACCTCGGCCTACCTAGCCTGCGCCTACGCGGCGGACCTCCAGGACCACCTGGACCCGGAACGCTGGAGCCGCATGGCACAGGACGGTCCCGGCTTCCCGCTGTTGTACGAACAGGCCCTGTCTGAGGAACGCACCCCGCATCCGCAGTTCGCGCTGGCGACCGCCGTCCACGCCTCCAACGGCTGCGTACGCGAACTCGCCGCACTCGTGACGGCCGCCGACCCCTGGCTTTCCGGGATCGCGCTTCTGCTGCGCGGCGGCGCCCAGTACAACGACGGACGCTATGCCGGGGCGACGACGGATCTGACGGCCGCGGTCGCCGTGCTGCGGCGGGTGAACGACCGCGTCACCCTGATCAGAGCCTTGCTGACGCTGGCGACCGTCATCGTGCGCACCGACAGCACCGCGGCCGCCGCGGAACTGCTGCGCGAGGCCGACGAGCTGATCACCGACTGGGCGGCCCCGGAGGAGGCGGTCAACGCCTTCGCCTGGATCGCCCACCTGCACTACTGGGACGCGGACCTGGGCGCCGCCGAGGCCAGCCTGGAGCGGGCGCGCAACCGCCGGCCTGCCGACATGACCGATGCCACCTCCGTCACCCTGTCCGTCGTCGAGGCCGACGTCCTGCGCGCCCGGGGCGACCGACTGGGCGCCCTGGCACGTTACGCCGAGGTGATCCGCGTTCTGGACGAGGGGTTGCCGCCGGACGACCCGATCGGCGTCTACCCGGCGGCGACGCTGCGCCTGGCACCGGCACGGTCGACTACAACGTCCGCCTCGCCACCGGCCGCGAACACCGTCGCCCTGTGGTGCCGCCTGACGTACTCCTTCGCACTCATAGAGGACGACGATCCGGCCGGCGCCCGGCACCAGCTGACTGCGCTCCTGGACCTGCTGCGCACCGCCGGACACCTCCCCCTGCTGTTGGGCGCGGCGGTCGCGGTGGCCGCCCTGGCCCATGCCGGCGGTGATCCCGAGACCGCCGCAGTTCTGGTGGGCGCGGCCGCCTCACTCCACCGCGAACGGCCCGGCGGCGGCCCGAACACTGCCCGCCTGCTCGCCGCCACACGTGAAGCGCTGGGCGACGAGGCGTTCACCCGCGCCACGGCGCGGGGCGCGCGGCTCGACGCCGAGTCCCTGCTCGACCGGTTGGTCGAGCAGGTGCAGGGAACCAGCACCATGGCCGCGTCGGCTGGCTGACGCCGCGACGTCAGAAGCCGCAGCCGTTGTTGATCGGGGTCGTGCCGACATAGAGCACACCCAGCGAGTTCATGTCGACCGTCGAACCGCCACCGCCCTGGGTGTTCGAGGCCCACTGAACGCCGCCGCCTCCGTCGTAGACGACGAAGTTGCCGTCGAGCTGGTAGACGGCGTAGTTGTTGTAGCCCTTCTGGTACGTGTTGGACGCCCAACAGACCAGGGTGCCGCCGTTGGCGTAGAGGTACTCCACGAGGTTGCCGTCCGTCTGCATGGTCAGCACGAGCTCCCCCTGGGGAATGCTGCGTTGGAGCTGTTCGCCCGGATTGAGGTACTGGCCCCGAACCATGGAGTCGCCGTACGCGCCCGCGGAGGCCGAACCAGCCGATCCGAGGACAAGCCCGGCGATGGCCAGGCCCGTGCTGAGGGCCGTGCTGGCCTTGCGAAGTTTCTTCATATACGCCTTCTTCCATCTTCGTGCGGTGAGCTCGAACGGCGCGTCCACGATGGGAGCGCCACCGCTATAAGCGTTACGCGGACCGCTGGCAGAAGACTGGCATGCGGCACGGCAACCTTTTCGTCCTGGTACCGGCATCGCTGCTGGCCGTGTGAACACCTGGGCCAGCCCGGCGGCCTCGACCTCGGCCAGCGGCTCGTTCGCCAGCGGCGTGCGGCAGGCCTCATCCAGCAGCGGCAGCTCCTTCATTGGCATACATCTATGTCGACAGAGGTCTATCTGCGCAAGCAAACGAAGAGTCTGTGAACACAGCCGTCGCGGAGACGGAGCCAGAGCAGGCCGGTCCAGGCAGCGGGGTGGGTTCCGTCCAGTAGCGCCTGCATGGGGGGATCTCGTCGCGGATCCGGCGTGCCAATCGGGATTCGAACCGTGGTGCGGCGGCAGGATGGGTGGGACCCGGCAGGGACGGCGGGAATCGACCGTACTGCACCGCGAGTAGTGGCGAAGCCTTCAGAGATACGACGACGTAGACATACGCACGTTGATCTTCTGGATCCAGTCACGCCGGAGGCGTGGTTTGTGGATCTTATCGATCACTGGAGGCATGTGATGCGGGTGTTGCGCAGGGAAGCTTCGGGCGCCCGCTGGCGGCTGGGCGGGCCGGTGTTCGTGGCCGGATTCATCGCGAGCCTCGTCATGGGGGCCGCGTTGGCCAGCACCTCCCTCTTCTTGCCGGGCGCCAGCGGCCCCGAGCTTCGGGGGTACTACGGCGGGAGCGGTACGGCGGTGACCGTGAGCGCCGTGTTGCAGCTGGTCGCCGCTGTCGGGCTGTTGTGGTTTGGGCGAGGGGCATCCGCTGCGGTGGGCGGAGGCCAGCGGGCGGAACGTGCGACCTGGCTGGCAACCTTCGGCTTTGCTGTTTCGAGTGTGCTCTCGCTGGTGTTGTTGGGGATCGCTGGCAGTGCGAGCAATGGGACGTTGGTGTTCGTCGGGCGCCTGACCCTCGCCTTCGGCGGACCGGTCCATCTGTTCGGCCTGGCCGGGCTGCTGTGGTTCGTCTCGCGGGGTGCGCGTGGCGATGACCGGACCCCGCGGTGGGTGTGGCGGTTCGGCGCCGTGGTGGCGCCTCTGATGCTGCTCTCGGTGGTCTCTATCGCCGCGCCGCCACTGGTCCGGGTGGAACCGCTGTGGCGGTTGCTGTCTGCCATCTGGGTGATCACGGTCTGCCTGCGGGCCACGGCCGGGCGGAAGGACGCGGATGACGGACTTCGCGGGCTTTCGCTGGTCGTCCGAGAGGGAATCCCGTCGTGACGGGGTCGGCTGCCCAGCGGCGGCCCGCGCGACTGAGCCCGACGATTCGCAAGACCACCGTCATGGTGCACATCATCAGCTCGGTGAGCTGGCTGGCTCTGATGCTGTGCCTGCTCACCTTGGGAGTGGCCGCCCTGTTGACGAACGACGCGGACACGCTGCGCGCCGCCTATCGAGCAATGGGAATGCTCGGCGACGCGCTGGTCATCCCGCTGAGCCTGCTGTCGCTGCTGAGCGGAATCACGCTGGGGCTCGGTACCACCTGGGGCCTGTTCCGGTACTACTGGGTGTCGGCCAAGTTCTGGCTCACCCTGGCGGCGGCCGGAGCGTCGATCTTCGCCCTCACCGCCCGCCTGCACGACGCCGCGGACATCGCCCGCGTCCACCCGGTCGGCCCGATCTCACAGATGCACATCGGCTTCATCCGCTGGAACGCGGTCATCGTCCCGGCCATCGCGTTGCTCGTCTACCTCGCCAACGTGCTGCTGTCGGTGTTCAAGCCATGGGGCCGCCGCCTGCCGCGCACCCGCAGGACACGGCCACAATCGCCAAACCCCGCTCCCGGAGGCGACTCATGACGGCGGCCGACGGATCGCTATCCGGTCCCTGCGACCGACTGGCGCGCCAGTGCCTGCGTCGTCGCCGGAGTCACCGGCCCGGCTTGACCAGTGACAAGGGCGAACAGCGCACCGCCGAACAAGGTGATCAGAGTGGCGACGTCCTCTCGTGATGTATCGAGACCGAGGGCTTGATGCTGCTGGAAGGTGAACTCCGTCGGGTCGGGTAGCCCGGGGCATTTCAGCCCCGGGCTCCCACAGATCCGTACGTGACAACCGTCGCGCCCATCTTCTTCAGGGCGTCCCTGCCAACCGCCGGAAGTAACGCGGTGAAATGCACCCCGCTCCGACCGGTCACGGCATCACGCGGACGGAAAGTGAACCCCAGGAACGTGAACGCCACGTGCTCGAACGAGCCACGCCGCCTGCTGTCCTTGCAGTACACGACCCGCGTTTTGTCCGGGTGCAGTTCCAGCCCGACACTGGTCATCCGATCGTGCAGAGCGGCCAGGACCTTGCGGGCCTGGTACTCCGTCACACAGTGCACCACCGCGTCATCGGCGTAGCGTTCGAACGCGACTGTCGGGAACTTGCGGGACAGCCACGCATCGAACGCGTAGTGCATGAACAGATTCGCCAGCACCGGCGAAACCGAAGATCCCTGCGGGGTTCCCCGGTCCCGGGCCTGCAAGGTCCCGTCCGGCTGCCGGATGGGAGCGGCCAGCCACCGCTTCGCCACCGGCATCGTCGAAGGCGCAGCCCGCCACCTGATCGCCGACCGCCTGGACATCGCCGGAGCCTGCTGGTCACTAACCGGAGCCGAAGCCGTCCTTAAACTCCGGGCCCTGATCAGCAACGGAGACTTCGAAGGCTGCTGGCGCTACCACGTCACACAAGAACACCAACGTCACCACACAGCTCGCTACCAGCAGAGATGCCAACTCACAGCCTGACCGGCGAACTCACTCAACTTCATCTGCACCCAATCGGAACAACGCGGTTTTCGTCTCGATCGGCGCCGATGCGTCGACTCGCGGCTGCTCGGCGTCCAGCTCAGGCCTGTCGACAGACGGCATAGCAGCGGCTCGCGCCAGGCTGTGGCCGGACGGCGACGGCGGTGCCGACTCGGTGGGATGCAGACGCCCTCGAAGCTCCGCGATTTCGGCGACGAGCATGGCGTTGTGCTCCAGTGCCATGTCCAGCCGGATCCGTAGCTCGGTGGGATCGGCCCGGGCCCAGTCGTCCATGCTCCCATGATCCCCACAGCGGCCTCGATGAGGCTGCCGAACCGCGCAAGCGCTACCGGTACGTCGCGCGTCGGCACTCCTGTGCGGTTCAGAACTCGTAACGCTCGTCCCAGTAGTGCCAGTCCGCTACCGCCTCGATGGTGGCCTCGTCCTCGGCGTGGACGACGTCGAGCTGGGCCAGCGGCACGGCGAGACTGTCCGAGAGAAGAGATCCTTCCATGGGCCGGTTCCGGCCCCGTTGTGGCGCGTTCGGTCCGCCGGGTGACGTCTTCGACCCCTCGGGGTGGAGGGTGGGCGGTAATAGCGTGATGATTGTGAGTGCGAACTCGAATGTCAGGCAGCTGTCTCATGGGTCGGAGGTGAGGACGTCGCCGGTTCCAGCCGTCGAGGCGCCGTCGGTGCACCGGCGGGTGTTCCTGCAGTGGCTCGCGGTCTATCCGAGCATCACCGTGGCCAACCTGCTGGTCGGGCCCTTCGTCAAGCCGTGGCCGGTGGCGGTGCGGATGCTCGTCATCACCCTGATGGTGGTGCCGGCCACCGGCTACGTCCTGGTGCCGCGGCTGCTGGAGGCGGACGCCCGGCTGACTCGCGCCTGGCGGCGCCGTCACGCTCCGCGCTGAGGTGCCTCGTGCCAGCGGCGCATAGCCCGGCGCAGGGCACGGCCGTCGCTGTAGCCCATCCGCGCGGCCATCGAGCGCATGGTGAGGTCTGATTCGCGCAGCTGTGCCGCGTGGGCGGCGCGGGCCAGATCGACCTCTGCGCGCCAAGTGGTCCCGTGCTCGCCGAGGCGGCGTTGCACGGTGCGCGGGCTGGATGCCATGGCCCGGGCCAGGGCGGCGAGCGACGGCGCGCCCTGGTTCACTCCGGCCTCCAGATGGGCGCGGAACAGGTCCAGCCAGCTCGCCACCGGGCGGGATGCCTGGAGTCGCATCGTGGCGTACTCGCGCAGCATCTCCGACAGGCCGGGGCGGTGATCCGGCAGCGGCCGTGTGAGGTCGGCGGCCAGAAACGTGACCGTGTCCGCACCCGCGCCGAAGTCGAGGTTCGCGGTCCCGAACAGCTCGGCCAGCGCGGCCGATCCTGTCGGCCCCTCCGGGCCCCGGTGGCGCCGGGGCGCGGGCTGGACGAACGCCGCGCGGACCGGCGTCACCGCCGTCCGGCCCGCCGCGGCCAGCCGCCGGCCCAGCAGTCCGAGCGTGCACCGGGTCCGGAGGGCGGCGACGCCGGGATCGGCGGCGGAGGCGAGATGGCGCACCGTGACCAGGGCGCCGTCGGCGACCACCTCGAAGCTGGTGACCGCCGGATCGCCGACGACGCACCACAGGTCCAGGGCGTCGCGCAGACCGTCCAGCAGGGTCCGCCCCGCGGCGAACAGCTGGTCCCAGACGCCCAGCGCGCCCATCGGCAGTCCGTCGAGGACGGCCGCGGTGATGGCGCGGCCGTCCTCGACGGACGTCAGCGCCTCCCACACCGGGACGACCGACACGCTCGGGATCCGCGTCAGGTCGTCGGCGAGCGCCGACGGGTTCAGGCCCGGCAGCCGGCCCAGCCTCGTCCGCTCCCCTCCGATCGGCGAGACCGCGGCCAGCAGAGGGCGGACCAGGGGCGCCGCCACCGTGCCGGCGACGGAAGCCGGGCCGGCGACCGGCGCCGGCCGCCGGATGCCCGGGCCGGATGAAGAATAGAGCGTGCGCACAGTCCGGTCCGCTCCTCGTCCGAGTGCCGCCATCGATCTTGGTCCGCGACCGGCGCGGCGGACACGCGGGAACTCAGACGATCCATATGTGTTCCTCATATCCGGTCCAGGCGTCAGCCCGGTCATCGGCGGGCCGCCGGCCGGGCCAGGGCGGCGGTCGCGGTGGCCAGGGCGGCGGTCGCGGTGGCCAGGGCGAGGGCCCGGCCCACCGCGCGGGAGCGGATGACGTAGTAGACGTAGTAGACGCGTATCGCCGTGCCGCGGCGCGGCGGGCCGGCGACGGCGACGGCGAGGTCCAGGGCGTCCGGGAAGGTGGCTCGGGGCTTGGCCGCGGTCCGGGTCGGGGCGGCCGGGACGGTGCCGGTCGCGTTCCGGGCGGCGGCCCAGGCCCTGACAGCCCGGGATAGTCCGGTCCGGATGCGGGCGGCGGCCCGGGCCCCGGCGGTCGGGTTCATCGCGGGGCGGTATCGCAGGTGGGTGTCGTTCACGGGCATCAATCCTTCGCCCGCGGTCGGTGTCCCGGCCATGGAGCAACACTGATGATCGATATGTGTTTCTCACCCGCCGGGCTTTCGGCCCCTCCGCCCAGGGCTCAGGGCAGCCAGCCGTTGTCCCGCGCGATCCGGATGGCGTCGATGCGGCTGCGGCCGCCGGTCTTGGTGACCGCGCCGTTCAGGTAGTTGCGGACGGTACCGACGTTCAGGAACAACTCGGCGGCGATCTCGGCGGTGGTGCCGCCGCCGGCCACCAGGCCGAGGATCTCGGCCTCGCGGGGGCTCAGCGGGCTTTCGCGGCCGGCCCAGGCGGCGGCGGCCAGCTCCGGGTCGATGAAGCGGAAGCCGGCGGCCACCGTGCGCACCCCCTTGATCAGGTCGTCGACCGGGGCGTCTTTCAGCAGGAAGCCGTGGACGTTGGCGTTCATGGCCCGGCGCAGGGTGGCCGGTGAGCCCAGGCTGGTCAGGATCAGGATGCGGCAGGAGGGGAGGGCCTCGCCGAGGCGGCGGGCCGCGCTGACGCCGTCCAGGCCGGGCAGGCCGACATCCAGGACCGCGACGTCCGGCTTGTGCGCCAGAGCCGCGGGGACGATGGAGTAGCCGTCGTGCACGTCGGCGACGACGGTGAAGTCCGGTTCCAGGTCCAGCAGGGCGACCAGCGCGCCCCGCACCACGTGGGCGTCCTCGGCCAGCAAGATCCTCACCATGTGGCGTTACCCCCTCCCCCGAACCGACTCCACCGGGGCCGCTGCCCCCCCGGCCCGAAGATCATAACGCCGTTGGCGCGAACGGTCCCCTCCGTGGCGCGTGCCGGCCCCCGGTGGCCGCCCGGCGCGGCCCTAGCGTCGGGATCATGACAAAGTTCACTGAGAAACTCACCGCCGACAACGCCGTCCTGCTGCTGGCCGACCACCAGGTGGGGCTGTTCGCCGCCGTCCGCGACTACACCGTCGCGCAGCTCAAGAACAACGTGGTGGCGCTGGTGCGCGCCGTGCGCGAACTCGGGGTGCCGGTGGTGGCCACCACCACCGCCGAGGCGATGTTCGGGCCGATCGTACCGGAGCTGGCGGCGGTGCTGCCGGACGGTGTGGAGGTCATCGAGCGCTCCGCGATCAACGCCTGGGACGACCCGCGGGTGGTCGCGGCGGTCGAGGCCACCGGCCGCCGCAAGCTCATCGCGGCCGGTGTCTCCACCGAGGTTTGCCTGGCGCTGCCCGCGATCGCGGCCACCGGGGCCGGCTACGACGTGTACGGGGTCGTCGACGCCTCCGGCACCTTCAACGACACCAAGCGCGCCACCGGCGTCCTGCGCATGCAGCAGGCCGGCGTGATCACCGTCGACTACTCCTCGGTGGTGGTGGAGATGCTGGCCGACAACGACAGCCCGAAGGCGCACGCGGTCTACGGGGCGCTCGGCATGGACTTCGCCGTCCTCAACTTCCAGCTGCTCGAGGCCTACGGCAAGCAGGCCTGACACCGGCCGGGGAAGAAGGAACCGCTATGAACCGCGAGGACCGAGGCCGTCTGGAATACCGGGCGTTGATCGGTGCCGACCCCGACGTGTCGCAGGCCGAGCTGCGGACCCGTGCGCCGCACCTCCACGAGACGCTCCTGGCCGACGCGTACGGCGGCCCCCTGGCGCGCGCCGAGCTCGGCCGGGCCGACCGCGAACTGGCGACGCTGGCGATCCTGGCCACGCTCGGCGGGGCCGACCGCCGACTCGCCTCCCATGTCCGCGCCGCCCTGCACAACGGGATGGCAGCCTCCGAGCTGCTCGCCCTGGCCGAGCATCTGTCCGTCTACGCGGGCTTCCCGCGAGCCCTCAACGCGGCCGACGTCATCGACGAGGTGCTCACCGCGCAGGGTCTGCCGAGGCCGGCTCCGCTTCAGCGGGTACGGCTGCGCGACCACACCACGGTGGTCGCGCAGCGGGGCGAGTCCGGGCCGCCGGTGCTCCTGCTCCACGCCCTGGGCCTGGACTGGCGGATGTGGGAGGAGGTGATGGACCTGCTCGGCCCCGGCCGTCGCGTCTACGCCTACGACATCCGCGGCCACGGTACGGCCGCGGGGTCGCCGTCGCCGTTCACGATGGCCGACACGGCCGAGGACCTGATCGGCGTCATGGATGCCCTCGGCCTGGAGCAGGCCCATGTCGTGGGTCTGTCCTACGGCGGCGGCATCGCCCAGACCGCGGCAGTGGCCCACCCTCGACGATTCGCCTCCCTGGCGTTGCTGGCGACCACGGACTACCCGTTCGAGGCGTTCGAGGGGCGGGCCCGCTCCGGCGAGGTCGACGGGATGGCGGCGCAGGTGGTGCCGTCGCTGACCCGCTGGTTCACCGCGCCCGCGCTGGCGCTCAACGCCTGGAACGTCCGCTACGCGCGGGAACGCGTCCTGCGCGGGCAGGCGGTCGACTGGGCCTCGGCTTGGCGAGCCTTCATCGGCCTGGATGTCCAGGGCCGGCTCGCCGACTTCGATGCGCCGACGCTGGTGCTGGCCGGGGAGGTGGACACGTCCTGCACGCCGGAGATCATGCGCGGGATCGCCGACCGGATACCGGGCTCGGCGTTCCGGGTGCTGGCGGGTACGCCGCATATGCAGAGCTTGGAGCAGCCTGCGCTGGTGGCTGGGGCGCTGGAGGAGTTCTTGCCCAGGGGCTGAGGGCTTGGACGGCGGGATGGCTCGGCGGTGAGCTGAGAGTCGAGGCCGACAGGTGGTGGAAAGGAGCCGGCGGGCGCCGCCGGCTCCTTTCAGCTTTCAGAGCTGGACGGTGACCGAGATATCGTCGTCCACGGCGTAGGTGACCTCACCGATGTGGCCGGCCGCCTTCAGATCAGCCTCGAACTCTCGGACAGCCTCCGTGAACGATGCCGGACCTGCGATGACGGCGACGGCCACGTCGGCGCGCATCGAGACCTTGGCCTCGGTCTTCGCTTTGCGAACCGCTGAGACCGCGGCGGATGCCATGTCCAGCAGCGCGCTCCTCGGCGCCCAGCTCAGGCGCCCGGCCGGCCCAGCCGGCTTCACACGCCGCGGCCACCCCTCCCCAGGGCGGACACACCCGGATTCGTGGATACTGCGCATAGCTGGAAATCAGTGCCTTGTTGTCGGGCGGGCAGCATGGAATGCACTCGACGGCCGCCGTGTTGGCATTTCCCGATGGGGCGGCGGATGGCGTCACCTGAAGGCGCAGGCCGCTCCGGAAAGGTGGCGTCCCGTGCACGGCATGGCAGCGCGATCAGCGGCCCTGCTGGCCGGCTGGGCCACAGCGCCGGCAGCGCGCCGGGAGCGGCGGCGCCTTGCCGCCGAACTGCGCACGGCGATCGGGCACAACATCTGCGCGATGTGCCGCGAGCTGCGCACTGTCGGGTTCTGGCAGCCCGAGGAGCTCGCGGCCCGGCTGACCCGGCTGACCGTGATCGCCCGACACGCCGCGCTGACCGTCCGCACGGCCTCCCGGGTCATCGGGGAGCCCGCGCCGGCCAGGGCGACGACGTCGTCCAAATCACCGGCGGCCGTCGTCGTCGGCATCAGAACCCTGGTGGATCTGCGCCGGCGGGCCCAGGCCCGCGAACGCGCTCGCGTGGCACGTGATCTGCACGACCTGCTGTCCTTCGACCTCGCGGCGATCGTGGTGCAAGGCGAGCTGTGCCTTCGGTTGCTCCACGCCGGCTCCGGCCGCCTGCCCGCGGAGCTGGAGCGGCTGCCCGAGCTCGCCGGCCGCGTTCTGTCCGAGCTCCGAACGTTCACCGACGGCCCCCTGGATCTGCACCTGAACGAAGAACTCGACGTCTCGGCGGTCGTTTTGGACGCGGCCGGCATCAGGGCCACCGTCATCGGTCCCGGAACCGCGCTCGATCGGGAAACCGATCGCGTACTGTCCGCGGTGCTCCGAGAAGCCGTAGTCAACGTCCTGCGACACAGCGCCGCCGGCTGGTGCCGCGTCACCGTCACCGCCACCGACGACCGCGTGACGCTGCGAGTCCTCAACGACGGCGCGCCGCCACTGCCCACCGACGTTCCCGTCACCGGCTCCGCCACCGGCTCGGGACTGGCCAACCTCCGCACCCGCACCCGGGGCCGCCTCACGGCCGGCCATCTACCTCCGGACCGCTTCCAGCTGACCGCCGAGCTGCCCAGGCGGCATCGCAGGATGCGATGACATGGGACATGCGGCTCCTGCGGGAGGCGATGGTCGAGAGCCGGGTGTTCACCGACACGCTCAATGTCCCCTGCCTCGCCTCGGTGCCGCCGATGAATCGTGCACCTTCGTAGCGCCGCGCCGGGACCCCTATCGTCACAACCCGGCAGGGACACGATATCTGCTGTCGTCCGCGGTGATCTGACCGATGCCCAGTGGGGGTGCTGCAACCGCTGCTGCCGATCGGCCGGAAGCCCGGACGACCCCCGAAATGGACGAAACGCCAGCTCATCAACGCGCCATCCGGTGGCGCACCCGGATCGGGGCGCCCTGGCGGGAGATCCCCGAGCGCTACGGCCCCTGGCAGAACGCCTACGGTCTGTTCCGCACCTGGTCCGGCGACGGCACCTGGACCGCCGTCCTCACCAAGCTCCAGGCCATCGCTGACGCGGCCGGGCTGACCGACTGGTATGTGTCGATCGACTCCACGATCAGCCTGTCCGCGGTCATCCTGAGAACCGAGTTCGTGCGCCGTCTCATCCCCACCCAGCCCGAACGCGCCAGCGCCGAGGCCGAGGAGTCCTGGCCACCTCCCGCCAAGCCCTCACCGACGTGCGCACCCTGGCCAGCGACTACCGCCAGCTGTCCCTGACCGAGGAATGCGACGCCGCCCGCAGAGTCCTGCAAGCCGCCCGCATCCGCACCACCGTCACCACCGCCCAACCCCTGCCGGCCCTGCCCGCCAAAACCGAAACCGCCCTGGCCACCGTACTGCGCGAAGGCGTCGCCAACATCCTGCGCCACAGCCGCGCCCCCACCTGCACCATCACCATCACCACAGAACCGACAGACACGGAAACAAAACCGGACACAGGACCGGACACAGAACCGGACACAGGACCGGACGCACAACCTGCCGGCATCACCCTGACCCTCACCAACGACGGCACACCCCGCACCCCATCCCGCCACCACCGGATCCGGACTGACCAACCTCGCCTGGCGCATCCACACCCTCGGCGGAACCCTCACCACCGGACCCGACACCCACGGCAACTACCACCTCACCGCACACCGACCCAGGTAGGATCCCGCCAGATAGCGAAGACGGCCCGAGGGTTCAGCGCTGCCAGAGCTGGCGGAAGAGCGTGGTTTCGCGCAGCTCGTGCCAGTGCCCGGCGAGGATGCTGTCGCTGACCTGCCAGATGTCGGCTTCGTGCAGCAGCACCGGCCGTCCGGTGCCTGGGAAGCCCAGGGTGTCGCCGGTGTGCGTGCCGCGTACCGCCACCTGCCCGAGGACGTCGTCACCGTCGACGGCCAGTCCTTCGACGACTACCTCGGCATCCGGCACGGCGTCGAAGAAGTCCCGCCAGAAGATGCCGGTGTCCTCGCGGCCGTGCGGCAGGCGCGACCCATCGCGATCATGGTCATGGTGGCCGAGCATGCGGGCCGCCTTTCAGAACGTGCTATCGGTTGTGACTGGCAACGCTATGGCCGCCGCGGCACGCACAGGTGGGGCGCCAGATGCCAGGATGCGGACCTTTCGCGCCACTGGCGTCGTCGTACTCCAGCCTGATTTCGGCCTCTGAGCTGCGGTTCCATGACGGCGACGGCACCGACGGGCTGACAGCCGAGGCCCGGACACCGGGGCGAAGCGTGGTGCAGAGATCACTTCACGGAGCCCTGTTCTTCTCGTTCCCAGCAGCCGCTCTGCGTCGGCGACCAGCGGATCAGCTCTCAGCTGACGACGGCCGGACGGCCGGTCAAACCGGCCTTCTGAGCCAAGTGGTTGATCAGGGGTGGTCGCTGATATTACTGACCCCGGCCATTGATCATTCAGTTCGGGGGGTGTTCGGTATGGAGCAGGACGGCGCGGTCGTCGCGCTGATCGGGGTGCGCCGGGTGTACGGGGCCGGTGAGAGCCGGGTCGCGGCATTGGACGGGGTGAGCTTGGCGTTCCCGGAAGGATCCTTCACGGCGATCATGGGGCCGTCCGGCTCCGGCAAGTCGACCCTGCTGCAGTGTGCGGCCGGGCTCGACCGGGTCGACAAGGGCCGGGTGCGGCTGGCCGGGGCGGATCCGGCCGGCCTGTCGGAGACGGCGCTGACCAAGCTGCGGCGGGAGCGGGTCGGTTTCGTCTTCCAGTCCTTCAACTTGCTGCCCACGCTGACCGCGCGGCAGAACGTCGAGTTTCCGCTGCGGCTGGCGAAGCGCCGGCCGGAGCCTTCCGAGGTCGATGGGGTGCTCGCCGACTTCGGTCTGGCCGCCCGCGCCTGCCCGGGCACCCTGCTCGCCGCTATGGCCGGCACCGCTGCCGCGGCGACACAGGCGACCGCGCTACGACGGCTGGTGGGCAGGCCCGCAGTCGTGGTTCCGTACGGACAGATCGCCCAGGCGGTCGCACTGTGCACCGCAGTGGCGGTAACAGCAGCGGTGGTCCCCGCCTGGCGCATCACTCGGAGACGGTCGTAGTCACGGCTGGTGGGTGTTCGTCAAGCGTTCGGCGGTGAGGATGGCGATGTCGATGCCTGCTTGGTAGTTGGCTCGGTCGATCGGTCCCTTGGCGCGGTGTTTGGAGATTGCTCGTTTCACGACGCGCGGGCAGCGCCACGCCGGGCTCACACGCTGCTTCTCAGAACGTGCTATCCGTTGCGACCAGCAACGTCAGCCCGGCCGCGGCGATCCGTGAGGGCGCCGGCCTGCTGATCGCCGGCGGAAAGGGGTGAAGCTGCCGTTCTGAGTCTGCGGGAACCTACGCAGCGGACTGGACGAAAGACTGTGCCGGCCAAGGCCGGAATGGTAACCACTGAGCTACTTCAGCAATCGTGACCACACTGTGGTTGGTACACCTGCGTGGATGTGAGAACCTCTACCCGCTCAGGTGAAAGCGCGGTGGGGAGAGGTCATGACGAATACCGATGACGCCCCTGGGCTTGGAGCCGTACGACTGATCGTCGCCGGATGGCTGGCGGTCCTCGTCGTCGTACGGATGGGGATGCTCGGGAGCGGCGGGGCGGCCTGGGGTCTCGGGCCGATGGCACTGGTCTGGGCCTCCTTCGCGGTGCAGAGCTTGTTCATCGTGTGGGGAGGGCGCCTGCGCGGGACGCGGGCCGGATGGCTCGTGGTGGCGGTCCAAGTCGTCCTGACTTACGCGCCCTTCGTGTTCTTCGGGCAGGACTGGATGCCGGGGAACGCCGGGCTGCTGGGCGGGGCCTTGATGCTGGTCGCCGGGCCGGTGGCTGGACTGGTGCTGACGGCCGGGATCGCGGTCCTGGACCTGGTGCTGACGGTGACCGTGCTGCACCTGTCGACAACCGCGATGTACCTCTACCCCCTTACGGCGACGATCGACAACGCCGGCCAGTTCTGGTGCCTGGCCACCCTGACGCAGGTGATCCAGGCCCTGCACGCCGAGCGCCGGGAGCTGGCGCGGCTGGCCGTGGCCGAGGAGCGCTCGAGGGCGGAGCGGTCGCTGCGCCTGGCCTTCGGCCGCCGGCTGCTGGTGGTCGAAAGCTACGTCGACAGTGCGCTCCGCCATCTCCCCGTCAGCCCGGCGGCGGCTCGGGAGGACGCCGCCGGTGCCGTTCGCGTCGCTCGTCAGATCCAGAAGTCGGTGCGCTCGGCAGCGGACGGACCGTTGGCGAAGGAGCCGACGGTCCGGACCGGGGACGATTCCACGCAGTTGATGGCGGTGGCGGTGCTGGGTCTGTTGCTCGTGAACTACTGCGCGCAGGCTGTCGCCGACGCCGTCGACGGGGACACGACCGCGCTGACCGTCGTCGGGTTTTCGGCCATCATCCTCGCTGCGGTCGCCGCGTTGCGCCGCCATCGGGGCCAGGACATGCCGGGGCCCCGCTTGGCGAAGCTGCTCCTAGCGGTGATCACCGGCGGTCTCCTGCTCGTCCCCGCCGCCATGGTCGCGGTCATGCTGCTCATCGACCCGCCGCTGTCGGCCTGGCTGGTATTCGCCGCGGTGACCGCAGGCGCACTGGTCGTGCGGACCCAGATCCTGGCCTCCTGGTGGTTCCTGCTCACGCTCATCGTCTCGACGGTGGCGTGCTCCATGATCTTCGCACCGCCGCCCGGCGCCACCGTCGCCGACAAGGTCTACGTGCTCGCGGCGGCCACGGCCATCGCCGTGAACACCAACGGCATGGTGCGGCTGGTCCAGTTCGAGGGCATGCTGCTGAGCACGCGGCGCCGCGTCGTCACCTTGGCCGCGCTGCACGAGCGCTCGCGGGTCGCCCGCGATGTGCACGACCTGCTGGGCTTCGGCATCACCGCCATCGTGTTGAAGGCCGAGCTGGCCAGTCGGCTGCTGACCGCCGACCCGGAGCGGGCCGGACGTCATCTGGAAGAGGTGAGGACCCACGTACGCGACGCCGCTGCGGCGGCCGGGGCATGCCTCGACGGAGGGGTGGAGGCGGATCTCGGCCAGGAGCTTCTGAGCGCAGAGAAGGTGCTGGTAGAGGCTGGCGCTTCCGTGGACGTCCACGTCGATCCGGTCCCGCGTGAGGCCGGCTCGGTGCTCGCGGTGATCCTGCGCGAGTCCGTGACCAACATCCTGCGGCACTCACAGGCCGAGAAGGTCCGCATCACTGTTTCCACGCAAGGGAAGCGGGCGTTCTTCAGCGTCGAGAACGATGGGGTGGGAGACGGCTCCGAAAACCCGGGCCGCGGCCTGAAGAACATCTCCTTGCGGGTGCTGGAAGCCGGAGGAGAGTTCGACGTCTCCCATGTGGAGGAACGGTTCCGGCTGTCCGTGGAGCTTCCGCTGCCCGCGATGACACCGGTTTGATCTGCGTCCTCTGGTCGATGAACGCGCGGCGGTGCGTGTATCGAGCGAGTAACCGCGACTGCAACTCCGGTCGAACTTGTCACGATGAGTGACGGTGACGACACGCGGCGATCCTGCGAAGCTCCGATGAGGCGGCGTCACGGTCGTGGCGGTGACGACGGCGTAGTACCTGCCTTTGGACATGGCGAAGAACAGGTCGTGACACTCGACGACGACAAGCACGTTCCGGGCGGTCGCGTGGCTTCCACGGCCGGCGGACGTCGTCGAACGCCGGGTGGCCGGTCGCCGGGGGGAGCCGCACGGTTCCGTGGACGGCGGTGGTCCGACCCTAGTACGGCCGCGGTGAAGGGGCCGGGGCAGGGCGACCAGCGCGGCCACAGCCGGGCCGGACGCCCGTCCTAGTGTGGGACTGTAAGTTGAACGGTGTATACGGCGCGAGGGGGACGGCAGGCACCGAACCGTAAGCTTCGGATGTGAGCGCCGACGCTACGGGCGGCGGTCGGCGGGCGCGGGGGGCGCGCATCACATGTCAGGGTCCTCAGACGCGGCGACGACGCCGCCGGACCCGTCCTGATCGTTTCTCGACCGGGGGGGTTGAGCCGTGTTCGGTGTCGCACGCCGTCTCCGCCCTGACGGCGTCGTGAACCGCGGCGCCGTGTCCACTCCATGAGTAGTGGAGAACGGCCATGTCCGAAGCGCCACTGTATGCGAGTTACACGATCACACCGGACCCGACGCTGCCGCCGAATACGGTTCGCTGGACGATGATCCGCGCCGGACGGCGGTTCCGGTGACTACAGCTGTCAGCTCGTCGACTCCACCGGGGCGTCGCGGGGCACCTTTGCGACCCCGCTCACTTCTTCGTCACCGCCCCCAGCACGTACCGCGATCGCAGCGGTCACCCCCCGAACGGGAAGTCGTCGAGGTCGGTGAGGGTCAGACCGGCGGCGCGGAAGGCTGCAAGGTGGCGCGATTGGGGTGGCAGTTCCCGGTGACGCGGCGCCAGAGCGGGGTGAGGGCGTCCTGGAGCCGGCCGCCGACCGCCCCGGTCGACCGGACGTGCTCGTAGAACCGCAGCTCGCCGCCGGGCCGCAGGACCCGGACGATCTCCGCCAGGGCCTCGCCCTGGTCCGGCAGCACCGAGCACAGGACCAGCGAGCTGACCATCGCGTCCGCGCCGCCGTCCGGCACCGGGATCGACCCCGCGTGCCCGGCCACCACCCGGACCGGGACCGGCGCGGCCGGCGCCGCGGCCGCCCGCATCGTCGCCTCCGGCTCGACGGCCAGCACCTCGGCCACCTCCCGCGGGTGGAGGGCGAAGTTCGGCCCGTGCCCGGCCCCGATCTCCACCACCCGGCCGCCCAGCCCGGCCACCAGCTGGCGCCGGTGGGCCAGGGCGCCGCTTTTTGGCACCGGGGCCCTCTTCTCACCCATCCCCAGGCGCTGGTCGTGCCTTGTATCACATCCCCTCGGCAGTTCGTCGCCAGCGGTCTGATGCGGCGCTGGCGAACATCCCCTGGGTGGGCCGACTGCCTGATCGCCCGTCAGGTAGTAGGCATAGGTTCCCCCGAAGGTGCGACACAAATCTGCTTCGCCGTTTGCGCCGATCTGGCCGCGCGAGGTGCCGCAGGCCGAGGTGCTGCGGAGCGTTACTCGCGAGGGCGCAGACGAAGAGGGCTCAATGTTTGGGGGTTCGTCTAGGGGGGTGCCCTGACGACGCGAGGCGGTGCGGGCAGGGATGTTGGGTTGTCATCGGAGTGCTCCGGTCTCGTCCCTGAAGGTGATTTCCATGCGTTTAGTCAGTTGTCTCCCGCCGGGGAGGCGGTTGCTGTCGCGGCTGCTGGCCGTGGCCTTGGTGGCATCGACGGTGTCGGCGTTGGGGGTGTCCGCCGCTCAGGTGGCTGCCGCGTCCGGTCAGCCAGCGCTGCCCAAGGCCTTGGCGATTCCGGGGGTGCCGGTGGTCGCCAGCTTCGGGGCGACCGGCTATATGGCGGGCACGTCGACGGTTACGCCGTCCGGGGCGTTCGCCTATCAGATCCCGTTGGACGTCCCGCCGGGCCGCGCGGGCATGCAGCCGACCTTGTCGCTTGACTATTCCAGCGTCGGCGGCGACGGCATGGTCGGGATGGGCTGGCGCCTGTCGGGGGCGATGTCGGAGATCACCCGGTGTCCCAAGACACTGGCGGTCGATGGGGTGAGCGCGGGGGTGCATTTCGACACCTCCGACGCATTCTGCCTCGACGGGCAGCGGTTGGTGCAGCTCGGCGCGATACCGGGAGGGCCGCCTCAGCTGTTCGCCGAGTACCGCGCCCGCACCGACGGATTCGATCAGGTCCTCTCCCAGGTCACTCAGGCCAACGTCGCGCTGGGCCCGGACTCCTTCACCGTCAAGACCAAGAGCGGGCACATCGACACCTACCTGCCGGTCGACGCGCACCGCTGGGGCACCGGAGTGTCTCTCGGCCCTGGGGCGCCGGCCGAGGGGGACATCACAGCCACCTCCACCCGGCCGGTCTGGCTGTTGGACACCGAGACGGACCGCTCCGGAAACCAGATCAAGTACGAGTACAACACGGCGGGCGGCGAGTATCAGCCTTCGAAGATCTCGTATACGTCCAACGGGCCGAGCACGGCCGCGGCGCGCTACGTGCAGTTCACGTACCAGGGCCAGCCCACGACCGTGACCTACTACCAGGGCGGTGTGCAGCACCCGCTCTCGCAGCGGCTGAAGACGATCAGCATGTACGCACCGAACCCCGCCGCCACCGCGTTGGTATGGTCGTACAGCCTCCAGTACGACACGAGCGTCGACTTTCGCAGCCTTCTGATATCAGTAGCCAAGTGCGCCCCGGCGCCCGGCGGCTGCCTGCGGGCCAAGAAGTTCAGCTGGGACGCGTCGCAGGCCGGCACCGTGCCGGCGTTCAACTCCACCGATCTCGGTCCGGTATCGCTGCAGTTCGGCAAGACCCGGCCCCCCGCGCTCCAGGTGGCCGACCTCAACGGGGACGGCGCCGACGACGCGGTGTTCACCCGAGGCGGCGACGACGACGCGTCCGGTCCGATCGTGGCCCAGCTGGCCACCCGGAACCCGGCCACCGGGGCGGTGTCCCCGCTGGCGAAGAGCACGACGCTGACCGACCCGGGGCCTTGGCCGGCGAAGGCCGATCTGCTCGACAGCCGGCCGATGGACCTGAAGGGCGACGGCACCGCAGCCTACTCGGTGCGCTACGACGGCTCCAACGACAAGATCATGACCTGGGATGCCGCCGCCGGGAACTTCACCGACCCGCAGATCACCATCGCCGGCACGGCGATGACGACGATGGCGGACATGTTCGGCGACGGCCGCATGGACTACATCACCAACGACGGCCCGGGCAACACCCTGACAGTGCGTCCCAACACCGGCGGGAAGTACGGCACAGCCCTCAACTCGACCTTCGCCCCGTGCGCCACACCTCGGGTCGCCGACCCCACCGGCGAGGGCAAGGCCTCGCTGATCGGCCAAATGTGCACGGGCAACGGTCAGGACGACTACGTGCTCACCATGGACGCCAATGGCCAGCCCGGCCTGACGGTCGGCTCGCACACCGACGCCAACGGCGTCACCTGGCACCACGTGATGCCGATGAGCGCCGGGACCGAACCCTGCGGCGCCTGCGGCGCCCAGTACAACCCCAACAAGTACCGGATCATCTCAGGGGACTTCAACGGCGACGGCCTGGCCGACTACCTGCTGCTGCCGGTCACCAGGGACGCGACCGGCCAGTGGAGCTATCCGCCGGCGCTGCTGTGGAACACCGGCGACGGCCTGGCACTGGATCCGCACGCGCCGGACGTCCCGCACGACCAGTACGTCGACGTGCGGGCGGTCGACCTGGCCGGCGACGGGCGCGACGACCTGGTCGCCTTCACGGACTCCGCGACCACGGTGCTGATGTCCCGCGGCGACGGCACCTTCACCTCCGGGGACATCGCCACCGACGGCGGAACCTACGACCCGAAAGACCTCTCCACCGGACGTGCCACCTCCCAGGTCGGCAACTTCGACGGCACCGGCCGCCCCGGAGTCGTCCGCGTCTCCGGCGGCCACGAGATCCTGCTCACCCAGACCGCCGCCTACACCGACCGCCTGACCGCGGTCACGGATCAGGGTACGAACTGGCCGGCACAAGCCGTCACGTACTCGACGGCGTGGACCGACCACACCGAGGCGTTGGGCGCCCACAGCTGCGCCTGGCCGCTGACCTGCGACCGCGCGGGCATGGTGGTGGTGCGGCAGGTCGACTCGCGCGACCACCTCGTCGACCCGGTTGGCGCCCCCAAGCCCTACACGCTCCAATACTCCTTCGAGGACCCGGTCGCCGCCCTGGCCGGCGGCGGCTACCTGAGCTTCGGCACCATGCGCGTCTTCGACCCGCAGCGGCCGATGGAGACGGTGTCCACCTTCCCGCACCGCACCGTGGTCGACGGCGACTTCTATCCCGGAGTCGAACGGGCCGACAGCGTGACCACCGCGGTGCCGATCCTGACCGCGAACCAGGCGACGGACCGAGTGTCGACGGCGGCGGCACGCGTCACGCAGACCTCCTATACCGACCAAGTCCGCCACCTGAACGCGGGCGGCACCGACGAGACATACGGGATCTTCCCCTTCGTCTCCTCCACCAAGGAGTGGGAGCAGCAGGTCACCATTACCTGGGGCTCGCTGGTCGGCACCACCGCCACGACGCACATCGGCGGCATCGTCACACCCGTGGTCGGTGCCCGACGCACCGACCGCACCACCTCGTACGACGACTTCGGCAACCTCGTCGCGTCCGACACCGCCGTCGTCGGCGGATCCGAGGAGTCCACGACCACGCAGTACGACCTGTCCGCCCAGCGGATCGGCGACTGGCTGACCGGCCTGGCGACCGAGCAGTCCACCACCGCGACCGCACCCGCACTGCCCGGAGCCGCTCTGCCCCCGGTGACCCGGGTCGTGGACAACCACTACGACGCCGCGGGCCGCCTCGACACCACCTGGCTGTTCGAGAACCCGCCGGGCAACCCGAACCTCTACAGCCCGGACGTGCAGAAGACCACCACCTACGGCAGGGACGCACTCGGAGTCGTCGATCAGGTGACCGTCAGCGCGCCCGGTCTTCCCGACCAGGTCACCCACATCGACGACGGCCCGGCGTTCCCCGGCCAGCCCGCCGAGGACATCTTCCCGTATCAGACCTGGAGCGATCACAGCACACCGGCGCTGGACCCGTCGACCTGGACGGCGGCGTGGCCGTCGACCGGTGCGATCGTCGCCAGCGAGGACGCCAACGGCGTCCGCGGCTCGGTCGTCTACGACGATCTGGGCCGGCCGGTGACCACCACGCACGACGGCGACGCGGCCATCGGCCTCTCCTATACCAACCGGAGCGACGCCGCCGGAGGCGTCAACGGCACAGTGGTCACATCGAGTACGGCCCCGCCGGGACAGATGCCGCGGATCGCGCAGACGTCCAGCGACGCTCTGGGCCGCACCATCAGCACCGCGGTGGGCGGCTTCAACGGCGCGCTGAACACTGCCACTACCAGCTACGACGTCCTGGGTCGAGTGGTGTCCCGCACCGCCCCGGCTCCCGGAGGCACGACGGCGTACGCCTACGACAGTCTCAACAGGCTGTTGTCCACCACCTTTCCCGGAGGCGCGACGAGCACTGGCAGCTACACCTTCTTCTCCAGCAAGTACCTCGATCCCACCGGCGCGGAGACGGACTCGACCGTCGACACCGACGGGCAGCTGGTCACCCGGTCGGTCAGGGACACCTCGGTCAACCCCGTCCGCACCGACACCACGACCTACACCTACGCGCCGTTCGGCCTGACATATCAGACCACAGATGACGCCGGCGACGTGACGACCTACGCCTACGACGCCGCCGGCCGGCAGATCCAGGACGCCGATCCGAACAAGGGCCTCACGACCCGCTCCTACTTCGGCACCGGCGCGGTACGAGTCGAGACCCATGCCGCCACCGGGGTGTCGACCGTCTTCGGCTACGACGACGAGGGCCGCAACACGGTCCGCACCGTCACCGGAAGCGCCGACGACGGGGTCTCGACGTTCACGTACGACACCGCGGCGAACGGCATCGGCCGGCTCGCGGCGACCCTTTCGCCCGACAAGATCGCCACCGCCTACCGGTACGACACCGCGGGCCGGGCCACCGGCACGTCCTACACCGACACCTCCAGCGCGGCGAACCCGACCTATTCCACCGACCTCACCTACGACGCCTCCGGACGTCCGGCCACGCTGGCCTACCCCGGGACGGTCGACGCCGCAGGCGACCGCTACACCGTCCAGAACGCGTACAACGGCTTCGGGGCCCTGGTGTCGCTGTCCGACATCACCGGAGGTAAGAGCCCCGCGGCGCTGTGGACGGTCATCGCGCGTCAGCCCGACCAGGCCCTGGACACCGCGGTCTACGGCAGCGGCGTCGGAGCGATGACAGTGCACGACACCTATGACAGCCCGACCGGCCGCCTGCACAACACCACCGTGACCGGCCCCAACAACACCGTTCTGCAGAACCTCACCTACGGCTACTACGACAATGGGCTGATATCCAGCCGAACCGATGCGGTCCACAGCCGTGCCGAGAGCTACACCTACGATCCGCTGGGCGAGCTGAGGACCTGGGCCTTGACCGCCGGAAACAACCCGCAGTCGACCACCGGATACGGCTACGACTCCGTCGGCGACCTGACGTCCGTCACGGTGGGCGGCGTCACCGTCTCGACCCTGGGCTACGGCCAGGCCAACGGCGACCAGCCCAACACCCTCACCTCGATCACGACGGCTGGGCAGCCGGCCCAGACCGACGCCTACGATCCCGGCGGGCGCCAAACCTCCGGCGACGGTCGGACCGGCGTCACCTACACGGCGTTCGATCTGCCCAAGAAGGTGGTCGACCGGCTCACCACGACCACCTACGCCTACGACGCGTTCGGCAACAAGGCCGAGGAGACCGCCGTCACGGCCAACCCCTTCGGAGGCGGCTCCACGACCGTCAAGACGGTCTACGTGCCCGGCGCCTACGAGCACCGGACCGTGACGACGGGCGCGGGAACGGGCTACGTCGACGTCTTCTACCTCACCGGTTCCGACGGGCCGATCGGGCAGGCGGTCTCCAACGGCGCGGGCGTCACCGTCGAATACACCCTGACCGACCAGATCGGCTCCACGACCGCGGTCGCCGGCTCGACCGGATCCGTCACCGCGACCCTGTTCACCGACCCGTTCGGTAGTCCCGTCACGGCCACCGGCGCACCGGTGTCCGGCGCGACAGGAGACGTCACCCACCAGTTCACGGGCCAGGAGACGGACTTTCCGGCCGCCTTGGTCAATATGAAGGGACGCGTCTACGACGCCCGGCAACACGCCTTCCTCTCCGTAGACCCGCTCCAGGCCCCAGGATCCAGCGCGTACGCCTACGTCCACAGCAGTCCGCTGAATTACGCGGATCCCACGGGGCTGCGCGGCGACTGGTCCACGGACGGCTTCGGCGGCGACGCCATGGGCGACTACATGCCCTGGCACGAGAGCGATTGGCAGAACGCGACGTTCGACTACAACTATCGCGTCGCAGGGGACGAGGCCCGCTCGTCCGCCGACAACGCACCGCGCACTTTCCAGGGAGGCGCGCAAGGGCAGTACTCCGACGCCACCGGCCTGCACAACACACCCGGCGACGCCGGTCTGTCCGACACGTCCGACAACACGAGCCCGTCGACCATCTCCGACGACGTCGGCGGCCAGGAGCCGGTCGAGTCGACGGTCGCTCCGGCGGAGGCCGCGGGATTCACCTCCGCGGGGCCGCCTGTCTCACCGTCCTACGACCCCGAGAAATGTCAGGAGCAGAAGAGCGAGCAGGCTTACAAACTGGTAGCTGTCGGGGCACTGATACTGCTGTCAGTGTTGCAGCCGGAACTCGCGCCCGCGGCTCTCAGTACCGCGTCGATGATGCTTCCGTTGGAACCGCAGCAGGACGCGTGTGAGTCGCAGGTGCTCTATCACTACACGTCCCAGGAGGGAAAGGACGCCATCGTCGCCTCGGGGGTGATCACCCCGGGGAACGGCGGTTCCGGACCCGGGGTCTACGCGACCAACATCGAACCCGGATCCATTACCGACCCGAGCCTGCTGGCCCTGATCCTGTGGCCGGGCGACGCGGGCAAAGAGAAGTACACCGAGTGGGCCATCGGATTCGAGACACAGGGGCTGCGGGTCTCCGAGATCGCAGGCCACGAGTTCGTGATTCGCGGTCCGGTGCCCGCGAGCCGCTTCGTGAAGGTGGTGCCCGGCACGGTGCCGCAGGTTCCATGAGGTGGTCGCCGGGCGGCACCGTCCGGTGCCGGCCGGCGCTCGCTTGTCGGCCGTGAGCATCCAAGACAGACTCAGCGTTATGATCGATCATCGAGGACTGTTGGAGCGGGACGCCGAACTCGAAGCGATCGCGGGATCGGTGGCCGCGGCCGGCCGCGGCGAGGGGTCTGTGCTGGTCGTCGAAGGCCCCGCCGGAGTCGGCAAGTCCCGGATCCTCCAGGAGTCCGCGACGGCGGCCGACCTGGCCGGAATGAGGGTGCTGACAGCGCGGTGCTCGGAGCTGGAGCAGGCCTTCGCGTTCGGCGTGGTCCGTCAGCTGTTCGAGACCGCGCTGGCCTCGGCCGACGCCCGCGAACGGGAGGTGCTCCTGGCCGGAGCGGCCGCCCGGACGGCATCGGTGTTCGAGCGCGAGGCGTCGGAAGAGCCGCCGGCCGGGGACTTCGTGGTTCTGCACGGCCTCTACTGGCTGGTGTCCAACCTGTGCCGTAGAAGGGATCTGGCTCTCCTGATCGACGACCTCCAGTGGTGCGACACCCCCTCGCTCCGTTTTCTGGTCTTCCTGTCGTCCCGGTTCGACGGGCTGCGCCTGCTGGTCGTCGCGGGCCGAAGATCCGTGCGGGTCGGAACGGACGCGCTGGCGGACCAGATCCTCGCCGACCCTGCGACCGTGATCCTGCGCCCGAAGGCTTTCAGCGCGTCGGCGACGGCTCAGTTCCTGAGCGGTTCGTTGACGGGGCCCGTCGATCCGCTGTTCGCCTCCACCTGTCACCGGGCGACCGCGGGCAATCCGCTGCTCCTGCGTGAGTTGGTACGTACCCTGATCGCCGAGGGCATCGCTCCCGACGCGGCCGCTGCCGGTCGGGTGCTCGACCTCGGGTCGCGGGCCGTCGGCCGACTGGTCGCGCTGCGCATGGCCAGAGTGTCGGCCTCCGGCGTGGCGCTGGCTCAGGCGGTCGCGGTGCTCGGCGATCGGATCGACCTCGGGACGGCCGCCGGAGCGTCCTTCCTCGACGGCCCCCAGGCCCTGGAAAGCGCCGCGGAACTGGAGCGGCTCGAGATCCTCTCCATCACCAAGGTCGGCGGCGTCCTGAGTCTGGAGTTCGTCCATCCGCTGGTGCGCGCCGCCGTGTACGAGTCGATGGATGTCGTCGGCTCGGGCACCGCGCATGCCCGGGCGGCCAAGCTGCTGGCCGCGAGCGGAGCCGGCGTCGAACGCATCGCCGCCCACCTGCTGCACGTCCCGGCGAATGCATCGCAGGAGGTTGTGTCGCTTCTCAGGTCCGCCGCCGCCGAGGCCGTCCGCCGGGGATGTCCTGATGGCGCCTACACGTATCTGCGACGCGCACTGCAGGAACCGCCGGACGACACATCACGCCTCGCAGTGCTCGAAGAGGCCGGCCGTGCCGCGTTCCTCGTGGACCATCAAGGTTCTGCCGACCTGCTGCAGCAGGTGTACGACCGGACTACCGACCGTGGTGCGGCCGCCGACCTGGCCATCCTGCTCGGCACCGCCTATCTGTGGCTTCTCGAGCCCGATCGGGGCATCTCCGTGCTCTCCGACGCTCTGGCACACCTGCCGCCGGACCAGGAGGACCGCCGACGCCGGCTGTACGCCGGACTTCTGGACGCAACCTGGATCGCCCCGGTTCCCGAGTCCATCCTGCGCGGTGTACCGGCACTGCGCGAGCTGCCCGCCCACGACAGCATCGGCGGCCGTCTCCTTGATTGCGCTATCGCCTGTTTCGACATGGCCGGCGGCGATCCCTCCGCCACGGATCGGGCCCGACTCGCGCTGGCCGACGGATCGGTCGTCGAGGAAGCCAACGGCGAAGGCGCGCTCCTGTGCGGCTGGCTCGCGCTGCTGGCAGCAGACGACGACGCCGCGATGGTCAGCATGGGCAACGCCGTGACGAACGCTCGGCAGACCGGCTCGATCCATAGCCTCGCGCCCGCCTACACCTTCCAGTCATTGGGCTGGCTCTGGCGTGGCCAGCTCGCCGAAGCCGAACACGACGCGCGGGAGGCTCGCCGCCTCGCCCATCTCGCGGGCCTCGATTTGAACGATCTGTTCGGGGATGCCTATCTCGCCGCCGTTCTGATGGAACAGGGGGACCTGGACGAAGCCGAGGAGACCCTGCGCTCCATCGGCGTAACCGTGACCGGCCACCCGGTAGGACCCGCCTACTTCGCCCTCGACGCCCACGCCCGCCTCCGGCGACTGCGCGGCGACAATCAGGGTGCCGTGGATGCCGCCGCCACCGCTGGCCGGGCTTGGGCAGCCTTCGGTTTCACCAACCCGGCGATGGGGTCCTGGCGCAGCGAGGCCGCCCTCGCCCTGCACGCCCTGAATCGAACCGGCGACGCCCACGAGATTGCCGAGGAAGGCCTGGATCTGGCTCGACGCTGGGGCCGGCCACGAGCCCTCGGCCGAGCGCTCCGGACATCGGGACTGCTCTACGGCAACGCCGAAGGTCTTGACCTTCTCAGTGAGGCCGTGGCAGTACTCGAAGACTCATCGGCCCGCCTGGAGCACGCGTACGCCCTGGCGGACCTCGGCGCTGCGCTGCGCCGGTCGGGAAGCGGCGGCGCGGCGCGGCATCCGCTGCGCCAGGCACTGGAGCTCGCCACGCACTGCGGTGCCGCGCCACTCGCGGCCTACGCGCGCACTGAACTAATCGCCAGCGGAGCCAGGCCCCGCCGTGTGGTCCAAACCGGGCCGCACGCCCTCACCCCCAGCGAACGGCGCATCGCGGAACTGGCCGCCCAGCATGCGACCAATCGTCAGATAGCCCAGCAGCTGTTCGTGACCCCGAAAACCGTGGAACTGCATCTCAGCAGCGTGTTCCGCAAGCTCGGCATCTCGACGCGCACGAGCCTGTCCGCCGCCCTCGCCCAATGAGAGACTCTGTCGGGAATTCTCAGCGGTCAAGGTCACGTGTTGTCCGCCGCGCGGGAGCTGACCCGGCTGGAGCTGGTGACAGGGGCGGCGCGGGAGCTGCTGAAACCTTGGCGACGGCCGCGCCGCAGATCCTGGACGTGCTGGTGACAGCCGAATGGAGCGAGCGCTACGGCCAGCAGGTGCGCATGTGCTCCCTGCCCGGACATTCGGAGACCCGGCTCACCCAGGTCGGCGCCGCCCGCTGACGTGCTGCTCGCTCGGGTCCACGACCGATTCGGCGAGCAGGTGCCGCCGCAGGCGGACTTGCTGCGTCGGCGGCTGATCCAGACTTCCTGACCGACGCGCGCGGCAGGTTCCGCCCGCGCACCGAGCGCGACGGCCTGCCGCCATCCCGTATCCGGAGCGAATCGCCGTATGAGGCTCTGCACTGGCCCAGGGGACCCTCGCGGTGGGGCGCCGGTTCCGTCGAAGAGTCGGAACCGGCGGTGGATGGGGTCGTTTCCGGGCGGTGTGGGGTGTGCGGTGGAGGCAACCGCGACCCAGGTGTCGCTGGGGTGCTCGCCGTCGAGGCGTCCCGGACCTATCAGGCGATCGGCAAGCAGCGTGTGGAGCTGGTGGTTGTCGCCGACGCGGGCGAGCAGGAACAACGTGTCCAAGTCGGCGTCCCAGCCCTCGCCGGCGACCTTGTCGATCGCCAGAACGACCAGGGGCTCGCCGGGGACTCTGGACTGGCCGCCGACGAACCAGAAAGATTGACTGCGATCGGTGACGTGGATCATGGGAAAGTCCTTCAACGCTGGCGGGGGCGGTTCCAGACCTCGAGCGCCCGCTGGTGGTACACCATGGGGGCGTGTCGGTCGTATCAGGGATAGACCACAGTCCGACCGGCAACACCTCGACGCGAACCGGAGTCCGCCCAGCATGAGCGACGGCATGTTGATATCGAATCCTGATGCCCTGGACGGGGGCTCTGTCTTCGTCGGTCGCGCCGACGAGCGTCGGCGGCTCGCCGAGTGCGCCGATCGCGTGCGGGCGGGGGACTCCTGGCTCGCGGTGGTCGAGGGCGAGGCGGGTATCGGTAAGAGCGCGCTGCTGCGGCAGGTCGCCGCGACGCTGCCGGACTTCAAGATCCTGTGGGCGACCGGGGACCAGTCCGAGACGGAGTTCCCCGGCGGGGTGTGCGGGCAGCTGACCCGGCGAGTGGACCACGCGGTGCTGGAGCAGTTCCCCCTGCTGGCCGACGGGATCGCCGTCGGCGTGCCGCCGCACGCCGCCGGCGGTCAGCTGCTGCTTCTGCTCGGCGCGCTCCAGGAGTCCGAGGGACCGGTCGCGCTCATCGTGGACGACGTGCAGTGGGCCGACACGCTGTCGATGCAGACGCTGGGTTTCGTCCTACGCCGGCTGTGGGCCGACCGTGTGCTGACCGTACTGGTGACGCGCGCGGACCAGGACAACGCCGCAGAGCTGGACCGGCTCGTCCGCTCTCTGGAGCGCGCCGTGCGCTTGAAGATGACAGGGCTCGAAGATACTGAGGTCGCCGACCTCGTCAAAGGCCTGACCGGTGCGCCGCCGACGGCTTCGCTGTTGAGCCGGCTGCGCGCCTATGCGAACGGCCATCCGTTGTACGTGCGAACGGTGTTGTCGGAGATTCCGGCGGCGACGCTACGGGACGACGCGCTGGACCGCTGGCCGGTGCCCCGGTCTCTGCTCGTCGGCATCAGGGAGCAGATGGACCGGCTGCCCCCGGAGTCGATGGCACTGCTGGAAGCCATGTCCGTCCTGGACGCCCGCCTGCCACTGGCGACCGTCGCGCGGCTCGCCCGCCTCGCCGATCCCGCGCGAGCACTGGGGCCGGCGCTGGCGGCGGGGCTCGCCGTGTGGTGGCCCAACGAATCGCAGAGTCCTGTCGCGCTCGTCCACGCGCTGCAGCGGGACGCGGTCTACGACGCCATCGACCCCGAGCGGCGCCGCGTGTTGCATGCCGGCGCCGTCGCCCTGGTGGGCCCGGCCGCCGCGTGGGCCCACCGCGTGGCCGCCGCCGCCAGCGCCGACACCACGCTCGCGGCCGAGCTGGAGCAGTCGGCGATGGAGGAAGCGGGCGGCGGACGGAACGCCTTGGCCGCGACCCGCCTGGTGTGGGCCTCGGCGCTGTCCGACAGCCGTGAGGACCGTGAGCGGCGGCTGCTGACCGCCTGCGCTCAGTCGCTGATCACCATGCAGCCGGTCGCGGCGGCGAAGCTGCGGGCGGAGGTCGAGGACTGTACGCCGGGAGCTCTGCGCAGTTGCGTCCTCGGGGGCTTGGACATGCTCGACAACCGCCTGGCCGAAGCCGAGGCGCGACTCACCGCGGCCTGGGAGCAGGCGCGCGCCGATCCCGGTTCGGGCTGGCTCGTGGTCCTGGCCGGGACGTTTCTGACCGTTCTGATGATGCGGCACGTGCGCGGGGCCGAGACCGCCGAGGTCGCCACCCAGACACTCGCCGTCGGCGATCTCGACCCGGCCACGACCGATTTCACCCGGGCCGTCCTGGCCACTGGACGGATGTGGGATCGGGGGCCGCGTGCGGCGTTGCTGGATCTGGCGCATCTGCCCGTTGACGCCGCCACCGCGACGAACCACCAGCTGGACAGCCTGGCGACGCGCGGCGTCATGCGATTGTTCCTCGGGGACCTGGATGCCGCCCGGCTCGACCTCACCATGGTGGCGCGGCGTGACCAGCAGGGTGCCGGGTCGCGGCTCTCCCCCTTCTCTCTGTCGCTGCTGGCTCTGGCCGACTATCTCTCCGGTGACTGGACGGCGAGCCGCTCCGCCGCCGACCAGGCGCTGGCGATCGTCGCGGTGCAGGGCAACGTGCTGGGCGACGCCGCCGCCGAGTTCGCGGCGGTGTGCGTCCACTCCGGGAGTGGCCAGTGGGACGTATCCCAGCGTCACCTCGACACGCTGGCCCACCTCGTGCGGATGCTCGGCTCGCCCGCCGAAGCCGTCTACTTCGAGCTGGCCGGCGCCACGGTCGCCCAGGCGCGCGGCGACCACGCGGCGATGCTGCGAGCGCTCGAGACCGGTCTCGACGAATCCGCCGGATCCGGTACCGCGGTCCGCATGCGGTACAAGGCTTTCTGGCTGTGGCGGCAGTCGCTGCTGGTCGAGGCGCTCACCGGCACGGGTCGGCTGGATGAGGCGATCCGCGCGCTCGACGAGCTCCGCGGGGGGTTCGACGGCACCGGCTACCTCGAGGTCGTCACGGCCCGGCTCGCCGGCCGGCTCGCCGAAGTCCAGGGCCGACCGCGCGACGCTCTGAAGATCTACGAGCAGGTCGTTTCGCAGAGCCCGCGGATCCCCGGGTCCTCGCAGACCCGGGTCACCTCCGGCGATTCGGTCCCGCTCTATCGAGCCATGCTCGAGCAGTCCTACGGACGGCTGCTCGCAGTCACCCGAACCGCCCCCCGGCGGGAGGCCGCTCAATGGCTGCGATCCGCTCACGCCCGGTTCAGCGCGCTCCGCGCGACGCCGTTCCTCGAACGCTGCGAGGCAGACCTGTCGGCGATGGGCTTGGCGGCTCCGGCGGAGTCGCCGAACCGTGTCCTGGCCCTGACGGAACGCGAGATGTCGGTGGCATACCTCATCGCCGACGGCCGGACCAACAGGGAAGCAGCCGCAGAACTCTATGTTAGTCAGAAGGCCGTGGAGTACCACCTGTCCAACATCTACGCCAAGCTGGGCATCTCCTCGCGACGCCAGCTCGCCGAGTCGCTCCGGGCGCGGCAGTAAGGGGGATCCGGCGGGTTGCCCGCACTGATTCCTGGAGGACGACATCTGCCCGCACTGATTCCTGGAGGACGACATCGGGTTCGGAGCGTCGCAGGCGACTGGGCCTCGAAGGACCTCAGGGGCACTCCCCCACGAGGTTCTTCGAGGCCGCAGCGTACCGTCGACCGGCGACCCTAGCGCGTTCGGTCTCCGAGTGACAGCAGTGTGGTTCTCATGCTCCTCGCCTACTCGTTGAGAAACCCGAGCAAGGCTTCGTTCACTTCGTCAGGGTGGGTCCAGGCGATGTTGTGCGGCCCGCCGTCGATCCGCACCAACCGGACGTCTTCGATGAGCGCGGGCAGCCGATCGGCGGTGGCTTCGATCGGCAGGATCCGGTCCTCGGTGCCGTGCACGACCAGTACGGGCACGTCGATCTTCGGCAGGTCGTCACGGAAATCGGTCAGCCACGTGTCGACACAGGCATAGGTGGCGAACGGCGAAGCGCCGACGGCGACGTTGAAACTGGCCTGCCACGCCCGCTCGCTGATCCGCTCGGGGGCCAGCTTGTCCACGTTGTAGAAGTTGTTGAAGAAGCCCTCGAAGTAGGTGTACCGATCGGCGACGATGGCGGCCTTGATGCCCTCGAACACCTGGGCGTCGACGCCCTGCGGGTTGTCGTCGGTCTTCAGCAGGAATGGCGGCACCACGCCGAGCAGCGCGGCCTTGCGCACCCGATCCGACCCGTATGCGCTGAGGTAGCGGGTGACTTCACCGGTTCCCATCGAGAAGCCGACCAGGAGGACTCCGGTCAGGTCGAGGTGGTCGAGCAGCGCCGCGAGGTCGGCGGCGAAGGTGTCGTAGTCGTACCCGACGGCGGGTTGGCTGGACCGGCCGAAGCCGCGTCGGTCGTAGGTGATGACGCGGTACCCAGCCTGGAGCAGGACCCGGTGCTGCCGCTCCCACGAGTGCCCGTCCAACGGATATCCGTGAATGAGTACGACCGGCTGTCCTTGCCCGTGATCCTCGTAGTAGATGTTGATGTCGGCACCGTTCTCGGTGCCCACCTTGACGTACGACATCTCAGCCTCCTCCAGTGGACCGGCGAATGCCGGCCTCACCAGCCTTGCGTCGTGCGCTCCCTGTTCGCACCGGGGAAACACCCCAGGGAACAACCGATGCTGCGCCTGCGCGAGGTGATATCGATCATCCCGCCGGCAGCTCGATGAGACGCTGCGGCCCGGTCAGCCGTAGCCGTCTGAACGCCCGGACTAGGGTCCGACCCTAGGGCGCTTCAAGGGTTCTCATTGGTTCGCTGGAGGGGATGGCTGAGCACATTCCGGCCGGAGCCCCATCCCGCCGGGTTCCCCTCACCGGCCGGCACGAAGAACTGCGGGTGTTGACTGATCTGTCGGCCGGTGTCCGCGACGGCAGGAGCACGGCGCTGGTGCTGGTCGGCGAGACCGGCATCGGCAAGACCAGGCTGCTGGACCACCTGGCCGAGATGGAGACCGGCCTGCGCGTCGTCCGCGCCGCGGGGGTCGAGTCCGAGGCACGCCTGGGCTTCGCGGCCCTGCACGGCTTGCTGCGTCCGTTCCTGGACGAGCTCGGTACGCTGCCGGCTCCGCAACGCGAGGCCCTCGCCTCGACGTTCGGAATGCGCGCCGGCCCGCCGGCCGACCGCCACCTCGTCGGCATGGCGGCTCTGACGCTGCTGTCCGGCGCGGCCTCGTCGCGGCCGCTGCTGTGCCTGGTCGACGACGCACACTGGCTCGACCGCGAGTCCCGTGACGCGCTGGCGTTCGTCGGCCGCCGCCTCGGCGCCGACGCGATCGGCCTGGTCCTCGCCGACCGCGACGACCAGCCGGGACCGTGGGCCTTCGAAGGGTTCACCGTGCTGCCGGTCGGCGGCCTGAGCGACGCCGACGCGCACGAACTGCTGGGGCGGAACGTCGCCGGACGGCTGGATCCGGGCGTGGCGGCGCGCATCGTCGCCGATACCGGCGGCAACCCACTGGCGCTGATCGAGAGCGCGGACGCGCTCAGCCCGGCCCACCTCGCCGGGACCGCGCCGCTGCTTGAGCCGCTCCCGGTGGGAACCAGCCTGGAACACTACTTCGGCCGGGTGATCCAAGGGCTTCCCGACGATACCCGGACCTTCCTTGTCCTGTTGTCGACCGCACCGCCGCAGGACACGGTGCTCCTGTGGCGCGCCGCGGGTGACCTCGGCGTGCCCGCCGACGCCACCGACGCGGCGATATCAGCGGGCGTCATCACCCGTGGCCGGCATGTCGAGTTCCGCCATCCGCTGATCCGGTCGGCCGTATACCGCGGGGCCGGCGCCGCCGAACGCCGTCGTGTCCACGCGGCGCTCGCCGCGGCCAGCGATCCGGTCCGCAGCCCCAAACTCCGGGCCTGGCACCGCGCCGAGGCGACGATCGGGCTCGACGACGAGGTGGCCGGTGAACTCGATGCGGCCTCGGAGCTGGCGCGTGTCCGGGGCGGCTACGCCGAGCGGGCCGCGCTGCTGGCCAAGGCGGCGCAGCTGTCGGTCACCGGCCGGGCGCTCCGGCTCGTGGAGGCTGCCCGTGCCCATCTGCTGCTCGGGGACTCGGCCACCACGCAGGCCCTGCTCGAGCAGGCCGAACCGTTTCTGGCCGCGGGCGATCCGGTGCTGCGGGCCCGGGCGCTGCACACCGGGGCGACGACCGACATCTACTTCGAACGGATGACCGGCGTCCTGGTGCGGCTGCTGGCCGCCGCCGAGATCGTCGCCGACGCCGATCCCGCCCTGGCCCGGTCGATCCTGATGGAAGCGCTTCTCGCGGCGCTGTGCGGCGAGCACGATCCGGTCGCGCCGAAGAGGTTCAGCGCGGCGGTCCTGTCCTCGCCGGCCGTGCGGTCTGCCGAGTCGACCAGCGCCGATCTCCTGCTTCGGGGGTTCGCGCTGCGCATGGACGGCGACTACCCGCAGGCGGTGCCGGTGCTCCGGGAGGCGCTGGCGGCGACGGGCCGGAGCCGCGACGTGATCGAACAGGGCGTACGCCCGGCGACACTGGCCTTTTACGCCGCCGAGGAGATCTGGGACGACGTCGGCGGGCACGAGGCGGCCCTGCTCGCCGAGGCGCACGAGCGCCGCATCGGCGCGTGGGGCGCGCTGCGGTTCACGCTGGTGGCCCGCTCTTCGTGGGAGCTGCGGGCCGGCCGGTTCGCCGCGGCCACGGCCTGCCTGGACGAGGCCGAGAACCTGGCGGCCGTCATCGGTCAGCGCTCGCCCGGCTCGGCCTACCGGGTCGAGCTCATGGCGTGGAGCGGCCAAGAGGCGCAGGCCCGGGCTGCCGCGGACGAGCTGGTCCGCGACCTGGTGACACGCCATGCGCACGGCGGACTCGGAGACTGGGCGCGGCACTGCCTGACCGTGCTGGAGATCAGCCTTGGGCGCTACGCCGAAGCCGTGGCCTGTGCGCGCGTGGCCTTCGACAACGACAACGCGGGGGCGGTGCCGCGGGTGCTGCCGGACCTCGTCGAGGCCGCTGTGCGCAGCGGCGACCACCGCACGGCGAAGGACGCCCTGCGACGGTTGGAGGAGCGGGCACCGCTGGCCGGCACGCCCTGGGCGCTGGGGCTGCTGGCCCGCAGCAGGGCCCTGATGGCCGACGACGACCACGCCGAGGCCTTCTTCGCGGAATCCGTGCTCCTGCTCGGCCGTACGCGGGTGCGGACGGAGCTGGCGCGGACCCACCTGCTTCGGGGCGAGTGGCTGCGTCGGCGCAGGCGCCGCGCCGACGCCCGGGCCGAGTTGCGGACCGCGTACGAGATGTTCGTGGAGATGGGCGCGGCGGTCTTCGCCGAACGCGCCCGGGTCGAGCTGCTGGCCACCGGCGAGCACGCCAGGAAGCGGGCTGAGCAGACCGAGCATGATCTGACACCGCAGGAACGGCGGATCGCGAGACTGGCGGCCGAGGGGGCGACGAACGCCGAGATCGCGACGCGCTTGTTCATCACCCAGTCGACCGTCGAGTACCACCTCAACAAGGTGTTCCGGAAGTTGGACGTCACGTCTCGGCGGCAGTTGCGGTCTGTCATGAGCGAGACCGCTGTCGCTGAGCCTCACGCTCGCGGCCGGTGACACCTCCCCAGACTCCGTGCTGCTCGCCGGATTCCACTGCGAACCGGGCGCACTCGTCGCGGACGACGCAGCCCTCACAGATTTCGCGAGCCGACCTCTCCCGTTCCGCTCGCGCCGCTCCCCGCTCCCCTTGCGGGGAGAAGAACCGGTCGCTTGCCAGGCCACGACAGGCTGCGGACGCCTGCCACTCCCATAGCGCGGCGATCGGCCGCACCCTTGCCGGCTTCATGTGATTGAACCTCCCTTTCTCAACGCCATGTGGTCGCCGACGTACGGCGAGCCAGGACAAGCGAGGATGACGCCAGGGCCATGAGAAGTGCGGCGGCCGCCCACAGCGGTGCGGACACCGTCGCCCAGCGCAGAAGCGCGCCGCCGCCCGCGGCACCGGCGAACATGGCCACGACGCCGGCGATGCGGCGCAGCCGTACCTCGGGGGCCATCGTGTCGGCGAACAAGCCTGTCACCGTCAAGGTGAGGACCGTGGTGGTCAGGTCGGGGACGGCCAGCCGTCGAACGATCGCGTTCTGGATGCCCATGGCGACGGCGAGCAGAGCGATCAGGGCCAAACGGACCGGGGTGTCTCCCACAGCCGCCACGGTCGCGACGAACGCGGCCGCGGTCATGAGGACGACCTGAGCGATGACGGCCTCGGCGAGCAGGCGGCCCCGGTGCGGCTTGCGTGTCAGTCCCCATCGCCCGCCGAACGCCGCACCGATGGCGAACGCCGCCACCGCGAGCAGCGTCGCGGGCCAGGAGATGCCGCCGATGCCACCCGTGCCGGTGAGGGCGAAGCCTGCGAAGAGCACGTTGCCGGTCATGTTGGCGACGAAGACGTGGCCGAGGACCAGATAGCTGAAGGCGTCGACCAGTCCTGTCATCACGGTCAGGCTGAGCAGCAGAACGGGCAGCGGACCGTGGTCGCGGGTCTCATTCATCAGTGCTCCAAGTCCCGACAGTCAGCTGTAGCGGCCGCGCCGGAGCGCTTCGGCGATCTGGACGGCGCGGCGGGTCTGGAACTCGACGGCGGCCAGCTCCGTCGCGCCGGGCGGGACCGCACCGTTGTTCGAGATGTGGCTGGCGCCGTACGGATTGCCCGCCTGGAACTGGATCGGGTCGGCGTAGCCGGGCGGGACGATGACGCAGCCCCAGTGGTAGAAGGTGTTGTTCATCGCGAGGATGGTGGACTCCTGGCCGCCGTGCGCGGTGGCGGTGGACGTGAACGAGGAGCCGACCTTGTCGACGAGTCGGCCCTGGCCCCAGAGCGGTCCCGTGGTGTCGATGAACTGCTTGAGCTGCGCGGCCGGCAGTCCGAACCGGGTCGGCGAGCCCAACAGGATCACATCGGCCCACTCCAGATCGCCCAGAGCGGCTTCGCCGATGTGCTGGGTGGTCGCGACATGGTCGGACCAGCCCTGGTTGGTGGCGATCGCCTCCTCGGGCGCCAGTTCGCGGACCTTGCGCAGCCGTACGTGGGCGCCGGCCTTCTCGGCCTCGGTAGCCGCGGCCTTGGCCAGCTGGAAGACGCTGCCGGTGGCCGAGTAGTAGATGACGGCGACGTTGACGGGTGTTTCCATGAACTGCGGTCCTTTCGATGGGTGACGGATCATGGCGCGGGGTCGCGTCGCCGATCGGCGACGCGACCCCGCCGTGGTGCCGGTCGAACACGTCAGCCGGTCGCGTCAGCCGCCGCGACGATGAGGTCCTCGGTCTTGTCGGGGTGGGACACCATGACCGCGTGGGAGGCGTTCGGGATGACGACCGTGTGCGCATCGGCGCGCTCGGCCATGAACTTCTCGGTCGCGGCCGGGATCGCCTGATCCGCCCCGGCGACCAGGTACCAGGACGGCACGGTCTTCCAGGCCGGAACGCCGCTGGCGCCCTGGAGGGCGGCCAGCGCCACCGGGCGCTGTTCGGCCGCCATCAGATCGGCGGTGGGCGCCGGAACGTCCGCGGCGAAGACCTCGCGGAACTTGGTCTGGTCAACGTAGCCGTCCGCGCCGCCGCCGCCGGTGACGGCGTACGGCCGGACGACCAGCGCCGCGCCGAGCTGGCTGCCGGGGTTCAGCCCGGTCAGCCCGAGCGCGCTCTCGCCTTGGTCCGGAGCGAACGCGGCGATGTAGACCAGGGCTTTGACGTTCGCGTGCCCGACGGCCGCGTTGGTGATGACCGCGCCGCCATAGGAGTGCCCGACCAGGATCACCGGTCCGGGGATGGTGCTCAGGATGCTGGAGACGTAGGCCGAGTCGCTGTCCAGTCCGCGCAGCGGGTTGGCCGCCGCGATGACCGGGTAGCCGTCGCGCTCCAGGCGGGCGATGACGCCGTTCCAGCTGGAGGAGTCGGCGAACGCGCCGTGGACGAGGACGACCGTGGGCTTGGGGCCGTGTCGCGTCGCCGCGGCGGCGGCCGGATGGGGGTCCGGTGCGGCCGAAGCCGAGGCGACGGCCGGGGCGACGAGGGCCGCGACGGCGAGGACGGCCGGTATCGCGACCCGCTTACGGGCCCAGCGGCCCGGGTGCGCCGCGGATGGCGGGTTTTCGAGCATGGTGGAGCCTTTCTCGGGTCAGGCGGTCGGCGGCGGGCCGGCGACGCGCAGGTGGAAGGGTTCTGCGGAGGCGACGATGCTCCCGATGTCGAAGGCGGCGGGCACCTCGTCGAGCGGCGTGGCGGGGGTGCCGTTGGCGCTGAACCACTCCTCGATGCAGGACGGCGCGAAGGCGACGGCCAGCCGGGCGGTCTCCGAGCGGACGAGGTAGCTGTGCGGAACCCCGCGCGGCCCGTGGGCGATCTGGCCGGCGTGCAGATCGAGGCGCTTGTCGGCGACGAAGAAGGAGACCTCGCCGTCCAGGACGATCCAGACCTCGTCCTCGTCCTCGTGGACGTGGCTGGGGGGCGCGTGGCCGGCCGTGTCCAGGAACTCCATGACGCTCAGCGCGCCGTTGGTCGTGCTGCCGGGGACGAGGATCCGGCTTCGGCCGCCCAGGAACCAGAAGGGTTCGGAGTCGCTTTGCGGAGCCGTGTCTTTGGGGAAGGGCGGAATCATTTGTTTCCCTTCAGGAAGGTGAGAAGGATGTGGGCCATCTCTGCGGGGCGTTCTTCGTACATCCAGTGGCCGCAGTTCGGGACGACGACGCCGGTGACGTCGGTCGCGTACTGGCTGACCTGGTCGGGCACGAAGCTGCCGAGGCTGCCGGAGGCTCCGATCGCGAGCACCGGCATGGTGAGCTTGGTCTTCTGGTACTCGGCGTCGTTCGCCATGTCCTGCGGCAGGGTCCGGAACCACTGGAAGCTCGCCTCCAGGTGCGCGGGGTCCTTCAGGTAGCCGGCGAACACCGCGACGTCGTCCGGTGTGACGGCGCCCTTGACGACTTCGAGGTCGTCGATGAACTTGTCCACCCACAGCGATTCCCGCCCCGTGATGAGGTTCTCGGGGAGGTTGTTGGTGAGGGCGAAGAACCCGAAGTGCCAGGCGCCCGGGCCGTCGGCGGTGAGCGAAGGGAAGGAGTAGATGCTCGAGTCGGGGATCGGTGCCTCGCTGAGCACCAGCTTGGTGACGTCCCGCGGATAGGCGGCCGCGTAGGAGTAGGCCACCATCGTGCCGATGTCGTGGCCGACCAGCCGGATGTCCTTGTCGTGCCCGATCTCGGCGAGCAGCCCGTGGATGTCGGCCGCGAGGTCCTTCTTGTCGTAGCCGGTGGCCGGGGCGTCGCTGCGGCCCGCGCCGGGCAGGTCGGGCGCGATGACGGTGTAGTGCTGGGCGAGCGTCGGGAGGATGTCGCGCCACTCGTACCAGGTCTGCGGGTATCCGTGCAACAGGACGAGGGTCGGGCCGTGGCCGCCGATCACGTAGTCGATGCCGATCCCGCCGACCGCGACCTTGTGTTCGCTGAACCCGGACGGCAGCTGTTCGGCGGCCGAAGCGGCAGCGGATGACGTCGTCGCGGCCTGCGCGGTCCCGGTCGTGATCGTGCTGGCCGCGAGCCCGAACGCCGAGGCCACGGCGAGGCCGAGCATCACGCCCGGCCGGAAAACGGCATGAAGGTGCTTCACAAGCGTCTCCAGGTGTTGAGGGATGTGCCTTACAGGGTGCTGACCAGGCCGCCGTCGATGACGACGTCGGACCCGGTGATGTTGGCGGCTCGATCGCTCGCCAAGTACAAGACGAGGTCGGCGACCTCCTCGGGACGGGTGAACCGGCCGGTGACGGCGTCACCGGCGGCTCGCTGCGCGATGTCCCGGGCGGTGGCGCCGGTGGCTCGCGCGACGGTCGCCGCCACGCCCTCGTCGGCCAGCCACAGACCGGTGCTGACCGGTCCGGGGCTGACGGTGTTGACGCGGACACCGTGCGGGCCGACCTGCTTGGACAACGACTTGCAGAAGTTGGACAGCGCGGCCTTGGCGGCGCTGTAGTCGATGACGAGCGGGTCGGGCAGGAAGGCGTTGACGGAGCTGACGGTGACGACGGCCCCCGTGCCCCGCTCCATCAGGTGCGGTAGCGCGGCCCGGGTGGTGCGCACGGCGGCCAGGAAGTTGACCGCCAGCGTCGCGGACCAGTCGTCGTCGGTCACGGCCAGGAAGCCGTCGACCCGCGGCCGGACGGCCCCGACGTTGTTGACCAGGATGTCCAGGCCGCCGAAGGCGAGGACGGTGGCCGCGATCAGTTCGGCTGGACCGTCCGGCGCGGTCAGGTCCACCTCGACCGCGAGGACCTCGCCCTCGTCGGCGAGCGCCTTCACTTCAGGGGTGACTTCCCGCGCCCCGGCCACCACCCGCGCGCCTTCCGCGACGAAGGCGCGGGCGACGGCCAGTCCGATGCCACGACTCGCACCGGTGACGACCGCGGTCTTGCCTGTCAGGTGCATGTCCATGGTCACAGGCTCTGCTGCCGCAGCCAGTTCAGAGCCGTGTCGGCCACCTCGCGCCAACCGCTGTCGATGGTCAGCGAGTGCCCGCGGTCGGGGAAGTCGGTGATGTCGGTGACCGCTTCGGAATGCCGGTACTGCTTGAGCGTCGCGCGGGTGACCGCCTCCGGGACGGTGTGGTCCTTGCCGCCGGTCATGAGGAGCAGCGGCCCGCGCGAGGCGTTGGCGGTGTCGACCTTGGCCGGCGAGTGCGGGTTGAAGTTGGCCGCGGCCGCCTCGAACAGCGGCTTGCCCGGGGCGGGGATCGTCCAGCGCTCGTACAGCGCGTCGGATTCCTCAGCGGTCAGCGCGTTGCCGAAGGCGAAGCGGAACTGCTCGGCGGTCAGCGACACGGCACGGTGCTTGTTCGCCGGGTTCTTGAAGACCGGCAAGGTGGCGCGCAGCGCCGACAGCGGCAGCGGGAGCACGCCCTTGATCTGGGCGGCGTCGATCGCGACCGCCGCGGCGGCCAGGTTCTGGCCCAGCAGCTTCTGCGCGATCATGCCGCCGAAGGAGTGCCCGATCAGGATGGGCGGGGCCGGCAGTTCCCTGATGATCGCGGCGTAGTGCTCGACGACGTCGTCGATGCCGTGGTCGGCGATGCTCTCGGGGTTGGCGCGAGCCTCCTCGACGGTGTCGGGGTCGCCGGGCCAGCCCGGTGCGGACGGGGCGTAGCCCTCGCGCCCGAACAGGTCGATCCAAGGTTCCCAGGACGTGGCGTGCAGCCACAGTCCGTGAATGAAGATGACGGGGATCGGTGATGTCATGGCGACCTCTCGATGCGGCTGGCCGGGAGTGGACTGTCGGTGCCGGATCAGCAGAACACGCAGGTGGAAGCCTTCGAACCGGGGAAAGACCCCAGTCCTCCGGGGCCCGTTCCCACCAGCGGAGGCACTGGGGTGCGCGACCAGCCCCAACTGCCGGCCGGGGCTTGGACAACCGCATGATCGACTATGCTTGTGCACTCGGCGACGTGCGCCGGCCTAACCTCACAGGGGGCTTTGTGGCACTGGTCGGTCGGGCAGTGGAGACGAGGCGACTCAGGGGCCTCATCACGAACGCCCCTGAGCGCGGAGCCGCTCTCGTGCTGCGGGGCGAAGCGGGTGTCGGGAAGTCCGCTCTGCTCGACTACGCGGCCGGTCGCGCCACATCATCCGAAATGCGGGTCCTGACGACCTCGGGCGTACAGACCGAGACGCACCTCCCCTACGCCGGCCTGCAGCAGCTGCTTTATCCGATCCGAGACAGAACCGTCCTGATCCCCGACCGGCAGCGCGCCGCGTTGGAGGCGGCACTCGGCGGCGCGGGCCCGGCCGCCCCGGACGTCTTCCTGGTCGGGTTGGCCGTGCTGAACCTGATCGCCGAGGCCGCCGCGAAGACACCGGTCCTCGTGGTCGTGGAGGACTCGCACTGGCTGGACATCTCCACCTCGCACGTCCTGGCCTTCGTCGCCCGCCGGCTGGAGTCGGAGCCGATCATCCTGCTGGCCGCCGCGCGCGAGGGATTCTCCTCACTGTTGGTCGACGCCGAACTGCCCGAGCTGATCCTGTCGCCACTGGCCCCCGATGCGGCGGGAGCCCTGTTGGACGCCCATGCGCCCGGCCTGGATCCGGCGCTGCGCCGCCGGCTGCTGGCCGAGGCCGCCGGCAACCCGCTGGCCTTGACCGAACTCCCGCGCACCGCGGCCACGACGGCCGAGGGCGCTTCGGCCCCGGCACCCTGGATTCCCCTGACCGAGCGACTCGAGCGGGCGTTCACGATCCGCCTCTCCGGGCTCCCGGCACCGACTCGAATGCTGCTCCAGGTCGCGGCGCTCAACGACAGCTCCTCGCTGACCGAGACGATGGAAGCCCTGGCCCGCGTCGCCGACGGCGAAGCCGGCCCGGGTGACCTGACGCCGGCGATCGCCGCGAGACTGATCGACGTGGACCGGGGCGAGATCCGGTTCCGGCATCCGCTCATGCGCTCGGCGATCCACCAGAGCATGAGTCTGCCGGAGCGTTACGCGGCCCATGCCGCGTTGGCCGACGTCCTCGCCGACCAGGAGGACCGTCGCATCTGGCACCTGGCCGCGGCCACCGCGCTCCCCGACGAATCGGTCGCCGCCCAGCTCCACGCCGCCGCGGCACGTGCGGAGCACCGGGGCGCGATCGGAGCCGCTGTCATCGCGCTCGACCACGCCGCGCGGCTCAGTCAGGATCCCGGGTTACGGGCGGACCGCCTGCTGCGGGCCGCCGAACTCGCCGTCGAGCTGGGCGGCCGCGGGTTGGTGACGAGCCTTCTGGACGAAGCCTCGCGGTCGGACCTGACCGCGCAACAGTGGGCACGGGTGGTGTGGCTGCGCGGCGGATTCGACGAAGGCCTGCGGGGCCGGACCGCCGACACGGTGGCCCTGGCCGAACTCGCCGAGACGGTCGCGGCCGACGGCGATCGCGAACTGGCCGTCCGCATCCTGTGGAGCGCGGCCCAGCGCTGCTTCTGGACGGAACCGGGGATCGGCGCCCGGCAGCGCGTCGTCGACATCGCCGAGAGCCTGGCCTTGGACGAGCACGATCCGTGGCTGCTGGCCATCCTCGCCTACGCGGCCCCGATCGACCGCGGCGCGGTGGTGATCGAACGGCTGAACCGGATCGTGGCGACCCCCGGCCGGGACGCCAGGACGGACCGGATGTTGGGGACCGGAGCGCTCATGGTGGGCTCGTTCGACCTGGCCCAGCGGCTGTCCGCCGCCGCCGCGGCCGGCCTGCGGTCCCAGGGCCGGCTGGGACTGCTGGCCCGCGCGGTCGGGGCGGAGGCGTCCAGTGCCGCACAGCTCGGCGACCTGAGCGTGGCGATCCCCGCCGCCGAGGAGTCCAGCCGGCTGGCGCGGGAGACGACCCAGCCGTACCTCTATGGTCTGATACGCGCGATCGAAGCGGCGATCGCGGCGCTGCGCGGAGATGGGGACCGGGTCCGGGTGCTGACGGCGGAGGCCGAACAGGCCGGGCTGTCGGTCGGAGCGCGGCCGGTCCTGGCCCGGACCCAGATGGCGCGCGGACTGGCGGCACTCGGCGCGGGCCGGTTCGATGAGGCGTATACCCAGCTGCGCCGCCTGCACGATCCCGCCGACCCGTGTTATCAAGTGGCACTGCGGTGCTTCGCGATCGCGGACCTGGTCGACGCGGCCGCCCACTGCGGCCAAGCCGCTGCGATCTCGGAGATCATGCAGGAGATGGAGTCCGCCGCGCTGAGGACGCCGTCACCCGTTCTGCACGCCGGCATCCGCTTCGCCCGCGCGCTCCTGGCCGACGACGACGAGGCCGAACAGCTTTACACGGCCGCGCTGAACGCCGATCTGGCAGGCTGGCCGTTCATCAGGGCACGTACACAGCTGGCGTACGGCGAATGGCTGCGCCGCCAGCGCCGGGCCGCCGATTCCCGGCCGCATTTGCGGGCCGCTCGGGAAACATTCGATGCTCTCGGCGTCATCGCGTGGAGCGATCGGGCCCGTCAAGAACTCAGAGCCTCCGGCGAGACGAGCCGGAGCCGCAACCTCGACGCGCGCGATCAGCTCACGCCGCAGGAACTCCAGATCGCGCAGATGGCCGCGGGCGGCCTGACCAATCGGGAGATCGGCCAGAAGCTGTATCTCTCGCACCGGACGATCAGCTCCCACCTGCACCGCATCTTCCCCAAACTGGGGGTCGCGTCGCGCTCCGAACTGGCCGCGACCCTTCACCTGGCCCCTGAGCTGGCCGAAGGCGATCAGCTCGACGGCGGTGCCACCGTCATGTGACGCTCGCGACGCCCGTTGCCGATCTTCTACCGTCACACATATGAGCGCCTCGGTTTCCTCTGCCCGCCAACGCGGTGTTCGCTCATACCGAGCGTCTGAGCCGTCGGAGCTTCTGGGCCGGGACGAGGAGTGCCGGACCATCGATGAGCTCCTCGAGCGTGTTCGTCAGGGCTTGAGCGGAGTCCTGGTGGTCTCCGGCGAGGCCGGCATCGGCAAGACCCGGCTCCTGAGGTACGCCGCCGAGGCCGCGGGTGACTTGCAGGTGGCGCGCGTCACCGGCGTCGAGACCGAGTCCCAACTCGGGTACGCCGCGCTGCACCGGCTGGTGCTCCCCTTCCTGGATCGCCTGGACCGGCTCCCCGACCCGCAGCGGGAGGCGCTCGGCTCGGCGTTCGGGCTGGTCGCGGCCTCACCGGCCGATCGTTTCCGGATCGGCCTGGCAACCCTCACCCTCCTGTCGGAAGTCGTGCGCGACGGACCACTGATGTGTTTCGTCGACGACGCGCAATGGTTGGACCGCGAATCCCTTGAGGCGTTGGCCTTCGTCGGTCGCCGACTCCACGCTGACGGCATCGGCCTGGTGTTCTGTGTGCGGGACGGAGGACCCGGTGCCTCACCGCTCGATGGACTGCCGGCGATCCGTCTCACCGGGCTGTCCGACGCCGATGCCACTCGTCTTCTCATCTCCCTGGCCGTCGCGCCGTCCGCGTCCGCCGCAGAAGATTCGCCCCGCGCATCCCGGCAGAGCACGAGCCGTCCCGCACCGAGTCCGGTCAGGCCACACAACGCCTCCGTGATCTCCCGGATCGTCGCCGATGCCGGCGGCAACCCGCTCGCACTGAGTGAGTTCGCCGCAGACCTGGCGCGCGGCGCTGTGGCCGCAGCCCCACTGCCTCTCGGCCCGAGGCTTGAAGCACACTTCCAACGTCAGGTGGACTCCCTGCCGCAGGAGACGAGGTCGCTTCTGCTCCTCCTGGCCGTCGCGCCCTCCGACGATCCGGTCGTCCTGTGGCTCGCGGCGGGATCCCTCGGATTGTCGGCACAGGCCCTGGACGCGGCCGTCGCGGGCGGAATCGTCACCACGCATCCCCACCCCGCCTTCCGCCACCCGCTCATCCGCTCGGCGGTGCATTCCGGAGCCGCGCCGGGGGAACTACGGCGTGTTCACCAGGCTCTCGCCGGCGCGACCGACCGCGAATCGGCACCCGACCGACGGGCGTGGCACCTGGCCGAGGCGGTCATCGGCCTCGACGAAGAAGTCGCCGGGGAACTGGCACGGGTGGCGGAGCGTGCGAGGGTCCGCGGCGGCTATGCCGCGCAGGCGACCTTCCTGGTCCGGGCGGCCGAGCTGACCCCCGTTCCGCACACCCGCGCCGAGCGGTACTTCATCGCCGCACAGGCCCATCTCGTCATCGGCGACAGCGCCATGGCCCGATCCGTGCTCGACCAAGCCGAGTCCGAGCCCGGCACCCCGACGGCGCGGGCCACGGCCCGACGGCTGCGTGCGGCGATCGAATGGCTTGACGGACGGGTCGCGACGGCGCCGGCGATCCTGATGGCCGCCGCGCAAGACGTCATCGACCACGACGAACCGCTGGCGCGCGACATGGTCTTCGAGGCGCTCTCCGCGGCGATGATGTCGCGGGAACACACCGTTGGCATGACGCTCGACGAACTAGCCCGCCGGGCACTCGCCATGCCCTGGGACCCGTCACGGCCCCCGACCGTCTCGGATCTGGTGATCGACGCCTACTGCACACGCCTCGCCGAAGGCTACGCGCCAGCGGTACCGAAGCTCCGGGCCGCAGTCGAAGCCCTGCGCACCAGCGATCTGGTGGACACCGGCATGCCGATCGCGCCCCTCGTCATGCTCGGCGCCGACGACCTCTGGGACGACGACGCCCACCGGGCCGTGAACGGACGTTTCATCGCGGTCAGTCGCGAACGAGGCGCCGTCCACTCTCTCGCCCTGGTGCTCCACGGCCTCGCCGCCTCCGAGATCTGGGCCGGTCGGTTCAGCGGCGCGGAATCCTGCTACGACGAATCGGACGACCTCTACGTGTCGGTTGCCAACATGCCGTTCGGCGCGTCACACCGCGTGGAACTGCGAGCATGGCAGGGCCGTGACACGGACCTGCGGGCCGGCGCGGACGTTGCGATCCACACGTGGGGAGAGCGACTCGGCTACGCGATGATGGCCTGCTACGCGCACTATTCGCTGACCATTTTGGAGCTGGGCGCCGGGCGGTATCCGGAGGCGCTGGCGTGGGCGCGCCTCGCATACGAGAGCGACATGCTGGGGCTGAGCAATCGGTTGCTCCCTGATGTGATCGAAGCCGCGGTCCGAGCCGGCGACCCGGTGCTGGCTTCGGCGGCGCTGGCCCGGCTGACCGAACGCGCGCCGCTCAGCGGGACACCGTGGGCGCTCGGCCTTCTCGCCCGTTCCAGGGCTTTGACGGCCGAGGACGACGAGGCCGAAGGACTCTACGAGGACGCCTTGAAGTATCTGAGGAGTACCAAGGTCGTCACCGATCTCGCCCGGGCGCACTTGCTTTACGGCGAGTGGCTACGCCGTCGTGAGCGTCGTGCCGACGCGCGAACACAGCTTCGGAAGGCCTACGAGATGTTCACCGACATGGGGGCGGCCGGCTTCGCCGAACGGGCCCGTCTCGAGCTCCTGGCCGCCGGCGAGCACGCCCGCAAGCGCAGTGCGGGGGCCGACTATGGTCTGACGCCGCAAGAGAAGCAGGTCGCCACTTTGGCCGCCGGTGGATCCATCAACACCGAGATCGCCTCTCGGCTGTTCATCACCACATCCACCGTCGAGTACCACTTGAACAAGGTGTTCCGGAAGCTCGACATCACCTCCCGCAGGCAGCTCGCCGACGTCCTCGGCGTCGCCGCGAAGGCGGCCGGACAGGCGTGAACCACGTGGGGCCCCAGCCGCACGGCTGAGGGCCCCATGGATCGGTTGGGTTATGGACGGGTGCTGAACGGACCGAGGATCCCGGCGTCTATCCGCAGCGATTCGAGCATCGCGAAGCAGTTGTCGGTGGTGAATACGTCAGCGGCGGCCAGCACACCGGTGTACTTCGCGACGACGGGCGCCGCGGCCTGCTCGGCGACGGCCTCGAGGTAGGTCTTGAAGATCGCCCAGGAGTTCCCCATTTGGCCGTACTTCTCGAAGTACGGCGTGGGGTCCAGGGACATCGCTGCCTTCGTGCTGGCTGTGAGGTCGGCGATGTACTGCTTCTGGACGTCACCGTCGGCGCGGACCCCGAGGCGGCCCAGGTGGCCGCCGACCAGCGTCTGCCACGGGTAGCCCATCGCGACGTCCTGGGCCTTGACCCAGGCCGGGATGTCCTGGGACACGGCCAGGTTCTTGAACGGCACCCAGCCGGGATACAGGACGTCCACGACCATCAGCGTCGCGTGGTCGGGCGCGTGGATGAAGATGTTGTCCGGCGAGTGGTTGGGGCCGTGGTAGGCCATTTGCAGGCGTTCGCCGCCGACATGCAGGTCGAAGTGGTCGTCGAAGGTGACGGTCGGGATCGGCCGGTTCGGGTCGGCGTCCCGGAGCAGCAGCCTGCGGGCTTCGCTGTGGGCGATGCGCACGACGTCCTTGCCGAACAGGTTCGCGGCGCCGATGTGGTCGGCGTGGCTGTGGCTGTAGACGAGGTGCGTCACCTTGGACGGCCGGCCGTTGGCCCGGGTGACGTCGGCGATGGCCCGGAGCAGGTTGTGCCCGATGGTCGGCGGCGCGTCGACGAGGACGACGCCCTCTCGCGTGCTCAGGAACATGGCCTGGTAGTAGGAGTCCGTCACCCAGTAGAGGTTCCCGTTGATGCGGCCGACGAAGTAGCCCTCTGCGTTGAGGGCGGGACCGGTCGCACCAGCGGGGACGGGGGCGAAGTCTGGGAGCTCCGTCGGCTCCGCAGCCTGGGCCGTACCGGGCAGTGTGCTGCCGACCAGCGCGGCTGCGGTGGGGATGGTCACCGCGGCGGTAGCGGTCTTGAGGAACGCGCGACGGTTCGCGGGAGCCGTCTGCGAGTATTGAGATGTCATGCTTCTGCCTTTCCGAGGAGGGTTGCCCGGGACGGGCGATGCAACGCGAGACGGGTGAAGACGCCTCCGGCGAGCCCGAGGGCGATGGCGGCGACGTCCACCCACGTCGGCCACGGCGTGCTGGTGACCGCCCGGTCGACGGACCATCGGCCCGATCCGGTGAGGGCCAGCACGGCCGAGGTGACGACTAGGTAGCCGGGGTACTCGTAGCCGTTGTTCTGGGCCCAGGGTCCGTTGGCCCATTTGACGGTCGTGGCGACGGTCATGACGCCGATCGCCGTCGCCGCCGCGAGCGGGGTCGCGGCCCCGGCCACGAACAGCAGACCCCCGACGATCTGGCCGCCGCCGGCGGTGAGCGCGGTCAGCACTCCGCCGCGGAAGCCGTCGTCGCGGAACTCCTGGATCCCGCCGGCCAGGCCCTCGCCGCCGAGGCGGAAGCTGACCTTCTGGATGCCGTGGCCGGCCAGCAGAAGGCCGGTGACGACTCTGAGCAGCAACAGTCCGACGTCCATCAGTGACCTCTCTCTCGGGTGTGTCGCGCGGTACGTCGCGTCATGAGAAGCAGGGGTCGGAGAAGCCGTCAACAGTCTCCGTGTCCGGAGTGAGTCCCTTGTCGATCCGCCACTTCCGGTGCAGCTCCGACTCGGCGGCGGCGTCCCGAAGCAGTTCTGCCTGGCGGATCCCGGAGCGGCTCGGACGGACGGACGCCTGGTAGCCGCCGAAATGGGCGATCGGGCTCCAGGCGGGTTCGACCGGCGGCGGCGCCGCGGCGAGCCCCTCGTACTCGCCGGTCGCGTAGACGATCCGGCCGCCGACGACCGTGACGGCCGCCTCGATGAAGGGGATGTCGGCCTCGTCGACCGTGAAGTAGTCGTCGCTGAGGATCGCCAGGTCTCCATAGAAGCCGGGGCTCAGCATGCCCTTCACATCCTGCTCGCCGGTCAGCTCGGCCCCGGCGCGGGTGTACATCGCCAGGGCGGTCTCCCGGTCGACGCGGTTCGCCGGGGAGCGCAGCAGGACGTCTCCGACGGTGCGCCCGGTGATCAGCCAGTGGAGAGCGACCCACGGGTTGTACGTGGAGACTCTCGTCGCGTCGGTGCCGGCCGCGACGGTCAAGCCGCGTTCCAGCATGGCTCCCAGCGGCGGCGCGCTGGCTGCGGCCGCCGCGCCATAGCGGTTCAGGAACGCCTCGCCCTGGTAGTTGAGACGGTGCTGGACACCGATCGAGCCCCCGAGCGCCGCGACGCGGTCCAGGCTGTCGGCTGACACGGTCTCGGCGTGGTCGAACATCCAGCGGCCCGCACCGGGGAACAGCCCTTCGGCGGCGAGCTTGTCGAAGACCGCCAGATCACGGCGGATCGTCTCGTCGTAGGTCGCGTGCAGCCGGAAACCCCAGCCGTTCTCGAGCAGCAGCCGCACGGCCTTCTCGAACTCGCCCTCGTAAGCGCCGAGCTCGGGCCGCGGCTGAGCGAAGTTCTCGAAATCGCCCGCGGCCCAGGTGAGATTCTCGCCGGCGCCGTTGAACCGCAGCCACTCGTCACCGTCGCCGGGCCGGACCAGGCCGGTCCAGCGGCGGATGTCCTCCACCTCCTGCCCCAGCGTCTGCGGAAACAGGTGGTAGCCGATCCGCATCGTCAGCTCGCCTTCGGCAGCGAGCTCCGTCACGGCGTGATAGTCGTCCGGGAAGTTCTGGAAGCCGCCGGCCGCATCGATGAACGACGTGAGCCCGAACCGGTTGAGCTCTCTGAGAAAGTGCCGTGTCGACGCCTTCTGCAGCGGCCGGTCGAGCATCGGCGCCTTGCCGATGGTGGCGTACAGGATCCCGGCGGCGGGCGCGGCCAGCAGCATGCCGGTCGGTTCGCCATCGTGGCCGCGGACGATCTGCGCACCGGGCGGATCGGGGGTGTCGCGGTCGATCCCGACCGCGCGCAGGGCGGCGCGGTTCAGGATCGCGAACTGGTACAGATGCGTCACCACGACCGGGGTGTCCGGGGCCGCGGCGTTCAGCTCGGCCGGCGTCGGCGCCCGATGCTCGGCGACACTCTCGGTGCTCCAGCCGCCGGCGACGCGTACCCACTGGCCCTCCGGAGTGCGGGCCGCCTGGTCTCGCAACATCCTGAGACCCACGGCGAGCGAGGGCACTCCGTCCCAGCGCAGTTCGAGGACATAGTGCAGGCCGCCCCTGATGATGTGGCAGTGCGAGTCGTTCAGACCGGGCACCACCCGCCGTCCCAAGGCGTCCAGGACGCGGGTTCCCGGACCGATGTGACCGGCGACGTCGGCGTCGTCGCCCACGACGCCGATGGTCCCGCCGGTGATCGTCAGCGCGCCGGCCGCCGGGCGGCGCGGGTCGCCGGTGAAGATCTTCGCGTTGCGGACGACCAGATCGGCCGGGTCGGTCGGGGACCCGGGTCTGAGACCCGCCACGGGCATCGAAGCCATCAGCACTCCTGTGTCAGTGACCTGCGTCGATAAGCAGTGCTTGCAGAACACCATCGCGCCCTGAGCCCTCGCACCGGGGAAAGACCCCAGTCCGGTGCTTCATCGGCCCGCTGACCCAGGACTGGGGTCGCACCCCGATGCCGGCGACCGCCTCGACGTGGTGTCCTGGCCTCCTGATCAGAACTCTCAGAAGGCCCCGAACAGGAGGACTCGATGGCAGACGGTGACGCCGCTCCCGCGGCCCGCCTCACGGCGTGGGCCCCGCTGACCAACCGGATCTTCCGCCTGCTGTGGATCGCGCAGTTCGGCTCCAACATCGGCACCTGGACCCAGACCGTGGGCGCACAGTGGCTGCTGGTCGGCCACGGCGCGGTACTCGTCACGCTCGTGCAGGTGGCCTCCGGCGTCCCGGTACTGCTGTTCGCACTGCCCGCGGGCGTGCTGGCCGATCTCGTCGACCGGCGCACGCTGTTGCTCACGGCGCAGATCGCCATGGCCTGCCTCGCCGGACTCCTCGCCGTGCTGGCGCTGGCCGGGCCTCTGCCGCCCGCGGCGCTGCTCGCGCTCACTTTCCTGCTCGGCTGCGGGGCCGCATTGTCAGCACCGGCATGGCAGGCGATCCAGCCGAGCCTGGTGCCCAGGGCACAGCTGGCTCAGGCATCGGCGCTCGGCGCGGTCAACATGAACACCGCACGGGCCATCGGCCCGGCGCTCGGCGGCGTCCTGGTGTCCCTGGCCGGTGCGGGCTGGACGTTCGCGCTGAACGCGGTGTCGTTCCTGGGGATCGCGTTGGTCCTGCTGCGGTGGCGGCCAGTGCGGTCGGCGCCTCGTGCCGAACAGGAACGAGAGAACGTCCGAACGGCCTTACGCGCCGGCGGCCGCTACGTGCGGCACAGCCCGAGGGCTCGCCGGGTCCTGGTCCGGGCGGCCTTGTTCACGCCCGGTACGGCGGCGCTGTGGGCGCTGCTGCCGATCGTCGCGTCCCAACGCCTCGGACTGGGGTCATCAGGGTACGGTCTCCTGCTCGGCTCTGTCGGGGCCGGCGCCCTCATCGGAGCCCTCCTGCTCCCCAAGGTCAGCAGATCGATGAGCGGAGACCAGCTGCTTGCCGGGTCCACAGCCGTGTTCGCCGTGGCCCTGATCGTCCTGGCGACGGCGCGCAGCACCGTCATCGTCGCCGCCCTGCTGGTCTTCTCCGGCTCCGCGTGGATCGGCGCTCTGTCGACGCTGAACGCGGCCATGCAGATCACGCTGCCCGCCTGGGTCCGGGCCCGCGGCCTGGCCTTCTACCTGATCGTGTTCCAAGGCGGCCAAGCCCTCGGTTCGCTGCTGTGGGGATTGGTGGCCGCGTGGACAAGCCTTCGCACCACGCTGTCCGGCGCCGCCGGACTTCTCCTGTTGAGCGCCGTCGTCATCTGGCATCGGCGGCGACGCGACGCCCACGCCTTCGATCCGTCGCCGACCGACGCGTGGCCCGGACCCGTGCTCACCCTCGAGCCGGCACCATCGGACGGACCGGTACTGGTCTTGGTGGACTACATGGTCGGCGAGGAAACCTCCGAGGCGTTCCGAGCAGCCATGCAGCACGTCGAACGTTCAAGGCGGCGGACCGGCGCGACGACATGGGGGCTCTACCAGGACGCCCAGCAGCCATCCCGCTTCCTGGAGACCTTCACCCTCGCCTCTTGGTCCGAACACCTGGCCCAGCATCATTCCCGCTACACCGGCCTCGATCGCGAGTTCGAAACCAGGGCTCGTGACCTCGTGACCGCACCCCCACGTATCACCCACGCGATCGCCCCCGGTCCGTTGGCATCACAGAGCCACGCGGCCCCGGCTCAGCAGAGGACATCATGACCGCAACCCGGACCTATGACATGGCCGACCACCGCGGCCGACGGCTCGTCCACGGCCGCCCGGAGGTGAACGGAGTCCAGATCCACTACGCCATCGGCGGATCCGGCGACCCCGTCATCCTCCTGCACGGCGTCCCGAAGACCATCTACTACTGGCACAAGGTGATCCCGCTGCTCACCCCGCACCACACCGTCATCGCGCTCGACTGCCGCGGCTTCGGCGACTCCGAACGCCCGGTCGGCGGATACGACACCCGGACGATGGCCGCCGACGTCGCAGCACTGGCCACCCACCTGGGATTCGAGCGATTCCGGATGGTCGGTGAGGACTGGGGCGCGTGCACCGCCTACGCCGTCGCGGCATTCCACCGACCACGCGTCGAGCAACTGGTGTTCCAGGAAACGCGCCTGGCCGGCCTGCCCGTCGACGCCGAACCCCCGGCCAGACCGGACGACCCCCGCTCAGGCTGGCACCGCACCTTCTTCAACCTCCCGCACTACCCGGAGATGCTGCTGGCCGGCAAGGAACGCGCCTTCTGGTCGTACTTCCTGAAACGCCAGATGTGGGATCCCAGCGCCCTGACCAACGACGACATCGACGAACTGACCCGCTGGGTCGAGCAACCCGGCGGAACCCACGCGATCCTCGAGCAGTACCGCGCCACCGACATCAACGCCGAGCAGAACCGCGACCAGTACACCGATCCGCTTACCTGTCCCGTCCTCGCAGTCGGCGGTCAGGTCTACTTCGGCGATGAGATGCGCCGGCAGATGATGCGTGTCGCCCGGAACGTCCGAGGGGTGGTCATCCCCGAATCCGGACACAACATCGCTCTAGAGAACCCGGTTGCGCTGGCGACGGCCTATCTCGACTTCTTCGCCACCGATTCGCTCTGAACGCCCAGCGCGAGAGACGCTGACACCAACGCCGACCTTCCGCCGGCTACTCAGCGGTCGTTCGCCGCGGCCTGGGGCGGTGTTCGTCCTTTGGGTCAGTTTTCACCCTCCTCGGACACACTTTTACCCCATGATGCCCCGCTCGCCAGGAGGACGCGACGACCCGCAGACCGCCGACCACCAGCCGAGAAGGGCCGCGTTCGCGGCCTGCGGCCCAGCCGACCAGCACTTCCGGCTCGTTCGGCTCGTTCGGGCGGAACGTCGTTGCGACGGCATCAGGCTTGGGGCAGTACTGGCCAACCGGCGGCCTCGACGGCGTCGTCGCCTGCGCCCCCGGGGTTCGGCATCGTGGAGCCGTCGCAGATGTTTCCTCGCTCGCCGGCATACAACAGCAGGTCCGGGGCATAGTCCAGCGGTTCCAGACCTGGGAACTTCCGTCCGTAGCGAGCGGGTTCCCTGGTCGGATCCGCGGCGTGCTGGGCGAAGGAGTTCACGTCGGTCGAGATGATCGCTCCATGGTCGCTGGGGTACGCCAGCTGAGACCGGACACCGGCATCCTTTGTGACTTGCGTGAACAGAACTGTGCTGGCCGGTTCGGCGCCGGCCGTGTCACAGATCGCGGTGGTGTCCGGTCTCAGCTGGTGACCGACGTCCCGGACCCGCCGGGGCGCAGACGGAAGGCACCATCATGAAGATCGTGGTCATCGGCGGCACCGGCCTGATCGGGTCGAAGCTTGTGGCGAAACTGCGGGAGCACGGCCACGAGGCGGTTCCCGCCGCGCCGAACACCGGCGTCGACACTCTGACCGGCGAGGGGCTGGCCGAGGTGCTGACCGGCGCCGACGTGGTCGTGGACGTCTCCAATTCCCCGTCCTTCGCGGACAACCCGGTGATGAACTTCTTCCGCACCTCCACCACCAACATCCTCGCCGCCGAGAAGGCCGCGAGCGTGGGGCACCACGTGGCGCTGTCTGTGGTCGGGACCGACCGTCTGCAAGACAGCGGGTATTTCCGCGCGAAGCAGGTGCAGGAGCAGCTCATCAAGGACTCCGGCCTGCCGTACTCGATCGTGCACGCGACCCAGTTCTTCGAGTTCGTCGGCGGCATCGCCGACGAGGCCACCCACGGCGACACCGTGCGGCTGTCGGACGCCCTCGTCCAGCCGATGGCCTCCGCTGACGTGGCCGCCGCCGTCGGCCGGGTCGCGGTCGGGAACCCGGTGAACGGCACCGTCGAAGTGGGCGGTCCCGAGCAGTTCGGCGTGGACGAGTTCGTCCGCAAGGCTCTGACGTTCCGCGGCGACCCGCGCACGGTCGTGACCGACCCGGAGGCGCGCTACTGGGGCGTCCTGCTGAACAAGGACACGCTTGTGCCGGGCCCCGACGCGCAGCTCGGCACGATCCGGCTCCACGAGTGGCTGCCGCTGAACCCGCCCCCGGCGAAGTAGGCGATTCGATCACAGCTTGTGCAAGATATTCAACAGGGAGATCTCTTCATGGCTTTGACCGTAGTGCAGGAGGCGCACCCGCCTTTCATTCCGGTTGGTGCGCACGCGATGACGATCGTCATCGAGTACCCGCCCGGCGATCCGGGCACTCCGCCGCATCGTCACTACGGACCCGCGTTCATCCACTACCAGGACGGCAACAGCCGCGACGACGTCCCGGTGCGCTTCGTCGTCACCATGCTCTGCGAGCCGGACCAGCCGATGCTCGTTCTGGTGGACGACGAAGAGCTGGAAGCACGCAGGGACCGCCGGGCCCCGCGGGCGAACTGAAAGCGAACTGGGACGAGGAGACCAAGGCAATGAAGATCGCTGTCATCGGCGGCACCGGGCTCATCGGGTCGCAGGTCGTGAACATCCTGAACGAGGGCGGGCACGAGGCGGTGCCGCACTCGCTGTCCTCCGGCGTGGATCTGCTGACCGGCCAAGGCCTGTCAGAGGCGCTGGCCGGGGCCGACGTCGTCGTCAACCTGACGAACTCGCCGACCTTCGACGAGGCCTCGCCCGCTTTCTTCCAGCATTCCATGGACAACCTGTCCTCGGCTGCCGAGGCGGCCGGGGTCGGCCACGCCGTCATCCTTTCGATCGTGGGCGCGGACCTGGTGCCGGACTTGGTGTACTACCGAGCCAAGGTGCTGCAGGAGAACCTTCTCAAAGCTGGCCGCGTCCCGTACTCGATCGTCCGGGCCACGCAGTTCTTCGAGTTCATGGCCGCGGCGATGTCCTGGACCTCGGACGAGACCGCCGTCCGTCTGCCGGCCACGCTGATCCAGCCGATGGCATCCGCAGACGTGGCTCAGGCTGTCGCGGAGGTCAGCGTCGGCAGCCCGTTGACGGGAACCCGCAACATCGCGGGCCCCGAGGTGTTCACGCTCGACGAACTCGGAAGAATCACCCTCGCCGCGCACGGCGACCCGCGCCCGGTCATCGTCGACGACACCGCGGGGTTGTTCGCCGCGGCTTCGGGCGACGCCCTGATCGCCAAGGAAGGGGACGGCTCCGTCATCGCGAAGACCGCCTATCGGGACTGGCTCAAGCGCTGACGGTCCGCTGACAAATGAGACCGGGCTCGCGCTGTGCAGGCAGCGTGGGCCCGGTCACGGTGCTGCCAGCCGCGGAGCCTCGGTCAGGCGGGAACGGAAACCTGCGCGTTCTTCTCCGGGTTGACCATCCACAGCAGCCGCTCGATGCCGTCGTCCGAAGCGTCGATGGCGAGCAGCCCGTACACGTCCCCGCCGGCCACCAGGACGGCGCAGGGCTGCCCGTTCATGGTCGTGAGCTTCGTCTCGACACTTTCCCAGAACCAGGACATCGCGGCCAGGAACTTCGCCACCGCCTGCGCGCCGACCACCGCCCGGCGCGCCACCTGGCGCCGGCCGTTGCCGTCGGACAGGCTGGTCGCGTCGGCCGCGAAGAGCTGTTCCAGAGCTGCCATGTCGCCGGTGCGGGCGGCGTCCAGGAACGTGGTCAGCAACTTCCGCTGCGCCTCCGCGGTCACCGGGGCGTGCCGTTCACCGGCCATGTGCTTGCGGGCCCGGCTCACCAGCTGACGCACCGCCGGCTCGGTCGACTGCACGATGTCGGCGATCTCCGCGTACGAGTAGTCGAAGGCTTCCCGCAGGACATATGCGGCGCGCTCGTTCGGCGTAAGCTTCTCCATCAGCAACAGCGCTGCGAACTCCAGCGCCTCGCCCCGCTCGGCGCCGAGGTACGGGTCCTCGCTGGTGTCGACCGGCTCGGGCAGCCACGGCCCGACATACGTCTCGCGCCGCACCCGTGCAGACTGCAGTTCGTTGATGGCCAGCCGGGTGGTCGCCGTGGCCAGGAACGCCGCCGGGTTGACCACCGCGCGCCGGTCGGTGGTCTGCCAGCGCAGCCACACCTCCTGGACCAGGTCCTCGGCTTCGGCGGCGCTGCTGAGCATACGGTACGCGATCCCGAACAGGCGGGGTCGCAGGCTCGTGAACACGGCCGCGGCCTGCTCCAGGTCATCGGGGCCGCCCGGCTCGACGCCGGCGTCGGAATCAGTCACCATCGGCCTCTATCTGGTCGGATCACCGCGTGCACCCTCTCATCCTGGGCCAAGTCTGCCGGCCTCACCAACTCCGGGGCGCTGCCGATCCCACCGGTGCAGCTTCGCCGGGTTGAGCACGATCCACAGCGTCCCGATCCGCGCGCCGTCCGCCGGAGCGGCCAGCACCGCGACGGCCTTCCCGGCCCGGCGTACGACCAGCCCGGGTCGACCGTTCACGGCCTCGATCGCCGGCTCGGTGTCCGGCCGGCCGCCAAGCAGCGCCGCGAGAAGGGCGGAAACGTCGTCCACGCCGTACACGGGCTCGGCCAGCATCGGGATCAGGCCGTCGCTGTCGCAGATTGCGACGACGTCCGGGGCCAGGACACTCCGCAGTGCGACGGCGTCCCCCCACCGGCCCGCTTCAGCGAGTTGGACGAGGGCGTCGTCATTGTCGGGGCGCACGGACATCAGCGAACCGTACTGGGAAAGCATGGCCTGCGGGCAGGGACAGCTCGGTGATCTTCTCGGGGTTGAACATCCACAGCACCTTGTCGATGCCCTCGGCCGAAGCGCACACCGTGATCGTGCCGGACAGGGCCCCGTCGTGGCTGATCAGGGCGGAGGTCTGGCCGTTCGTCTCGACCCAGTCTACTGTCACCCCGTCCGGTTCGGGCAGCCGGGGCCCGATGTAGGTCTCGCACCGGACCCGTGCCGACTGCGGCGCGTTGATGGCCAGCCGGGTGACGGTCGCCGACAGGAACGCCGCCGGGTCGGTGACCACGCTGCGATCGGTGGTCTGCCAGCGCGGCCAAGCCTCCTGGACCAGGTCCTCGGCTTCGGTGGCGCTGCCGAGCATGCGGTAGGCGATCCCGAACAGGCGCGGCCGCAGATGGGCGAAAACCGTGACGGCCCGCTCAAGGTCTGTCGCGCCGCCCGGCACGGCTGGTGTCCCTTCATCGTGGGCCGACGGCATTGTCCGCACCTACCTCCTGGGGATCTTGTGGCACACGCGGCAGGACCCCCACGCTCCTGCGACCGCGCATCAGCTCCTTGCCTCGGCCGGCACGTATTCGAACGTCGGACCGGCCGTGGTCACACCGTCGCCGGTGGGCATGTTCATCAGGGCCGTAGCCTGCGCCCGCAGCTGGAACATTGCGCGCACGGCCTCCTTCATGTCGCCAGGGCTGCCGTTGAAGGCCTGCTCCAGCAGGTAGAGCAGGAGGCTGTAGGTCTGGTTGAACTCCTCCTGCGCGACCCGGATAGCGCTGCCTTCCGGATAGTCGGCGGTGCGCGGGTTCGGCCGCATCGGCAGTACGCCGTCGAGGTCGACGGCGATCGGCTCGCCGGTCGGGCCGGACTGCGGGGTGTCGCCGGCCTGGTAGCGCCGGCCGAGCCGCAGTTCCTGGAAGCGGTAGAAGTGCGCGACCTCCTCCCGCTCGGGGTGGAACACGTCCACGTCGCCGTCCCACACGTCCGTGCGCGCCGCGCCCTCTCCCTGCTCCACGATCTCCGCCAGCGCGGCCAGCGCGGTCTTCAAGTCGTGGACCGGGATGACGGTGCCGCCTCCGCCGTGCAGGTGCATCTCGCCGATCTGTCGATCGGGCGTGCCGCAGAACACCGCGGTCTCACCCAGTTCGTCGCACAGCGCACGCAGACCGGCCTCGATCGCGGCGTAGAACTGCCCGATGGTCTGGTACCCGTCGGCCTGCGGCGGCCCGTCCGCCCTCGCGGGCTGCTCGATCCGCAGGAACAAATCCAGGGCCCGCGAGCCGAAGGGAACTAACTCGACCTCGATGGAACGGTCGCCGTGCGGCAGCGGGTGCGGATACGGCGGCAGCAACTCGGGGGTGTCGAGCCTCGGCTCTCCGCCAACGGCGTTGAGCAGGTTCGCGGCCAGCGCGAGGTGCAGCATCTCCTCGGCCAGGACGGTCCCGACCACCTGCGCGGCCTCAGGGTTGCGGCCCTTGTCCAGCGAGTACAGCGCGCACATGTACGGGGGAATGGTGGCGTGCTCCAGCTCGATGGCCCATTGCAGGTGGCGGCGCAGGTCGTCGAGCGTGGCGATGGCGGGGGTGCCTTGAGGGTCCATGGCGGCCTCCTGAAGAACGTCGGTCGGTGTCGTCAGCTGAGACCGGACAGGGCGGCGGTTTGTGACGCCGGGCGTCACAAACCGCAAGCGCAATTACATCTAGGCGCTATTCGGCGAGCTTGCCCTCCGTGGAGACCTCCTCCATGAGGGAGGCGATCTCGTCCGGGATCGCGGCGACCGGCTCCCTGGTGACGCCGGCCGTCGGTGACCACACCAGGTTGATCTGGAACGCGGGGTCGAGGTCCGGGAAGTCGGCGCGGTTGTGGCAGCCGCGGGTCTCGCGGCGTTCGAGCGCCGCCTCCAGCGTCGCGCGGGCGGCCAGCGCCGCCGACCTGAGGTCGAAGGCGTGCGCGAGATCCTGGTAGCCGGCGATGTCGGGGTGGATCCCGACGTGCTCCATGCGCTTCTCGATCCCCTCCAGTTCCGTCAGCCCCGCGCGCAGCCCGGCTTCGTCGCGGACGACGCCGGCGTGTTCGGTCATGGTGTTGCGGATGTCGCGTTGCAGGGCCCGGACGTTCTCGGGTCCGTCGGCGGCCAGGAGTGCGTCGATCTCGGCACGGGCTTGTGCCACCGCCACCGCCGAGCGCGGCTGCGCGGTCAGCGACCGCGAGTAGGCGGCCGCCGCTTGGCCTGTGAGCCGGCCGTAGACGAGCAACTCGATCAGGCTGTTGCCACCGAGGCGGTTCGCGCCGTGCAGGCCGCTGGACGCCTCGCCGATCGCGTACAAGCCACGCACATCGGTGCTGTGGTCCTCGGGCCGCACCCAGACCCCGCCCATGGAGTAGTGCGCGGTGGGCGCGACCTCGATCGGCTCCCGGGTGATGTCCAGCATCTGCACGTCCATCAGAGTCTGGTAGACCCGCGGCAGCCTGCTCATGATCGTCTGCCGGGGCAGGTGGGAGACGTCTAGCCAGACACCGCCGTGGGGCGTGCCTCGGCCCTGCTTGATCTCCGTGTACGAGGCGAGAGCGACCCGGTCGCGGGTGGACAGCTCCATCCGCTGCGGGTCGTAGCGCTGCATGTACCGCTCTCCCTGCCCGTTGAGCAGGATGCCGCCTTCGCCGCGCGCCGCTTCGCTGACCAGCGTGCCGGCCGCGTTCTCCGGCTCGATGATGCCGGAGGGGTGGAACTGGACCAACTCCGGATCCCGGAGCCGTGCGCCGGCTTCCACGGCCAGGCGAAAGGAGTCGCCGGTGTTCTCATCGCGCCGCGACGACGTGCGCCGCCAGATCCGGGTGTGCCCGCCGGCGGCGAGGATCACGGCGTCGGCGTGGACCAGGTACCGGGTGCCGTCGATCAGTCCGAAGCCGTACGCCCCGAACACGCCGCCGTCGTGGGTCAGCAGGCGGGTGATGTACACGTCGTCGAGCGTCGGGATGCGCAACTGCTCGGCACGTCGCAGAAGGGCGCGCTGGATCTCCAGGCCCGTGTAGTCCCCGGCGAAGGCGGTGCGCCGGTACTTGTGCGCGCCGAAGAAGCGCTGGGAGATGCGCCCGTCCGCCTCGCGCGCGAAGGCCATTCCGTAGCGCTCCAGGTCCGCTATGCCGCGAGCCGCGCCCCGGGCGACGATCTCGGCGGTGCGCGGGTCGCCGAGCAGATAGCCTTCCTTGAGAGTGTCGGCGGCGTGCTGCTGCCAGCTGTCCTCGGGATCCATCGTCGCCAGGGCGGCGTTGATGCCGCCGGCGGCGAGAGAGGTGTGGGCGTCGGCCTTGGCACGTTTGCCGACCGCGAGGACGTCCACGCCCGCCTCGGCCAGCTCTATCGCGGCGCGCAGGCCGGCGCCGCCGGTGCCGATCACCAGCACTGTGGTGGAGATTTGTCGTTCGATGGCGGCCACGGTTACTCCGATCATTCGGGTGTGTCACCCATGAAGACCGGGCCTGCGGACGGTCTGTGACACGCCGCGAGTGCGCGGCGCGTCACATGACCGGCGGCTACGTCGTCACGGTTACTCCACGAAGTAGGAGTCGTGCTTGGCGAAGAACGCCTCCCGCTCCTCCCGCGTGGCGTTCGCCAGTTGTCCGACTTGCTCGAAGTACTCCTCGCGGGGTGCGCCCGGCGTGAACAGCAGGAGCATCTCGGCGTGCTCGTCGGAATCGTTGCGGAAAGCGTGCAGTCCGCCCTGCGGGACGTGCAGGAAGTCGCCTTTGCGGGCGTCGACCCACCGCTCACCGTCGAAGAGGCGGACCGTCCCTTCGAGGATGTAGAAGGACTCCGAAATCGTCTTGTGGAAGTGCGTCTTGGGGCCGCCGGCCCTCGGTCTCATCTCGACGTGGTAGAGCCCGAACTCTCCCCTGGTCGTGGCCGTGGTCGCCAGGTAGTCGTAGGCGTCGACGCCTCGCTCTCCCAGTTCCGGCGGGGTGTCGGCGGGACGGAAACGTGCGCTGACCTCGCCGGCTTCCCCCCAGTAGACCTGCTCTGGATACGACATTCGTAGCCGTCCCTTCAGCTCGGTGATCAACCTCTCAACCTAGAGACCGGACTGGTCGGCGAGGTGTGACACCGGGAGGGGCCGACGGGGCCGGCGCCGATCGTCCCGGTGTCACAAAGCCGGCCTTGATCCGGTCTCACTGCTCAGTCGTGCTGGTGACCATGTTGCGCGGTCTGGGCCACAGCCCCGGCTTCGCCGCGACCACCGCGGGGATGCTCGGGGTGTTGTCGGTGACCCCGTCATCCGGCTTGCCCTTCTCGAGAACTCGGAGCTCTGCGAAACGGCTACGTGCTGTGTATGCGCCGCCAGGCTCTGGCCGCGAACGTCGCGCGAGCAAGGCTCAGGGCTGCGGCTAGCGCCACCGGCCAACCCTGGAGCACACCCGGAAGAACCAGGGCGCCGGGCAGTGTCAGATCGAGCACGGCGAGACCGATCAACGCCGCTGCTGCTGTGCGTTCGGTCGTGCGATACCGGGCGGAGAAGGCTGCGACGACCAGGAGCGCGATCACGACGGCCAGAGTCGCGCCGAAGGCGAGTCGGGCCAGGATCGGTACCGGCCAGGTCCAGGCGTGGGCGTTGATGAGCACCAGCGCCCAGCATCCGCCCACCAGCGGCCCGGCGGCGAGCAGGATACGGGCCGCGTGGCGGGCCGGTGAGACCTCGGTGATCGCGGCGGTGATCGTCTCGGCTGCGCCGAACTCGGCCACCGCGGCCTCTGCGGCGGCCTGCGGGTCCCGTCCGGCAGCCAGGTGGTGCCGGTAGGTCTGCTCCAGGCCGTCGGCGACCTCCTCCGCGAGCTCGGCGGGAAGCCTGGCGGCGAGGACGGTGCGGTAGTCGCGGATCAGGCGGGGTTCGGCCACGGCTTCGCCTCCAGTACCGCCCCGACCACCGAGGCGAACGTCCGCCACTCCTGCCGGCGCCCGACCAGCGCCTGGCGCCCGGCCCGGGTGAGCACATAGCTGCGCCGGCGCCGGCCGCCGGTGACCGACCAGGACCCTTCGACCAGGCCGGCTTGCTCCAGGCGGTGCAGCGCCGGGTAGATGGTGCCGGTCGGCAGGTCCAGGCGTCCGCCGCTGGCCTCGCGCAGGTACTCGATCACCGCGTAGCCGTGCCGCGGCCCATCCTCCAGTGCGGCCAGCAACATCCCGTCCAGGTGACCCTTGAGAGCTTCGGCCTTCATAGGTAGTAACGCTACGCCGGGGCTGTTGAAGCGGCAACGGCCGATGTAGCCTTGCTATAGGTAGCAACGCTATATATGCCGCGTGGAGGCGATCGTGATCGACGCCAGCCGGATCCTGGGCACCGAGGTCGGATCGACCGCTCCGTCGTTCCTCGCGATCCTGGCCGTCCACGTGCCCGCAGGCCTGACCGCCGTCATCACCGGGGCCGGCGCGGCGCTGACCCGAAAGGGCTCCGCCCGGCACATCCGACTGGGCCGCTGGTACTACAGGGCGATCACCGTCGTGTTCGTGTCCGCTGCGGTCCTGGCCGTCCTGCGCTGGCGGCAGGACTGGGACCTGCTCCTACTGGGGACACTCGCCTACACCGGTGCAGTCATCGGGTTCCTGCACCGTCGCCGCCGCCGGCCCGGAAATGCCGGACACATCCTGGGCATGGGCGGCTCGTATGCGGTGATGCTTACCGCGTTCTTCGTCGACAACGGACCGCATCTGCCGCTGTGGGACCACCTGCCGACCTGGGCGTTCTGGCTGCTCCCCAGTCTTATCGCTGCACCCGTGATCGCACGTTCCCTGCTTCGGGCCCGGGGACAGACGCTGCACGAGAAGCAGGCGGCGACCGCGCCGCGACCGGTCTCGCCGCCTTCTACCTGATCGGGGTGAATGCACCCTGACTGCGCGGGCGTGTTCAGGCGGCGGTCAGCGCGGCCAGCCGGTCTTGACCGATCAGGGACTCGCCGTGCCAGGGAACCAGCCAGGCACGCTTCGCAAGCTCCACGCGGACGCGATGCAACTGGGGCCCTTCCAGGGCGGCGCGGGAGCGCAGCACAGGATCGCCGGTGCCGCTGCCGGTGAGGGCGGCGTTCACGACCCATCCATAAGGCTCGATACCGGCCCTTCTCAGGTCCTGCTGCAAGACGGCAGCCTCGCTCACGGGCGTGTGCTCCGGGAGCGTGACGATCAGCACTCGAGTGCGGTCCGGATCGCGCAGCCGCGCCAAAGGGGTGACGATGTTCCCGGCGCCCTGGCCGGCGCCGGATGTGAGTTGCTGTTCGTAGGATCCTGCCAGGTCCAAAAGACGAAGCGTATGGCCGCTGGGGGCGGTGTCCACGACGGTGAACCGGTCGCGGGAGCCGATCAGCAGACCCGAGAACGCCCGGAACACCGCCAGCTCCTCGGTGCACGGCGAGCGCAGATCCTCCTCCAGCAACGCCCTGCGCTGCGGGTCCAGGTTCGCAGCGCGCCGCAGGCGCTCGGCGGTGTAGCGGGCCAGTTCGGCGGCGGGGTCGATCCGGCTCACCGTCAGGCGCCCAGTGCCGTCCTCGGGCAGCAGGTCGGCCGGGCGGCCCGCCGGGTCGGTGGTGGACAGATGCACCTCGTGGCCCCGCACCGCCAGGCCCACGGCGATCGCCGCGGCCACCGTTGTCTTACCGACGCCGCCCTTGCCCATCACCAGGACCGTACTGGGGCCGCCGTCGGCCAGGTCGTCGATCAGCCCGGCCAGGCCGGGCAGCGGCGCGGGCGGTACGGCTCCGGCTGCCGCCTCGCGGACCGGCGCAGCGGTTCCGCCCCCGGCGAGCGCGCGCAACGCGGACGGGCCGGCGAGATCCCAGGCCACCAACGGCACGCCACTGGCCGGCAGCGCCCGAAGCGCCTCCGGCATGGAAGCCAGCGCCTGGGCTTGCCGGGCGGCCAACGCCTCGGCGATCGGGTCACCGGTCAGCGGGTGGAGCAGGACACCGTTCACGACCAAGCGCTGGTTGCCGACGCCCAGCGCGGCCAGCTCGCCGCCGGCGCGCGCCGCCTCCCGCAGCGCCCCCGGCTCCGGGCGGCTCACCAGCACCAGCGTTGTGCGGTCTGGGTCCCCGAGCTGCTCCACGGCCGCTTGATACTGCGAGCGCTGGGACTCCAGCCCGGACCGCGGGCCCAGGCAGCTCGCCCCGGCCGGCGTGGTCTGGATGTACTGCGACCAGGCACTAGGCAGGTTCATCAGGCGAAGCGTATGACCGGTCGGCGCGGTGTCGAACAGCACATGGTCATAGCGCCCGACCAGCCCCGGATTGACGATCAGCTGGGTGAACCGGTCGAACGCCGCCACCTCCACGGTGCACTCGCCGGCCAGCTGCTCCTCGATCTCTCCCAGCTCCTGCTCGGAGACCTTGCCCCGGTAGGGGGCCAGAACACGCTCGCGGTAGGCGGCAGCGGCTGCGTCCGGGTCCAGATTCGTCGCCTCCAGCCCCGGCACCCCGGGCACGGGGACGGGCTCCGGGCCCACCTCGGTGAGAAACAGCTCGTCCAAATTGGAGGCCGGATCGGTACTGACGACCAGCACGCGCTTCCCGGCGTCCGCCAACGCCACAGCCACCGCTCCGGCCACGGTCGTCTTGCCCACCCCGCCTTTGCCGGTGAAGAAGACGAACGGCGTCGGCCACCCCGCCCAATCCAGGACCGGCAGAGCGGACACCGTCAGGTGGTGTGATCCTGGTTCGGCATTTTTCACGCCCATGAGCCCGAATCTAGGCGGATATGTTCCGCGGCGCCGCATAACGTCACTCAGCAATCGCCTGCGCAGCGGATTCGCACCGCGCCGCGAGAACATGCAGGTCAAATCAATCGCGCCGCCTGGCCCCGTAGGCAATCACCGCGCGGGGCGATCACTGGTACATCACGCCATGGTGAACGCCTCATGAACGATCCGAATGGCAGACGGCCTCGGTTTGCTGGAGCTATTCACGTCTGTCAATATTCACTCGTGTCGATTAAAGAGGTGCCTCCGGGCCCGAGCTGCCACACGCCGCTGGTCGCCGAGCCGCTGACCGAGCTCGAAGCCGGCGCGCTGGCCCACGTGTTCAAGGCCCTGGCCGACCCGGTGCGGCTGCGCCTCGTGTCGATCATGGCTTCCTACGAGGGTGGTGAGGCGTGCGTGTGCGACCTCACCGAGCCGTTCGACCTCACCCAGCCCACGATCTCCCATCACCTGAAGGTGCTGCGCGAGGCCGGGCTCGTCACCTCCGAGCGGCGGGCCACCTCCGTCTACTACCGCGTGGTCCCCGAAGCCCTGGCCTCGCTGGCCGGGCTGCTGACCGTCCCGGCCGGCCGGCAGGCCGCAGACCCCGTGAACCCCGTGAACGCCGCGATGAAGGTGGTGTCCGCGTGAACCCGCAACTGGCCCGC
>NZ_BAAAQM010000050.1:0-81605 GCF_039531675.1 Catenulispora subtropica
CGCCAGCAGCGAGGCCGCCAGCATCGCGGCCGCCGAGGCCGTCCCCGCCCGCGTCCCGGCACCGAGCCCGGTCATCCGCGCCGTCGCCGGCAGCGCCCCGGCGCGCGCCCTGATCCGCATGGTCGTCCCTCCTGACGGTGAACACTGATCAGCCATCCTGCCCGAACGGCGCAGCGGGTGCCGCCGAAACCGTCCCGCAGATCGTTAGGCTCACCGCGTGACAGATGCGACGACCACCCCGATCCCCGCCCTCGTGTCCGGCTTCGACAAGGACCTGGACGGTCTCGGCACCGCGGCCCGCGCGACCCACGACCAGCAGTACCACAAGAGCGAGTTCGCGCACATGGGAGTGCCGGTGCCGGAGCTGCGCAAGCTGGTGAAAGGTCTCTACAAGGAACTCGGCGGGCGCCGCGCCGGCCACGACGACGTGACCGGGCTGGCCGCCGCGCTGTGGGACAGCGACGTCTACGAGCGCCGCCTGGCCGCGGTGTTCGTGCTGGCCCAGGGCGTGCGGCTGCTGGACGGGGCGGACCTGCAGGACGTGACTCTGATGCTCCGCGACGCGCCGATGTGGTCGCTGGTCGACCCGCTGGCCGGCGACGTCGCCGGCAAGGTGGTGCTGCGCGACCGCGAGGGCACCGGCCGCACGCTCGACCTGTGGGCCGACGACGGCGACTTCTGGCTGCGGCGCGCGGCGCTGCTGGCGCTGATTCCGGGCATCCGCGAGGGCAAGCCGGACCTGGTCCGCTTCACTCGCTACGCCGACCCGATGGTCGAGGAGCGCGAGTTCTTCATCCGCAAGGCGATCGGGTGGGTGCTGCGGGAGATCGCGTACAAGGACCCGACCTGGGTCGCGGCGTGGGTGACGGCGCGGCTGGACCGGCTGTCGGGCGTGACGTTCCGCGAGGCGGTGCGCCGGCTGCCGGAGGACATGGCGGCGCGGCTGACGGCGGAGTACAAGGCGGCGGGGTCGGGACGCGGTGCCGGGAAGGCGGTGGCGCGGTCGGCGGCGTGAGGCGGCCCTCCGTCAGCCGCCCTTACGTTCGACGGGCAGGAGGGTGGCGCCGGTCGCGACGGGTATGCGCTCGTGATCGGCACCATGGCAGTGGCCGGTCGGTGGCGCACCGTAGATTCGTGCCATGCGGACGTTGACGGCGGAGCAGGTGCGATGGCTGCGGGTGCGGGCGCAGGGACTCGCCGGGGGTCCGCACCCGGCCCGGACCGTGGCTGAGGCCGTCCGGTCCGCCGCCGCGCTCCAGGCTCAGGCCGCCGGCCCCGCGCGTGTTCAGGTGTGGTCGCGGTCCGACGGGGTGTCGCCGTCGGATGTCGACGCGGCCCTCGCCGGCGCGGCGATCGTTCGCACCTGGCTGATGCGCGGCACGATCCACGCGGTCGCGGCGGAGGACCTGCGGCCGATGCTCGCGGTGCTGGGGCCCGTGAACCTGCGCAACGGGCAGCGGCGGCGCGACCAACTGGGGCTCACGGCCGCGTTGTGCGATCGCGCGGTGACGGCGCTGCCGGCGATCCTCGGTGGCGGCAGAGCCCTGACGCGCGCCGAGATCGTGGCCGCGTGGGCCGAGCACGACGTGGTCGTCGACCCGAGGACCCAGCAGCCGCCCCACCTGCTCGGCTTCGCCGCCAACAGCGCCCTGATCTGCCGGGGGCCGGACGCGGCGCGTGATGAGCCTACTTATGTCCTCCTCGACGAATGGCTGCCGGAGAGCGGCTCGGCTCCGGACCGCGACGAAGCCCTCCGCCTGCTCGCGCGGCGCTACTTCGGGTCCTACGCCCCGGCCTCCGTCGCCGACTTCACCACGTGGTCCGGCCTTCCGGCGGGCGATGCCAAGGCGGCGGTCGAGCTGATCCGTGAGGACCTTGAAGACGTCGACTACGACGGCGCGCGCCTCCTTCTCCCGCGCGGTGCCGAGCCGGCGCTTCCCGAGCGCCCTTGCCGTCTCCTCGGCCGTTTCGACCCCTACCTGCTCGGCCACCGCTCCCGCGACCTGATCCTCGATCCGGCTTTCGCCAAGCGTGTCAACGCCGGCGGGGGGATGATCGCGCAGACCATGATGGCCGAGGGCCGAATCGTCGGCGTCTGGAGCGGCGGTGTGCTCGAGCCTTTCGCCGATCTTTCGGACACGGCTTCGGCGGCATTCCACGAAGAGGTGGAGATGTACCTCAAGTGGAGTACAAATAGTAACAAGAGGGCATAGTGTGATCAGCGCTCATAGACCACGACGAAGTCCCGCTCGTTCCCGGACGTGAAACGGGTCGCGGGGCCGAGCCAGGGGGCGGGCTGCGACCACCGCCCCTCCGCATACGTCCCGAAGATCGGCCGCGAGAAGTTGATGTCCAGCTCCATCGCCCGCACCGCGCCGGCCTTCTGCAGATACTGCGCGAGCTGGAGCGGCGAGGCGCCGCGTACCGCCGCGTAGACGATCTTCCCGTCGGCGCGCACCCCGACGCCGGACCGGTTCCCGTGCACGTTGGAGGAGTCGTTGGTGAAGCCCCACGTGCTCTCGTCCGCGGCGGTGCCCCGGTCGAGGTTCCCGGCCAGCTTGCCGCCGTCGATCATCAGGCCCAGGTTCTGTCGTACTCCCGCCACGTCCGGACCCGGCTCGCCGCCCGGCCACGCCACGACGTCCATGGAGCCGTTCTTGTAGAAGACCTCGGAGGCGGTCCCCTTCTTCAGCGGTCCGAAGGCGGTCCGCCCGCCGAGGTAGAAGCCACCCCAGGAAGCGTTGTTCGCCATGAGGAAGCCGCCGTTCCAGCCGGCGACGAGGTGGTCGGTCGCGGCGAGGTTCGCGTCCAGCCACCCGGTGCCGCCGGGGACCTGGGAGCCCGCGTGCAGGACGAACCGCACCGTGGCGGGGTCGAAGCGGGCGGCGAACGCCGCGGCGTCCCCGGTGACCTCCACGCCGGTTTTGGAGACCTTCCAGTCCAGCGGTTCCGGGGCCGCGGCCGCCGGCGGTGCGCTGTTCGAGGTCGACGACGTGGACGAGGCGGTGGTCCGCGGGGCCGAGGGGGAGTTCGTGGTCTTCGAACCCGCCGCGGAGGACGTCGCAACGGGCTTCTGTGCGGTGGGCGGCTTGTCCGCGCTCGATGACGAACACCCCGACAGTACGGTGGCCGTGGCGACCGCGGCGACGAGAAAAACACCTGTCATGACCGTACTGTTCGCGCCGCTGCCCATGGCGCATCACTCTAGATGTTCACCGAGAGTCAACGGTAAGTGACCTTTCGGCGACGGATGGTCGGGGATACTCTGATATCAGGACCCGACCCCCGAACAAGAGCGCGCAAAAGGGAAACGATGACGGGGACGATCGACCAAGGGTTCCACACCGACGCGACCACCATCGATGCGGCGCAGACCTTCGAAGCGGCGCAGACCGGGGGTGCCGGACGCCCCCTGGCCCTCGGCGACTCCGGACACCAGGGCGACTTCGGTGAGACCTTCATCCGAGCCCTGGCCGCCGCGGCCAATCTCGACGCCCTGCGCTCCGACCGCGACCGGGTCGGGGTGGACTGGACGCTACGCTATCCCGCCTCGCAGGGCCGCCGTGGCTTCCCGCTGATAGACGTCCAGGTCAAGTCCTGGTCCGATCCGCGCGGCAACGACGTGGCCTGGCGTTATCCGCTGGAGGTGAAGAACTACAACTGGCTGGCCGGCCGCGACTACTTGGTGCCCCGGTTCCTCTTCCTGGTGGTGGTGCCGCGCTCGGCCGCGCAGTGGACGGACATCGACGTTGACCGTCTCCTGCTCCGCCATGCCGCCTACTGGGCGTGTTTCCACGACGCGCTCCCACTCCCGGGACGAAATCGGTCATCTACATATACAGTGCGCGTCCCTCGTGCCAATCTGCTAGATATCAGGGCCCTCCACGGGCTGTTCGGCGACGAGTTCCGGGAGATGCTCGCGCGATGACCGCCCCCTCGAAAACAGCGCAGACTTCCGCTTCCGGCCGGGCCGCCAGGCTCCGGCCGGATGACGTACTCCGCTACCTTGCCGCTACGGGCTGGCGCCGCGGCCGCGACTACGGACGCGGCCAGATCTGGGAGCTGGACCCGCCCACCGGCACCGCGAACCCGCACCCGTACGAGGTGCTGGTGCCGCTGGACCAGCGCCTGCGCGACTATCCGCTGCGCATGACCGACCTGCTGGAGACGGTGGCGAACGCCGAGCAGCGGGACGCGGACTCCGTCCTCGGAGATCTGGACCTGCGCTGGGCGGACATCCTTTACCTGCGCCTGCACGAGTTCTCGCTGGCGGACCTGGCCCCGGCGCTCACCGGGCTCCGGGACCTGGCGCTGGCGGCGGCCCGGGCGGTCGACAACCGTCACGCGTGGGACTTCGTGCGGGGCGCCGACGTGGGCGCGTCCCGGACCGGGGTGCCGGTGCTGACAGTGCGGACCGCCCTGACACCGGACCTGGGGGAGCCGGTGGAGCGCAAGGTGACGCGCACCATGTACGAGGGTGTGCTGGGCGCTTTCCGGGCCGCTATAGGGGACAACGAGTCCCAGGCGTACTTCCCCATCGTGAACGGCTACCGCGCGACTCGCCCGACGCTCGCCAGGGAGGTCTGCGCCGCTCTCGCGAGGATCGGCGGACGTTCCAGATCCGGGTACGAGCTGCGCTTCACCTGGTCCCCGGACGTGCCCTTCAAGGGAGACCAGGCGGTGTTCGAGTTCACTCCGCACGTGCTCGGGGAGGTAGCGCGAGCGGCCAGGGAGCTACGCGACCTAAGGTGATCGGTATGTCCTCCATCCGCGGCGCCTACGAAGAGTTCGGGGCGGAGGAGTACTACAAACGGTTCGGGGCCGAGTACCGCAACCCACATGAGAACGCGGTACGTGCGGTGATCCGGGCGAGCGTGGAGCGCAACGCTTTAGAGCTGCGCCATGTGTTGGACCTCGCCTGTGGCAGCGGCGAGGCGACGCGCGTCCTCCTGGAGCTGGGCGCCAAGGAAGTCGACGGTGTCGATCCCTATACGGCGGCCGCGTATAACGCAGCCACGGGGCGGCGCGCGGAGGAGTTCAGTTTCGAGGACGTGGCAGCCGGCGCTCTGGCCGGGCGGAACTACTCACTGACTGTGTGCAGCTTCGCGCTGCACCTCGCGGACGCCTCCCGGCTGCCGTTGCTCGCGTGGCAGCTGGCCCAGGTCAGCGACGCTCTGCTGATCGTCACCCCGCACAAGCGGCCCGACCTCCGGCCCGAGTGGGGGTGGCGGCTGGTGGACGAGTTCGTCCTGGACCGGGTGCGTGCGCGGACGTACCGCGGCGGCGACGGTGAGGACGCAGATGGCCAGTAGGCCGGCGAAGGCGTAGCGCGCGCCGAGGCGGTCGTCGTGGGCGGCGACGGCGATGGCGGACGTCACCAGATAGACGCCGCCGGACGTGCCGAGGCTGCGCGCCGTGTTGAGCAGGCCGCTGACGACTCCCGACGCCTTCTGCGGGACCGACGCCATGACCTGCGCGTTGTTCGCCGGGGCGTAGGCGCCCAGGCCGAGGCCGAGCAGGCCGAGCAGCGGGACCAGCACCAGGGGTTCGAACGGCAGGGCCAGCAGGGCCGCCAGGGCGGCCGTGGCCAGACCCAGACCAGCGGCCGCGCGGCACTTCAGGAAGGACGCGCCGAGGGCGAAGCCGACGGGCAGCGTGGTGAGCACCAGGCCGGAAGCCAGGGCGCTGCTGCCGCGGGCGGCCATGATGACCGGGACCAGCACCAGCGGGCCGAACAGGACGAGGTAGCCGCCGGCCGCGCCGAGCAGGCCCCAGCGCACCTCGTGCTGTTTCAGCGGGGCCAGGTCGGGGCGGAAGCCCGGGTTGCGCTCGCGGGTGCGGGGCAGCAGGAACACGCCGCCGGCCAGCGCCACCAGGCCGACCGGGACGTTCACGCCGAACACCCAGCGCCAGCCCAGGGTGTCCACCAGCAGGCCGCCGACCGCGGGGCCCAGCCCCAGGCCGAGCGCCTGGGCGGCGGCCTGCACGCCGAGGGCGGAGCGGAGCTTGGCGCGCGGGGCGGAGTTCGAGATCAGCGCGATGCTGTTGGCTTGGAGCATCGCGGCGCCCAGGGCCTGGACCACGCGGAACGCGATCAGCGTTTTGAGGCTGGGTGCCAGGGCGCAGGCCGCGGAGGCGGCGGTGAAGACGCCGAAGCCGTAGACGTAGAAGAGCTTGCGGCCCAGCGCGTCGGACAGGCGGCCGACCGGGACCAGCAGCAGGGTCAGCGTCAGCAGGTAGGAGAGCGAGACCCAGGAGACGGCCGCCAGCGAGGCGCGGAACTCCGTGCGCAGGGCCGGGTAGGCGAGCGTGGTGATGGACGCGTCGAGCTGTCCCATGAAGGCGCCGAAGCAGACCGTCACCACGGCCAGGCGCCAGGCCGAGGGCAGGTTGCGGACGCGTTCCGGGCGGGGGCGCTCGCGCAGGAGGGCGGTCACGGATCCAGCGTACGCCGAAAGTTTCGGACACCGAAATATTCGGGTCGCCGACATGCCGTCTCAACCTCGCGGTGGTTTGGGCGCAACGTGGCCCGCGCGCCCTAAAGTCTGGGCATGGCCACGCCCGCCCCGCACACCCCGCCGCCCGCGCCGGACGTCCCGGAGCTCTCGGACGCCACCGCGCAGCAGCTCACCGACGTCGTGACCCGTCTGCGCCGCGCCCTGCGCACCTCGATCCGCACGGAGTACCCGTGGGAGGCGCTGCCGATGGCGCAGATCGAGCTGATGCAGGCGCTGAGCGACCAGTCCCCGGCGCGCGTCGGCGACCTGGCGACCCGGCAGCGCCTGTCCGCGAGCACCGTCAGCGGCCTGATCGGACAGCTGATGACCGCCGGCCTCGTGGTGCGCGGAACGCACGCCGACGACCGCCGCGTCGCGGTGGTGGAGCTGACCGAGGCGGGCCGGCGGCAGCTGGCCGACTGGCAGGCGGCACACCAGCGGCGGATAGGAGCCGCGCTGGACCGGCTGTCGGGGGAGGAGCAGGAGGCGGTGGCGGCGGCACTGCCGGCCTTGGCGAAGCTGGTGGAGCACTTGTTCGCGGGGTCGGGGACGGGCGCGGAGGAAGGCGACGCCGGGGCTGGTTCCGACGGCAAGGCCGGGGCTTAGTCCGGGACGTGTGAGCCGAGGGCGGTTCCGGAACCGAGGTGGAGTTCGAGTTCGAGTTCGAGTTCGGCCCGGCGTAGCGCGAGCTGAAGTCGAGCCCGGGTCGAACCGTAGCTTGAGCAGCTGAGCAGCTGAGCAGCTGAGCAGCTGAGCGGCGGGGCTGGCGTAAGCCGGCGGATCGCGGGTAGGGCAGATTACCGACCCCCCCGATCGCTACGGAGGCCGCCATGCTCAGCGTCTTCTCCTCCCCGGGCCATTACGTGCAGGGCCGTGATGCCACTGCTGCCCTGGGGCCGGAGATGCTGCGGCTCGGGCTCACCGGGCCGGTGCTGATCGTTGCGGCTCCCAGCGCCGAGCGGCTTCTCGGCGATGCCTGGCGGAGCACGTTCAAGGACACCGGGGCCGACTACGGGATCCATCGCTTCGGGGGCGAGTGCAGCCGGGCGGAGATCGCGCGTATCAGAGAGGCCGCCCAGGGCGCCGGGGCGGCTGTCGTGGTCGGCGCGGGTGGCGGGAAGGCGCTGGACGCGGCGCGGGCGGCCGCCGATGAGCTGGGCCTGTCCTTCGTCAGCTGCCCGACCGCTGCGTCCAACGACGCGCCGTGCAGTGCGTTGTCGGTGATCTACAGCGAGGCCGGCGAGTTCGAGGCTTATCAGCTCGTCGCGAGGAATCCCGCGCTGGTTCTGGTGGACAGCAGCGCGGTGGTGCGGGCGCCGGCGCGGTTGTTCTCGGCCGGGATGGGCGACGCGCTGGCCACCTGGTACGAGGCCCGCACCTGCGTGGCGGGGCACGTGAAGAACATGCGCGGCGGGGCCTCGACGCGGTCGGCGGCGGCGCTGGCCGAGCTGTGCCACCGCACGCTGCTCGCCGACGGCCCGGCCGCGCTGTCGGCGGTGCGGCACCAGCTTCTGACGCCGGCGGTGGAGCGGCTGATCGAGGCCAACACGCTGCTGTCCGGGCTCGGGTTCGAGTCGTCGGGGCTGGCCGCGGCGCACGCCGTCCACAACGGGCTGACCGCGGCTCCGCAGACGCACGGGTTCCTCCACGGGGAGAAGGTCGCCTTCGGCGTCCTCACCCAATTGGTCCTGGAGGGCGCGCCGAGTGAGGAGATCGCCCAGGTGCTGGAGTTCTGCACCGCCGTGGGCCTGCCGGTGACGCTCGGGGGCCTGGGCCTGGCGGGCATCGACCGGGCGCTGGTGCGCACGATCGCCGAACGGACGGTGGCGCCCGGGGAGACCGTCCACAACGAGCCGTTCGTCGTCGACGCCCCGATGGTCGCCGACGCGCTCCTGGCGGCGGACAGCCTGGGGCGCGAGTTCTGTCCCGCGGGCGGAGGATGAAAGGATGGAAGAACCAATGACGTGACCGCCGACCACCCGACACCATCGACGTAGCCACCACTCGACCTGCCGCTGAGGACATCGCATGACCATCGACCCCGGAGCCATCCCGAACTTCGGACCCCAGGAGCCCCAGGGCCCGCAGGGTCCGCCGCCGATCATCAAGCCGGACGACAACCTGGTCGGCGACCTGTTCGAGCAGCTGGGGATCAAGTACACGACCGACCCGGAGGGCGACATCGTCGCCTCCTGGCCGGGCTTCCGGGTCTACGCGATGTTCCGCGGCGAGCACAAGGAGCTCTTCGCGGTGCGGGCGTTCTACGAGCGCGCGTACCCGCTGGAGGAGAAGCAGGAGCTGCTCGACGTCATCGACGAGTGGAACCGCGACACGCTCTGGCCCAAGGTCTACACCCACACGAACGAGGACGGCGTCCTGCGCCTGATCGGCGAGACGCAGATGGTCGTGCCGCAGGGCGTGAACATCGACTACTTCGTCGGGACCACGGTGAACTGGGTCCAGGCGTCGGTGGGCTTCCACGGCTGGCTGGCCGAGCGGCTGGGGCTGGAGGCCGAGGTCGACTCGGTGGGGCAGGACGGCGAGGAGTCCGACGAGCCGACCAACGACCTCAGCGCCGATGAGGGAGTCGTCGAGTCAAAGGGCGATAGGCGCGATAAGCGCGACAAGGGCGACAAGGGCGACAAGGACGAGGCAGACGACAAGGACGAGTAGCGCCGGAGCGGGTCGGTCGGCTGCGGTCTGAATGATCGGGTGGTCGCTTCTCCAGACCGTGGCCGGCCTTCGGTGACTCCGCTCAGCGACAGACGCTGCCGCGGAGGCTCCGGTAGGTGGTCTGCTTGTTCGCGGAAGCGGTGACGCCCCAGTAGGGCGTGGTGCAGAACCGGCCGGTCGGCGAAAGGTCACGAGCCGCGTCCGACGGGACGTCGACCGGGCGGGGGATGGGGACGTTTCGCGATGCCACTGCTCCACGTCCTTGGCTAATCGCTCTTGGGCGCGACCACGCCATCCGGCTTCGAGCGTGCGCTCGGCGGCCCGGGTGATGCGCTCGTACAGGAGCGCGGCCGTCGGGCACGGCTGCGCGGAGCCCGGTTCCGCGAACGCGAAGACGGTCCGGAACAGCCCGGTGACCAGGTGCGGGAGCTCGGCGGTGGTCTGTGCTCCCAGACAGCGGCCGAGCAGGTCCAGGATCTCCGGAACGGCGGCGTTCTCCGGGCTGCCCGGACCGGTGCCGGGCTCCACCCGGCCGTTCCTCGAAACGGTCACGGCGTCGACGCCGAAGGCGCGCCGCGTCCCGTCCGGCGCCGCGGCCGCCGCGAGCAGATCCAGCGCCAGCGCCAGCGTCGTCTGCATCCCGAAGCCGTGTGAGTGGCGCGCCAACACCCATGTCAGCGGACAATTCGACGGGCTGTGCTCCACCGGATCCCTCCCGTGTGTCAGACTTCGGCGAGCTTCCCATCGGCTGTGACCTGGTGTTGTTCCCCTAAGTGGACAAGTCCGGTACAAGTCCGCTCGGTGTCGGTGTCGGTGTCGGTGTCGGTGTCGGTGTCGGTGTCGGCGTCGGCGTCGACGGCAACGGCGGTGTCGGCGGCGCCCCGGGGTGCGAGCTCCACCAGATACATGGCGCCCAACACCAGGGCGGCGCCGACCCACCCCCGCGCGGCGAGCGTCTCGCCGGAGAGCACACCGGTGAGGCCCGCGAAGACCGGCTCCATCGTCAGCACCACGGCCGCCCGGGTGGCGGACATGCGTGCCTGGGACCAGGTCTGCAGGAGGAAGCCGGCGGCGGTCCCGAGGAGAGCCGTCACCACGACCGCGGTCCAGGTGGAAGCGGCGGCTGGGAGTGTCAAAGCAGACCCGTCGCCGGTAGCGAGCGCCAGCACGAGCGAGAACGCCGCGACCGTCCCGATCTGCACGACGGCCAGGGCGTAGGCGTCGTTGCGGTGGGACCATTCGCCGAGGCCGACGATGTGCAGTGCGAAGAAGAACGCCCCCGCCACCGTCAGCAGCTCACCCCGGCCGATGGACAGGCCGTGCAGCGAGATCAGCCCGAGCCCGACGGTCGCGACGACCACCGCCACCCACACCGCCGGCGGCACCCGCCGCCGCAGGAGCACCGCCGCAGTGAGCGGCGTGAACACGACGAAGAGCCCGGTGATGAATCCGGACACCGACGCCGAGGCGGCCTGGAGTCCGAAGGTCTGCGCCGCGTACCCGGCGGCGAGGACCAGGCCGAGGACGAGCCCGTGCCGCCACCCGTCGCGCCCCAGCGACGCCAACGCCCGCGGCCGCACGGCGAGCATGACGACGAAGGCGAGGGCGAAGCGCAGGGTGAGGAAGTCCAGGACCGGTATCGAGGTGATCGCGTCTTTGACGACGACGAAGGTCGAGCCCCATATAGCGGTGGTGAGGACAAGGCCGGCGGTGGCGAGAAGGGTTGTGCGACGGGTCGCCTCGGTGATCACGCGCCGAGTCTCTCATAAATTTGCTGAATGACGAATGAGTATTCGTCTGGCGGAGAGGCGACAACCTCAGGCCGCCGCCGCCACCAACCCCTCCAGCGCGAACCACACGACCTTCCCCGTCGAAGTCCGCCGCGACCCCCACTCGGCCGACAGCTCGCTCACCAGGAACAACCCCCGCCCGTTCTCCTCCAGCTCGTCCGGCAGCATCGCCGGCCGCGGCTCCGCACCGACCTGGTCCGCGACTTCACACGTGAGCCGGTCGTCATAGGAGAGGCGGATCTCGATCGGGCCCGGCCCCCCGGCGTGCTTGACCGCGTTCGTCGCCAGTTCGCTGACGAGCAGCTCCGCCGTCTCGACCGTGTCCTCCGGCAGACCCCAGGATCCGGCCTGCTGCCGGACGAAGTGTCGCGCCTCCCGCACCGCGTAGGACTCGGCCGGCAGTTCCCACGACGCCGAACGGGACGGTGCCCGCCCGATGCGCGCGACCAGCAAGGCCAGATCGTCGCGGTCGCCCTCCATCACCAAGGTGCGGGTCAGGGTGTCGCAGATCTCTTCCAGCCCCGCCTCGGGGTCGCCCAGGTTCTCCAACAAGAGATGCAGTCCGTCTCCGATGTCGCGGTTCTTGGATTCGACCAGGCCGTCGGTGCACAGGACCAGCAGACTGCCCTCGGGCAGGTCCAGCGTCCAGGATTCGAAGGGGCCGGACACGAAGCCCAGGCCCAGCGGACGGTTCGGGGGGACGTCCTCCACCCGCGGCTTCACCGACGGGTCCGGATGCACGATCACCGGCGGCACGTGGCCGGCGCGCACGATCTCGCAGGTGCGGGCCTCGGGGTCGTGGACCGCGATGATGCAGGTGGCGAAGATGTAGCTGTCCGCCATGTCGGGGACCAGGGCGTCCAGGTGGCCCATCAACTCGGTGACGGGGAGGTCCAGGCGGGCCAGGGTGCGGACGGCCGTGCGGAGCTGGCCCATGACGGTGGCGGCCTGCATGCCGTGCCCCATCACGTCGCCGACGACCAGGGCCACCCGGCCGCCGGACAGAGGGATGACGTCGAACCAGTCGCCGCCCACTTCCGCCACGTCGCTGCCGGGGACGTAGCGATGGGCCACTTCCATGCCCGGCGGCGGCTGGACGCGTTTGGGGAGCAGGGAGCTCTGCAGCGTCAGGGCCTGGGACTTCTCCAGGTTGTACAGCCGCGCGTTGTCGATGCACAGGGCGGTGCGGCGGGCCAGGTTGTCCGCCAGCTCCACGTCGCGTCCGCAGAACTCGGCGCGCGCCGCCGGGTCGCGGTTGAAGGCCAGCAGGCCCAGGACGCGTCCCCTGGCCATCAGAGGGCTGAGGAGCAGGGAGCGGCCGGCCATGGCGCGGAGGAAGTCCGGGCGGCCGAAGTCCTCGGCCGTTCGGCGGGCCAGTTCGTCCGGCACGATCGGGAAGAACAGCGAGCGCCGTTCCGCCATGCACCGGGCGAAGGGCGAGGCCGGCGGGCAGACCGCCGTCTCCCCGATGGGCAGGGTGGAGAGCCAGAACTCGACCGGGAGCGGGTCCTTGTCCGACACACCCAGGGCCAGCCGGCGGACTCTCGCTCCGCCGTCCTTGAACGGCGCCGGGATCTCGTGGTGGGTCACCACCCGCTCCTGCAGCAGGACCCAGGTCGTGTCGGCGAAGTCCGGGATGGCGATGCCGACGAGCTCCTCGGCGGTGCGGACCAGGTCCAGGGTCGTGCCGATTTCCTCGCTCGCCCTGTTCAGCAGAGCCAGCCGCAGACGCACGGAGTCGGCGGTGTCGTGCCAGTCGTGCGGCGGAGCGGCGTGCCGGGGTGTGCGCTTCTCACCCCCCGTCCCCACGGCGGCCCCGTCCGGGGCGCCGGGTGTTCCGGAAAAGGAAGTGGCAGCCTGCCCCGCCACTGTTCGTTCCACCGCTGTTCCCGCCCTCTCGCCTGACCGTCGCCGTCTTACGAGCGCTTCCCGTGTGGTCCCCTTCACCGTACGGTCCCCATCAGCGCGCGCACGACGCACGTCTCCTTGTCCCCATACCCGTCTGTCGGGTGTGCTGACCGTCGGGAAGCATCCTGACAGGTAGTCACCGACTGGACACTCCGAGTATGAGTGCGCCGGGCGACGGTACGGGCGGAATCGGTGAAGACTTCCTCCCCCCGGACGCGGCAGAGGGCGCACGGGACATCCGTCTGCCTCTGTTCAGGACAGTGGACTCTCGAAAAGCTGCACGGGATCCTTGTGCCGCGCATGGGCGCCTGCCTCAGGCTGCTGCGAATGGACGGTGTTGCCGAAGAACCACTTGTTGACTTTTACGTTGGTGAAGCCTTCGCCCGCCAGCTTCGCGATGGCTTGGTCCTCCGGAAGTCCGGTCACGTCGGGTAACGCGAACGTCTGCGCACCCTTCGACAGCGTCAGGGTCACCAGGGCTCCCGGCTGCGCGTTCTCCGGGGCCAGCGACACCACCGAACCGGAGTCGACCGTGTCCGAGAACACCTGGTCCGGGGCGATCGCGACCTGGAAGCCGGCCGCGCGCAGAGCGGTGGTGGCGGCGTCCGGGCTCTTGCCGGCCTCGTCCGGCACCGGGATCGGCTTCGGGCCCCGGGACACCGTGACGCGGACCGAGCCGCCCTTCTTCACCTTCTGCGACGGGTCCGGGGAGGTGCCGATCACCATCCCGGCCGGCACGCTGTCGTCGTAGGCGGTGTCGACGTCCGGGTGCAGACCGTCCCGGTTCAGCTCGGCCAGGGCCGCCTCCTGCGTCTGGCGGATCACCGACGGCATCGAGCGGAACTGGCCGCTGGTCACCCACCACGCCACGACGCCCAGCACCACGGCCAGCACCACGATCACCGCCAGCGCGTAGTGGCCGCGGCGCGGGCGCCACCTCTGGTCGGCGGGCATGAGTTCGCGGCGCTGGTTCGGGTTGGTGCGCGGCTTGTAGACCTTCTTGACCGGGGCCTCGCTGCGCATCGCCGAGCGCTGGATCCGGGTCGGGTTCGTCGGCAGCGGCGGGGGCGGCGGGACGGCGCGCGTGGCCTCCGGGGCCGGCATCACCCGGGTCGCCGAGGTGGTGCGCTGTTCGGCCATCGCGGCGAACTCGGCGGTGGCGGTCTGGTCCGGGTCGTTCTCCTCCGGCAGGGCGCCGAAGTCCAGGGCGGCGTCCGGCAGGTTGCCCATGGTCCGCATGATCTCGGCGTGGAAGACGTTGGCATCGGCCGGCCGCTCGTCCGGGTTCTTGGCGGTGGAGCGGGACACCAGGGCGTCGAGCGCCGGGTCGAGGCCGGGCACGCTCGCCGACGGTGTCGGCACCGTGTCGTGCACGTGGCGGTACGCGACCTGGATCGGGGAGTCGGCGACGAACGGCTTGTCGCCGGTGAGCAGCTCGTAGAGCACGATCCCGGCCGAGTACACGTCCGAGCGGGCGTCGCAGACCCCGGACTTGACCTGTTCCGGGGCCAGGTACGAGGCGGTGCCGACGATCATCCCGGCCAGCGACACGGTGGCCCCGGCGGCCGCCGAGCGGGCCAGGCCGAAGTCGGCGACCTTGACCGCGTGCGCGTAGCTGCCGGCGCCGGCGATCAGCACGTTCTCCGGCTTCACGTCCCGGTGCACCATCCCGGCGCGGTGCGCGGCCCCGAGGGCGGACAGCACCGGCGCGAGGATCTCCAGCGCCTCGCGGGGCGTGAAACGGCCCCGGTCCGCGAGCAGTTCCCGCAGGGTCTGGCCGTCGACGTACTCCATGACCAGATACACGTGCCCGCCGTCGGCGGACTGGTCGAAGACCGCGACGATGTTCGGGTGCGTGAGCTTCGCGGCGGTCTTGGCCTCCCGGATGAAGCGCGAGACGAACTCGTCGTGCCGCGCCAACTCGGGATGCATGACCTTCAGCGCGACCGTGCGGTCCAGCCGCCGGTCGGTGGCCAGGTAGACCGTTGCCATGCCCCCGCGAGCGATCAGGGAGTCGACCCGGTAGCGCGCGTCGAGCACCTGCCCGACGAGCGATTCGTCCAAAGTCTTGTCCACGGCGCCGAGTCTATTCAGACAGGTCGAACGCGGGCAGCTCGTGTTCGACGACGTTGGGTACGGCGTCGCCGAGGCGGGCGAGTCCTGTCATGGTCGAAGAGGCCTGAGCGTGGTAGCGCTTGGGGACCCGGCCGGCGATCCGGGCCAGCCGGCCGGCCTCGACCGCGTGCCGCATCGCCGCGGCCATCGCGACCGGCTGCCGGGCCCGGGTGATCGCGGTCGCCAGGAGCACGGCCGAGCAGCCGAGCTCCATGGCCAGGGTGGCGTCGGAGGCGGTGCCGATGCCGGCGTCCAGGATCACCGGCACCGAGACCGCGTCCACCATCAGCTCGATGTTGTGCGGGTTGCGCACGCCCAGCGCGGAGCCGATCGGCGCGCCCAGCGGCATCACCGCCGCGCAGCCGGCCTGCTCCAGCTTCTTGGCCAGGACCGGGTCGTCGTTGGTGTAGGGCAGGACGGTGAAGCCGTCGTCGACCAGCGTCTCGGCGGCCGCGACCAGCTCGATCGGGTCCGGCAGCAGGGTGTGCTCGTCGGCGATCACCTCCAGCTTCACCCAGTCCGTGCCCAGCGCCTCGCGGGCCAGTTTGGCGGTCAGCACCGCCTCGCCGGCGGTGAAGCAGCCGGCCGTGTTCGGCAGGACCTTGATGCCGTTGCCGGTCAGCACGTCCAGGATCGAGCCGCTGGTGGCCGCCGAGATGCGGCGCAGCGCCACGGTGGTCAGCTCGGTGCCGGAGGCGAGCAGCGCCTGCTCCAGGACGTCCAGCGACGGCGCGCCGCCGGTGCCCATGATCAGGCGCGAGGAGAACGTCAGGCCACCGAGCTCGAAGCTGTCGGTGGCGGTGTCAGTGCCGGTGTTCATGGGCTCACCCTCCCTGTACGGCGGTCAGGATCTCGACCCGGTCCCCGGGCGCGAGCTTCGTGGCGTCCCAGGAGGCGCGCGGCACCACCGCCTCGTTGACGGCGACGGCGATGCCGCCGCTGCGGCCCTCGCGCGCCGCCTCGATCCGGGAGGCGACCAGGTCCGCCACCGTCGAGCCCTCCTCGGCCTGGGAGGACTCGCCGTTCACATAGAGATGCATGGTGCTCATTTCCGAAAGCGCAGCGGACTGAACGGTGCGACGACGTCGGGGATCTCCCCGGTGGCGAGGATCTCGGCGACGGCGTCCGCGGTGGCCGGCGTGAGCAGCACGCCGTGCCGGTAGTGGCCGGTGGCGGCCAGCAGGCCGGGCAGCGCGGTGGGCCCGATCACGGGGGCGTTGTCCGGCGAGCCGGGGCGCAGCGCGGCACGGGTCTCGACCAGCGGCAGCTCGGTGATGCCGGGGATCAGGGCGCGGGCGTCGCGCAGCAGCTCGTACACGCCGCCGGCGGTGACCGCGGTGTCGTAGTCCTGCTCCTCGGTCGTGGCGCCGAGGACGAGTTCGCCGTGCGCGCGCGGCACGAGGTAGGCGTGGTTGCTGCGGACGACGCCGCGCACGGTGTGCGTCAGGAACGGCCGGTAGACCTCCGGCACCGCCAGCCTCAGGATCTGCCCCTTCACCGGGCGCACCGGCGGCACGGCCTCCTGGGGGACGCCGCGGATCCGGCCGGACCAGCATCCGGCGGCCAGCACGGTCTGCCCGGCCGCGATCGCGGTGCCGTCGTCGAGGACGGCGCCCGCCGCCCGGTCGCCGGCGACGGTCAGTTCCGCCACCCGCGCCCGGACGATCCGCACCTTCGGCTCGCGCTCCAGCGCCGCGAACAGCGCCGCCAGCAGCATCCGGTTGTCGACCTGGTGGTCGCCCTCGACCAGCAGCCCGCCGCGCACGCCCGGCGCCAGCATCGGCTCGAGCCTGCGGGCCTCGCTCCCGCTGAGCCACTCCGCCTTCAAGTCCAGCGAGCGCTGGAACGTGTGCAGATCGGCGAGCACCGCGCGGTCGTCGGCGTCGAAGGCCACGGCCAGCGTCCCGGACGCGCGGTAGCCGGGGTCGGCGCCGCCGGAGGCTTCGCGCAGTTCTGCGACGAACTCCGGATACCGCCGCGCCGAGGCCAGGTTCAGGCCGAGCAGCGTCTCCTCGCCGTAGTGCAGTTCGGTGACCGGGGTCAGCATGCCCGCCGCGGCGTAGGAGGCGTGGGTGCCCGGCGCCGGATCGCACAGTGTCACGGACAGCCCGCGCACAGCCGCCCGCCAGGCGGTCGCCAGCCCGATCAGTCCGCCGCCGATGATCAGGACGTCGGGACTCGCGGGCTCGGGCATGGTCATCAGTGTAGTTGCGCCCCCTGTCAGCGACCGGCGGCGCCCTGCCCGACGTTGATCAGCATCAGCGGGCGCCCGGAGGTCACCCAGTACAGCTCGAACGCGTTCAGCGCGATGACCAGCGCCGCCAGCATCACGAGCGGGGCGAGCGCGGGCAGGCCGGGTGAGAGAACGGTGATGACGATCGCCAGCAGCGACGCGATCACGCGCGTGTACGAGGCGCCGCCGAACATGACGATGCGCGTGTAGCAGAACGTCGCCGTGTAGAGCGAGACGCCGCTGCCGAGCAACAGCGCGTGCACCCCGTGCGGGTGCTCCGCCGGCCCGGCCACCGCCTGCGCCATCCCGGCCGCGGCCAGGATGATGCCGACCACGAAGGCCAGATGTCCGTAGGAGAACGAGGAACGGACCAGGGCCGCGGGGATCTTGGCGACCCGCAGGGCGTGCTCGGCCGCGGACGCGCCGTACTGGAAGTACGTCCACCACAGGCCGCAGGACAGGATGAACGCGACGAACAACGCCGTGCCCTCGGTGCCGTCCAGCGCCTTGTGCGTGCCGCCCTGGCCGATCCCCACCAGCGTCTCACCGAGCGCGATGATGACGAACAGCCCGAACCGCTCCGGCAGGTGCGAGGCGTCGAACCGCATGTAGTCCAGCCGGTGCCCGAGCACCAGCGGCATCGACAGCTCGACGGCGGCCAGCGCGAGCCACGCCCACTGCCGGGTGCCGGCCGGGAGCAGCCCGGCGAGCATCCACAGCGCACCGGTGACCAGCGCCCCGGAGATCGGGTTGATCCGCTGGCGGAACGCCTCGCGGATCCGTCCCACGACGGCCAGCAGGATCCGGGCGCCGAAGTAGGCGCCGCCGAACAGCACGCCGCGGTCGCCGTAGGCGTCCGGCACCGATATCGACATCACGAACGCCGCCCCGGCGATCGCGAGCAGCAGCAGGTGGCGCCGCGTCGCGGAGACCACCAGTCCGTTGAACTGGATCGTGCAGCCCACCCAGGCCCACCAGAACGGGACGAACAGCAGCAGCGAGCGCCCCAGGTCGCCCCACCCGTCCCCGACGGACACCGCGTGCGCGACCTGCGTCACCGCGAACACGAAGACCAGGTCGAAGAACAGCTCGGCCCAGGTCACCCGCTGGACGGCGTGCGGCGAGTGCGGAGCGGCGTCGACGTCGGCCTCGATGTCGGGCCGGCCGTCGTCTCGGTCGGGCTCGATCGGGGTGTCCCGGTAGTCCTGCGTCGCCACGGCGACCATGATGGCGCATACAGGTTTTCTACGGGATAGTGGCGGGTCATGAAACTAGAACGTGTTCTTGTCGTCGGCGGCGGGATGGCGGGCCTGCACACCGTGCGGCTGCTCCGCGAGAAGGGCTTCCAGGGCACGATCACGTTTCTCGGCGCCGAGGAGCACGTCCCCTACGACCGGCCGCCGCTGTCCAAGGCGGTGCTGAAGTACCGGGGCGAGGACGCCGTGGAGGACGTCGCGGAACTGGCCTTCGCCTTCGACTTCGAAGCCGCCGGGGTGACCCTGCGCTTCGGCGAGCGCGCCGTCGCGTGGTCCCCGGGCGCCGTCATCACCGCGGCCGGCGACCGGCTGCCCTACGACGCGCTGGTCGTGGCCACCGGCGGCGAGCCGGTGCGGCTCGGGTTCGGCGAGACGCTGCGCACCTTCGAGGACGCCGTGCGCCTGCGGGAGACCATCGGCGCCGGCAAGCGGCTGGCGATCGTCGGCGCCGGGTGGATCGGCGCCGAGGTCGCCACCGCGGCCCGCGCCGCCGGGTGCGAGGTGGTGGTGCACGAAGCCCGCGAGCGGCCCCTCGCGGCGGTGTTCCCGGCGGCCGTCGGCGACGCCATGGCGGTCTGGTACCGGCAGGCCGGCGCGGTCCTGCGCTGCTCGGACCCGATCAGCGCCGCCCCGCAGGACGCCGACCACGTCCTGGTCGCCGTCGGCGCGCGCCCCGACACCCGGTGGCTCGGCCCCGCCTTCCACCGCGCCTCCGACGGCTCCCTGCTGGTCTCGGAGCACCTGGAGACGAACGTGCCGGGCGTCTACGCGGTCGGCGACGTCGCCGCCTACCGCAGCCTGCGCTACGGCGGCGAGCACATCCGCGTCGAACACTGGGACAACGCGCTGCGCGGCCCGGACGCGGTGGTCGCCAACGTGATCGAAGGCGTCGGCGCCGAGGTGCACGACCCGGTGCCGTACTTCTGGAGCGAGCAGTTCGGCCGGATGGTGCAGTACGTCGGACGGCATTCGGCCACCGACCGCATGGTCCTGCGCGGCTCTCCGCACGAGCCCTCCTGGGCGGCGGTCTGGCTGGACCCGCTGCACCGGGCGACCGCGGTGCTGGCCGTCGGCCGGCCACGCGACCTGGCGCAGGGGCGGCGCCTGGTGGCCGCCGGGACCGTGCTCGACGCCGCCCGGGTGGCGGACGCCGGCGCGCCTTTGACGTCGGCAGCCATGTGAGCTGCGGCGCGAAGCGTCTCCTTGACCGGCGGAGGCGGGCGGCGGGCGGGAGATTCTTTTGGCATGCTGGAGAGGTGACTGAGAAGAACACCGCTGCTGGAACCACCTCCGTCGAGGCCCAGCGCGAAACGCTCGACCCCGAGACCGACGCGATGGTGGGGGAGTGGCTCACCCTCCCCGACGTCGCCGAGCGGTTCGGCGTGCAGGTGACCCGGGTCCGCCAGCTGCTGCGCGACAACCAGCTGATCGCGGTGCGCCGCGGCGAGAACAACGTCCTGTCCGTCCCCGCCGGGTTCATCGTCGACGACCACACGGTCAAGGGCCTGACCGGCACGCTCACCCTCCTCAAGGACGCCAAGTTCACCGACGAGGAGGCGCTGCGCTGGCTGTTCACGCCGGATGACTCGCTGCCCGGCACGCCGGTGGACGCGCTGCGCGAGAACCGCGGGACCGAGGTGCGCCGGCGCGCGCAGGCCGAACTGTGAGCGCTGCGCCCCACCGGAAGCCGCTCCCCCGGACGTCCCTGCGCGACCAGTTGGCCGACGCGCGTCTCTACCTGTGCTGTGACGCGCGTCAGCGGCAGGGCGACCTGCCGGAGTTCCTGGACGCGGTGCTGGCCGGCGGCGTGGACATCGTGCAGCTGCGGCAGAAGGGCATGGAGGCCAAGCAGGAGCTGGCGGCGCTGGAGGTGTTCGCCGACGCCTGCCGCCGCCACGGCAAGCTCCTGGCGGTGAACGACCGCGCGGACGTGGCGGCCGGCGCCGCCGCGGACGTGCTGCACCTCGGACAGGACGACCTTCCGGTGCCGCTCGCGCGTTCGATCATCGGTGAGGAGCCGGTGATCGGCCGCTCCTGCCACGCCGAGGCGGAGGTCGACGAGGCCGCCGCCGCGGCGGGCGTCGACTACTTCTGCACCGGCCCGGTCTGGCCGACGCCGACCAAGCCCGGCCGGTTCGCCCCGGGTCTGGGCCTGGTCGCCCACGCGGCCCGGGTGGCCCCGCCGTTCGCCGAGGGCGCCCGTCCCTGGTTCGCCATCGGCGGCGTCGACAAGCAGAACCTCGGCGAGGTCATGGACGCCGGAGCGCGGCGGATCGTGGTCGTGCGGGCCCTCACCGAGGCCGGCGATCCCGGCGCCGCGGCCGCCGAACTGGCCGGCCTGCTGCGCGGTTAGCGTGCCATGGGCGCTGATGTGGTCACCCTGCGTTAGGGTTCGAAGGTGACCACGTCAGCGCCGACGCGTAACGCCCGGACCCTCGTCGCGGTGCTCGCGGCGCTGGTCGCGGTCATCACGTTCGCGGGCTGCGGCAGCGCGCCGTCGAGGGCGAAGTCGTCCTCTGCGAACCAGACCTCGGCCCCGGCGGCCACGGCCACGACTGCGAACACGGCCACCGGCACCGCGGCGGTCCGTCCCGCCGATCCGTCCCTCAAGCCGCCCGGCATGCGCACGATCGCCGAGTCGGCGCTCCCCGCCGAGGCCCGCGACGTGATCCGCCGCATCGACGCCGGCGGCCCGTTCCAGTACCGCCAGGACGGCGTCGGCTTCCAGAACCGCGAAGGTCTGCTGCCCCGGCAGCCGAGCGGCTACTACCGCGAATACACGGTGGTCACCCCCGGCGCGCAGGACCGCGGCGCGCGGCGGCTGGTCCACGGTGAACAGGGCGAGCTCTACTACACCCCGGACCACTACCGGTCCTTCCTGTGGGTGGTGCGAGGTGGTGTGTCATGACAGCGCTGGCCCACGTTCTCGGCGAGGCCGGCCCCGGGGTCCACCTCTGGCACTCGGAGCGCCCGGTGACGGAGATCCGGGCCGAGGCCGCGGAGATCGCGTGGCGGTGCGTCGTCCTGGACGGCTCGCTGATCGTCGACAAGACCTCGTTCCTGAACGAGTGCGAGCGCGCCTACGGCTTCCCCGCGTACTTCGGCCACAACTGGGACGCCCTCGCCGACTGCCTCGCCGACCTGCAGTGGCTGCCGCCGCCCGAGACCGGCAGCGGCGGCGGCATCCTCACCGTGTACGAGGACAGCGACGCCTTCGCCCGCGCCGACCTCGACGCCTACGACATCGCCCTGGAGATCTGGGAGGAGGCGGCCGAGGCCTGGCGGCGGATCGGCGTGCCGTTCACGGTGCTGCTGCGGCCGGGAGCGTGATCCGCAGCAGCGCGCCGCGGGGCTGCGGCACGGCCTCGACGACGCCGTGGTGCGCCTCCACGATCTGCTTCACGATCGCCAGCCCGAGCCCGGAGCCGGGCAGCGCCCGCGCGGCCTCGGAGCGGTGGAAGCGGTCGAAGACGTAGGGCAGGTCGGCGTCCGGGATGCCGGGGCCGTCGTCGCAGACCTCGATGATCACCGCGCCGGCGGCCGGGCGCACCGCTATCAGGGCCACGGTCCCGAACTTCAGCGCGTTGTCGACCAGGTTCGCGACCGCGCGTTCCAGAGCCGCCGGGTCGCCGCGGACCGTCATCGGCGTTCCGGACGCCCACCCCGCTCCGGCCGCCCACCCCGGTCCGGGGCCGGGCGTCCGTCCCGGCTCCGGCTCCGGACCGCGTCCGAGCATCAACTGCGCTCCGCGCCGCTCGGCGAGTTCCGTGCACAGCTGGTCCAGATACACGAGCTCGTCCCGGGCCGGCGCCTCGCCGTACCGCGCCAGGTCCACCAGGCCGTTGGTCAGCACCGTCAGCTCCCGCGCCTGCCACAGCGCCTCGTCGATGAGCCGCGGCGCCTGCGGGTCGTCCGGCCGCTCGGCCAGCAGCTCCAGGTTCGTCACCATCGACGTCAGCGGCGTGCGCAGTTCGTGCGAGGCGTCCGCCACCAGCCGGCGCTGCGCCCCGACCGACCCGTCCAGCGCGCTCGTCATGGCGTTGAACGCCAGCCCCAGGCGGGCCACCTCGTCCCGGCCCCGGACCTCGATCGGCGTCGACAGGTCGCCGGTCGCGGTGACGTGCTCGACCGCCGAGGTCAGCCGCGCCACGGGGCTCAGCACCCGGGCCGCCAGGACGCGCGCGCCGAGCGCGGTCGCCAGCCCCGCCGCCGGGATCAGGGCCGCCAGCAGCCAGCCGAACTGGTGCAGCGTCCTGGTGCGGTCGGACTCGGGTTCGGCGATGCGGGACACCGCGCCCGGGTAGTCCTTCAGCGTGAGCGGGGCGACGTAGACGCGGTAGAGGGTGCCGTCGCCGACCTGGACGTCCTCGAAGTACGGGGCCGCCGTCCCGTTCCCGACGGCGACGTCGCGCGCGGTGATCGGGGCGAGCTTGTCGAACGCCCCGGCCGCCGGGACGAGCAGGATGTCGAGCAGCCGGCTGCCGGAGGGGATCGTGATGTTCTCCACCTTCGCTCCCTCCAGCTTGACCAGGGCCCCCTTGAGATCCTGGTCGGAGGTCGGGGCGCTGCTCAGCTGGGCGTCGAGGTCGGCGCGCAGCCCGTGCTCGACGGCCGGGTACTCGATCGCGCCGACCAGGGTCAGGGCCGCGACCACGGCCACCGCGCCGCTGATCGCGACCCGCGCGCGCAGGTTCACGGCTCGTCCCGCAGGACGTAGCCCAGGCCGCGCACGGTCTGCACGACCCGCGGCCGTCCGCCGGCCTCCAGTTTGGAGCGCAGGCAGCTGATGCCGACCCACAGCGCGTTGGAGTCCGGCCCGAAGTCGTAGCCCCAGACCGTCTCGAAGATCTGCGTGCGGCTCAGCACGCGGCGCGGGTTGCGCAGGAACATCTCCAGCAAGGCCAGCTCCGTCCGGGTCAGGGGCACGACCGCGCCCGCCCGGGTCGCCCGGCAGGCCGCCGTGTCGAGTGCGATGTCCGCGAAGGTGAGGGTCTCGGTGCCGCCGGCGCTCGCGCCCCCGCCGGTGCGCCGTAACAGGGCCCTGAGCCGGGCCCGCAGTTCGGCCAGCGCGAACGGCTTCACGAGGTAGTCGTCCGCGCCGGCGTCCAGGCCCGCGACCCGGTCGTCGATCAGGTCGCGGGCGGTCAGCAGCAGGATCGGCGTGCCGTCGCCGGCGGCGCGCAGCCGCCGGCAGATCTCCAGGCCGTTGGGCTCGGGCATCATGACGTCCAGCACCAGCGCGTCCGGGGCGGCGCGCGCGTGCTCGCGCAGCGCCTCGGTCCCGGACGCGGCCTGCGAGACCTGGTAGCCGTCACGCCGCAGCGCGTGTTCCAGCGCGCGGCGGACGGCCGGGTCGTCGTCGACTACCAGGATGCGCATGGCGCAGAGTGTGACGCCGCCTGCTGAGACGGTGCTGAGAGGGTCACTTGGCGGCCGCGGCCTTGTCGGCGGACCCGTCGGGGGTCTTGCCGGGAGCCTTGTCCTTCCCCTCGTCGTCGCTGAACACGCCGGCGTCGGTCAGCACGGTCTTCACCTCGGCGACCGGCCGGTGCAGCAGGTCGGCCACGTGCTGGATGAACAGGTCAGGGGCCGGATGGGCCTGGTCGCGGATCCACAGCTTGGTGGCCGCCAGCGCGTCCTGGAGCTGCTTCTCGGTGACCCCCAGCTTCCCGGCGATCGCGGCCCAGTCCGGCTCGGTCTTCTTCTGGGCCGGTCCGCCCTTGTCCTTGTCGCCGGGGGTCGAGCCCTCGCACTTCACGATGGTCTGACCCGGGGCCGGATTCGGCTTGGGCGGCGTGCCCTTGCCGATGTCGGCGGCGGCCGCGGCGCCGGCGGCCGAGGCGCCGAGGGCGACGACCAGCGCGCCGACGGGGAGGAGCCTGTTGCGCAGGTTCATGACGGAGTCCTTTCGCTCGTGCTCACCGGAGGTCCGGTGCTCGCGCCGATCACGGAACCACCCGGGCTTCTCGCCGAGCACTGGCGAACCTTTGCATTCCCTTAGGAATCGCCGGGCGTTCAGACTCTTGACACTCCCTCTGGTCTACACCATTTTGAACACAGCCCCCGTGGTTTAGACCACTGGCCGAACTCTGTCCCCCGAGAGAGGTGTGCATTGACCTGTGCAAGAACGCGCCTCCGCGCATTCGCGGCCCTGCTGGCCGCGACGCTGATCGCCGCCATGGTCTCGCTGGCGACGGGCGCCTCCCACGCCCGCGCCGACAGCAACCTGGCGGTGAACCCCGGCTTCGAGACCGGAAGCCTGAGCCCCTGGACGTGCACCGGCGGCACCGGCAGCGTGGTGTCCTCGCCGGTCCACGGCGGCAGCCACGCGCTGGCCGGCGCCGCCACCGGCTCCGACGACGCGCAGTGCACGCAGACCGTCGCGGTGCTGCCCAACTCGGCGTACACGCTGTCGGCGTACGTCGAGGGCGACTACGTCTACCTCGGCGCCACCGGGTACAGCTCGACCTGGACCCCGGGCGCGAGCTCGTGGCAGCAGCTGACCACCGGCTTCACCACCGGCGCCTCGACCACGAGCGTCGAGATCTACCTGCACGGCTGGTACGCGCAGGGCACCTACTACGCCGACGACGTCGCGCTCGTCGGGCCGGGTGGCACGGCTCAGGTGCCATCCGCCCCGACGGGTCTGGCGGTGACGGGGACGACGTCCAGTTCGGTGTCGTTGTCGTGGGCCGCGTCTTCGGGGGCGACCGGGTACAACGTGTATCGCGGTGGCTCGAAGGTCGCCAGCGTCACCGGCACTTCCTACACCGACACGGGTCTGACCGCGTCGACCAGTTACAGCTACACGGTCTCGGCGACGAACTCGGCCGGTGAGTCGGCGATGTCGACCTCTGTCACGGGCACCACCACCTCCGGTGGTCCCACGGTTCCGCCGACGCCGACGGGCCTGGCGGTGACCGGGACGACGTCCAGTTCGGTGTCGCTGTCCTGGAACGCGTCTTCGGGAGCGACCGGGTACAACGTGTATCGCGGTGGCTCGAAGGTCGCGAGCGTGACCGGCACGTCGTACACCGACACCGGTCTGACGGCCTCGACCACCTACAGCTACACGGTCTCGGCCACCGACTCGGCCGGCGAGTCCGCGAAGTCCGGTGCGGTGAGCGCCACGACGTCCGGTGGTGGCGGTGGCGGCACGCTGCCGAAGCATGTGCTGACCGGCTACTGGCAGGACTTCGTGAACAGCGCGACGCCGCTGAAGCTGGCGGCGACGCCCGCCGGCTACAACCTGGTCGCGGTGGCGTTCGCGGACGCGGACGCGTCGCACCCCGGCGGCGTGACGTTCACGCTCGACCCGCAGCTGTCCTCCACGCTCGGCGGCTACACCGACGCGCAGTTCAAGGCGGACATCAGCACCCTGCACTCGCGCGGGCAGAAGGTGATCATCTCGGTCGGCGGGCAGAACGGCGCGATCAGCGTCGCCGACTCCACGGCCGCGACCAACTTCGCGAACAGCGTCTACGGCCTGATGCAGAGCTACGGCTTCGACGGTGTGGACATCGACCTGGAGAACGGCGTCAACGCCACCTACATGGGGCAGGCGCTGCGGTCGCTGTCGGCGAAGGCGGGCTCCGGCCTGATCATCACGATGGCGCCGCAGACCATCGACATGCAGTCCACCGGCATGCAGTACTTCCAGCTGGCGCTGAACATCAAGGACATCCTGACCATCGTCAACACCCAGTATTACAACTCGGGCTCGATGAACGGATGCGACCAGGGCGTCTACGCCGAGGGCACGGAGAACTTCATGACCGCACTGGCCTGCATCCAGCTCCAGGGCGGCCTGCGCGCGGACCAGGTGGGCCTCGGCCTGCCGGCCACGGGCGGCGCGGCCGGCGGCGGCTACGTCTCCCCGTCCACGGTGAACAACGCCCTGGACTGCCTGGCGGCCAGGACCAGCTGCGGCTCGTTCGTGCCCTCGACGGCCTACCCGGCCATCCGCGGCGCGATGACCTGGTCGATCAACTGGGACGCGAGCAGCGGCTACAGCTTCGTGAACACGGTCGCCCCGCACCTCGCGGCGATGCCGTGACGCGGGGCGCCCCAGGCCGGCGGGCTGACGCGGCCGGCTAGGGCGGTGGCGCCCGGACAGGACCGGGCGCCACCCCTGGGACGGTCGGCGCTGATGTCCTGAGACAGTGCCGCCCTCGCCACACGCGCCGGCCCGCCTTCCGCGACGGCCGTCGGACTCCGGTCCGGCGGCCGTCGTCGGCGCGTTCGGCGCGTTCGGCGCGTTCGGCGCGTTCGGCGCGTTCTGGGCGGTCGCCGCGGTCGGCGCACGCCGAGGCCGATCAGCTCCTGAGCCGCCGATCGACCTCGCGGCGTCCACAACGGCCGGCCGCGGCCGGGCCGTTCGGCGACCGGCCGTCAGTCGAACAGATCCGGGTCCGACACCACGATCTGGTCCCACAGCGGCCGGGCCTGGAACCAGCCCGCGAAGTGGCCGCCGATCTGCTCGCGCACCATCAGTGCGGTCTCGCGGTCGATCAGCTTCGGGGTGCCGGCCGCCATCGCCAGCAGCTGGGCCTGGCAGGAGCGCTCCATGGTCACGAACCACCACACCGCCTCGGCGACCGACTCGCCGGTCGTGATCAGGCCGTGGTTCTGCAGGATCGCGGCCTTGTGGCCGGCCAGGGCGGCGGCGATGCGCTTGCCCTCCTCGACGTCGCCGGCCACGCCGCCGTAGCCGTCGTACAGACCGTGGTCCTCGAAGAACGCGCAGGCGTCCTGGGTGATCGGGTCCAGGGGGATGCCGAGCGCCGCGAAGGCCTTGCCGTACAGGGAGTGCGAGTGGGCGGCGGCGATCACGTCCGGGCGGGCGCGGTGCACCTCGGCGTGGATGACGAAGGCGGCGCGGTTGACGTGGAAGCGGCCTTCGAGGACGTTGCCGTCGTGGTCGCAGCGGATCAGGTCCGACGCCTTGATCTGGTTGAAGGACTGGCCGAAGCCGTTCACCCAGAACGTGTCCGGGAACTCCGGGTCGCGGACCGTGATGTGCCCGGCCACGCCCTCCGAGAAGCCGAACCTGCCGAAGATGCGGAAGCCCGCGGCCAGCTGCTCCTTGCGGTACCGGCGCTCCGCCTCGACGGTGTCGAAGGTCGGCGGCAGCGGGAAGTAGAGGTCCTGGGCGGCGTTGCCCACGGCCTGCTCGACCTGCTCGACGCCGGGTTCGGTGGTGGTCATGGCCGCCCCTCCGGTTATCGGATACATTCGCGTATCGGATGCGTGGTCGGATCGTTTCCCACTCCCGAGGAGGTGTCAAGAGCCCGTGCCCCGAGGCCTGACCAAGCGCCGGCCCCAGACGCTGGCCCGCCTGCTCGACGCCGCGCTGGAGGCGTTCGCCGCCACCGGCTTCGGCGGCACGCGGATCGAGGACGTCTGCGAGCGGGCCGGTTACACGCGTGGCGCCTTCTACTCGAACTTCACCAGCAAGGAGGAGCTGTTCTTCGCGCTGTTCGACCGGCACGCCGCACGGGTGCTGGAACGCTTCGAGAAGCAGGCGGACGCGCTGGGCGCGGGGCCCGTCACGCTCGAGGGCATCGCCGCGGCGCTCGCCGACATCGACGACGACGAGCGGACCTGGTACCTGGTCACGACGGAGTTCACGCTCTCGGCCATCCGCGACCCGGACGCCGCGCGCCGGCTCGCCGACCACGACGCCCGGCTGCGGGCCGAGGCGGCCCGGCTGCTGACCGGGCTCCTGACGCGCGCCGGCTTGCGGCCGCGACCGGGTGTCGACGTGGAGTCGCTGGTCAGGATGCTGATCGCGATCCGCGAGGGCGCTCTGGCGCAGAGCTACGTCGAGCCGGAGGCGCTGCCGCCGGGGACGCTGGAGCGCCGGTTCCTGCCGGCACTGTTGGGAGCGGTCACCACCACCGCTACCGACCGCTGACCACCAGCGGGCGCCCGATCAGCGAGTCCAGGATGTCGCGCGCCGCCGTCAGCGCCTCGATCCGCTCGGTGATCCGCGCGCGCTCGGCGGCCAGCCCCTCGCGCAGTTCGGGGCAGCGGCCGGTCAGCACCACCGAGTCGTCGACGACGTTCGGCAGGATCTCGGCGATCGACGCCGTGCTCAGGCCCGCCGACAACAGAACCCGCACCCGATGCACGGTGACCACGCTGCGCTCGTCGTAGTCGCGGTAACCGCTGGGCAGGCGCTCGGGCGCGAGGAGCCCCTGCTCCTCGTAGTACCGCAGGGCCCTGACGGAGGCGCCGGTGCGCCGGGACAGCTCGCCGATCTTCACCCCTCCAGCAGACCCCGGGCTTGACCCTCACGTCAACGTCAGCCTTTAGCGTCGCGGCATGGAATCCAGCACACAGAATGTCGCGGTCCTGGGACTCGGGCCGATGGGCCGCGCGCTGGCCGCCGCCTTCGGCCCCGGGGTGACGGTCTGGAACCGCACGCCGGGCAAGGCCGACGGGCTCGAAGCGACCATCGCGCCGTCCCCCTCCGACGCCGTGGCCGCCGCCGACATCGTGGTCACCTGCCTCATCGACTACCCGGCGGTCCGCCGCACCCTGGCCGCCGCCGACCTCGGTGGTCGAACCCTGATCAACCTCACCAGCGGCACACCCGACCAGGCCCGCGAGCTGGCGGCCTGGGCCGCCGACCGCGGCGTCCCCTACCTCGACGGCGCCATCCTCACCCCGACCCCGATGATCGGTACCCCGTCCGGGACCATCCTGTTCAGCGGCGACCCCGCAGTCCACGCCACCGTGGCCCCCACCCTCGCCGTGCTCGGAGGCCGCATCCTCCACCTCGGCCCCGACCCGGCCCGCGCCAGCGCCTACGACGTGGCGCTGCTCGACGTCTTCGCGACCGCGACCAACGGCCTCCTCCACGGCTTCGCCCTCGCCGCCGCCGAAGGCATCGCCCCACCCGACTTCGCGGCCTTCGCCGCCGGCATCGGCGCCCTGCTCCCCGAGATGGCCACCCGCTTCGGCGGACGACTGGCCGACGGCCGCCACCCCGGCGACCGCTCCACCATCGGCTCCGCCGCCTCCGGCATCGCGCACGTCACCGCCGCCGCCCGGGCCCGCGGCCTGGACACCGGCATGCTCGACGCGGCGCGCGCCGTGATCGACCGCGCGGTGGCCGAGGGCCACGGACACGAAGGGCTGAGCCGACTGGCGGTGATGTGGGGGAGGACCGGCTAGCCGCGAAGTACGGTGCGGTGCCGACAGGTCGACGGGGAGCCGCGGTCGCGGCCCCTACCGCGTCCGGTCCAGATGCTTCCGCCCGGCCTCGACCAGCGTCGGCACCGCCGCGCCCGCCTGCTCGAAGCCCTCGCCGAGGGTCAGGCCCTGTTCGTGCCGGTAGCGGATGCCCTCCAGGATCACCGCCAGCTTGTAGTGGCTGAACGCGACGTACCAGTCCAGGTCGTCGACGATGAGTCCGGTCGCCGCCTGGTACCGCTCGACGATCGCGCGGCTGTTCAGGAAGCCTTCGTGGTTGGTCAGGCCGCCGCCTCCGGACAGGATGCCCTTCGCCGGGTGCCCCGGGTCCTCCCAGTACGTCAACAGGAGTCCCAGATCCGCCAGCGGGTCGCCCACCGTCGACATCTCCCAGTCGAAGACCGCGGCCACGGATACCCCGCCGTCGCCGGCACCCCCGTCGTCGATCCGCATCATCACGTTGTCCAGCCGGTAGTCGCCGTGCAGGATCGCCGACCGCTGCGTCACCGGCACGGCGGCCCGCAGCCCGTCGCCGAGCTCGAACAGGCCTCTGATCTCACGGCTCTGCGACGCGGCGTACTGCCGTTCCCACCGGTCCAGCTGCCGATGCAAATAGCCCTCGGGCCGGCCGAAGTCGGCCAGGCCGACCGCGTCGGGGTCCACCGAGTGCAGCGTGGCCAGCACGTCCACCAGCCCCTCGCTCGCCGCCCGCGCCTGGGCCGGCGCGAGTGCCGCGCACTGCGTCCGCGCCCGCAGCACGACGCCCTCGACCTTCTCCATCACATAGAACGGCACGCCGATCACGTCCGGGTCCTCGCAGAGCAGGTGCGTCCGCGCCACCGGCACCGTCCCGTGCAACGCGGAGACGACCCGGAACTCCCGCCGCATGTCGTGCGCCGTCGGCAGCACGTGGCCGAGCGGCGGCCGCCGCAGGATCCACGACCGCCCGCCGGCGTCCCGGATCTCGTACGTCAGGTTGGACAGGCCGCCGGCGATCAACGTCGCGGACAGGGGCTCCCGCGCCTTCAGATCCGGGGCCCGCTCGGCGAGGTGGGCGGCTACGGCGACCAGGTCGAGGCCCACCGGAGCGGTGGCGGCGGGGTCTGTCACCCTTGGAAAGGTATGGCTTATCGGTCACTCGCGGAAGAGCGGCCTGCGCGGCGTGCGGGTGCCCGGCGCCGAGATCGCGACCTTCGGCCGATTCACCGCCCCGAGACGCGCGCCGCCGCGACCAGCGCCTCGGCGATCCGCACGACGTCCTCGTCCGGGGTCACATACGGCGGCATCACGTAGAGCAGCTTCCCGAACGGCCGGATCCACACCCCGAGGTCCATCGCCGCCTTGGTGGCGGTGCGCATGTCCGCCGGCCGCTCCATCTCCACCACGCCGATGGCGCCGAGCACGCGGACGTCCTCGACCCCGGGCAGCTCCCGCGCCGGATCCAGGTGCTCGGTGAGGAGCTTCTCGATGCCCGCCACCTGGGAGCGCCACGGGCCTTCCATCAGCAGGCCGGTGGAGGCGTAGGCGACCGCGCAGGCCAGCGGGTTGGCCATGAACGTGGGGCCGTGCATGAGGACCGGCGCCTCGCCGCTGGAGATGCCGTGCGCGACCCGGGCGGTGCACAGCGTCGCGGCGAGGGTCAGGTAGCCGCCGGTCAGCGCCTTGCCGACGGTCATGATGTCCGGGCTCACGCCGGCGTGGCCGGCGCCGAAGAGCTCGCCGGTGCGTCCGAAGCCGGTGGCGATCTCGTCGAAGACCAGCAGCAGGCCGTGCTCGTCGCACACCGCGCGCAGCACGCGCAGCACCTCGGGGTCGTAGAACCGCATGCCGCCGGCGCCCTGGACGACCGGCTCGACGATGACCGCGGCCAGCGAGTCGGCGTGCTCGGCGGCGAGGCCGCGCAGGTGCGCGGCGTACTCCTCGGTGCAGACGGCCGGCGGCCGGTCGGCGAAGACGTGCCGCGGCAGCACGTCGGCCCACAGCTGGTGCATGCTGCCGGCCGGGTCGGTGACGGCCATCGCGCCGAAGGTGTCACCGTGGTAGCCGCCGCGCACGGTCATCAGCCGGGTGCGGGCCGTGTGCCCCTGGGAGCGCTGGTATTGCAGGGACATCTTGATCGCGACCTCGACCGACACCGAGCCGGAGTCGGCGAAGAACACGTGCTCGAGGCCGGCCGGGGCCATCGCGGCCAGCCGCTCGGCCAGCAGCACGCCGGGGGCGTGGGTGAGGCCGCCGAACATGACGTGCGCCATGGCGTCCAGCTGGTCGCGGACGGCCCGGTCCAGGACCGGGTGGCGGTAGCCGTGGATCGCCGACCACCAGGAGGCCATGCCGTCGACGAGCTCGCGGCCGTCGGCCAGCCGGATGCGGACGCCGTCGGCGCCGGCCACCGGGAACGGCTCGACCACCGACGGCATCGGGGCGTACGGGTGCCAGACCCGTTCCCGGTCCGCGGCGGCCAGGTCGGGGGTCCAGGACAGGGCGTCGCCCGCGAAATCGCTCACCTGGGAATCAAACCACTTTGGACCTCTTGGGCGACAACTCAGCGCGCCTTCCTTCGATCGGAGCATCGTTTCGCATATATACGGAGGAAGCGGCGCACATATATCAACATGCACCGCTCATCCGTCACGAACCTGAGGAAGCCCAGAGTGCGCACCGGGACGACTCCGCGCCATCCCCGCCGGACCCTCGGCGTCGCCGCCGTCGCCACCCTGGTGGGCGGCACCCTGGCCTCGGGCGCGGTCCCGCTCGTCGCCCGCGCCGCCGTGGAGCCGGTCGCCACCCCCATCCCGCTGACCAGCGTACCCAGCGACGGGGCCACGAACATCCGGACCGAGGTTCCGGTGAGCGTGACGGCCCAGTCCGGCGAGAAGCTGGCCGCCGTGGTGCTCGCCGGCCCGGACGGGCGGGCCGTGCCCGGGTCGCTGAACCCGGACGGCACCACGTGGACCGCCGACTCCCATCTGAAGACCCGCACCCGGTACACGCTGACCGCGACCGGCGTGGCCTCGGACGGCACCCAGGTGTCGCGGACGTCGTCCTTCACCACCTTCGCCCCGGAGGCCGACAAGCAGCTGAAGTTCGCCGCGACCGCGCCCCAGAACGGCGACACGGTCGGCGTCGGCATGCCGATCCTGGTGCAGTTCACACGCCCGGTGACCGACCGCGCCGCGGTGGAGAAGTCCCTGAGGGTGGTCACCGACCCACCGCAGGCCGGGCACTGGAGCTGGCTGTCGGACGCCCGGCTGGACTGGCGCCCGGAGAGCTACTGGCAGCCGGGCACCAAGGTGCAGGTGTCGCTGGAGCTGGACGGCGTGCCCGCCGGCGACGGCAAGTACGGCGGCGGGGACACCGCGTTCGGGTTCACCGTGGGCCGCAAGCAGCTGTCGCTGATCGACCTGTCGAAGCACCGCATGACGATCTACCAGAACGACAAGCAGGTGAACTCGTTCCCGGTCACCGGCGGCAAGCCCGGGGCGGACACCTGGGGCGGCACCATGGCCGTGATCGACAAGTCGACGTCGGTCCACATGCAGTCCTCGACCGTCGGTTTCGGCAACGAGTACGACATCCCGGACGTGCGGTACGCGATCCACCTGACGTATTCGGGTACGTACATCCACGCCGCTCCGTGGTCCGTCGGCTCGCAGGGTTATGCGAACGTCAGCCACGGCTGTGTCGGTCTGTCGATGGACCGCGCCGCGTGGCTGTTCCAGAACACCATGCCCGGGGACCTGGTGCAGGTGGTGAACTCGCCGAAGAGCGTGGCGCCCGGCAACGGCTACGGGGACTGGCAGGAGAGCTGGAACCAGTGGCTCGGCGGGAGCGCGGTCAAGTCCTAGCCCCCCGCGCGAGCCGGTGCTCCGGCCGCGCGGGGTGCGGGGGTTGACCTGGAGTCGACTCCAGGTCATAACGTCCGGGGCATGACGATGCATTACCGAGTGCTCGGTGCCACCGGCATCGAAGTGAGCACCTACGCGCTGGGCACCATGATGTTCGGCAAGATCGGGAACCCCGACCACGCCGACGGCGAGCGGATCATCCACGCGGCCCTGGACGCCGGCATCAACTTCGTGGACACCGCCGACATGTACTCCAGCGGGGAGTCCGAGGAGATCGTCGGGAAGGCCCTGAAGGGCCGGCGCGACGACATCGTGCTCGCGACCAAGGTCCACTTCTCGCTGGACGACCAGCGCAACCACGGCGGCAACTCCCGGCGCTACATCGTGCGCGCCGTGGAGGACAGCCTGCGGCGGCTGCGAACCGACTGGATCGACCTGTACCAGATCCACCGCCCGGACCCGAAGACGGACATCGAGGAGACGCTCGGCGTCCTGACCGATCTGGTCCACGCGGGCAAGATCCGCTCCTTCGGCTGCTCCACGTTCCCGGCCGAGGAGATCGTCGAGGCGTGGCACGTGGCCGAGCGCCGCGGCCTGATGAAGTTCCGCACCGAGCAGCCGCCGTACTCGGTCCTGGCCCGCGGCATCGAGCGCTCGGTGCTCCCGACCGCGCGGCGCCTGAACATGGGCGTGCTCACCTGGAGCCCGCTGGCGTGGGGCTTCCTGAGCGGCAAGTTCCGCCGGGGCCGGGAGGTCGACTACTCCTCGGGCCGGGCTTCCCTGGCCGCCGAGCGCTTCGACCCGGCCCTGCCCGCCAACGCCGCGAAGTACGACGCGGTCGAGAAGCTGGCCGAGCTGGCCGACGAGCTCGGCTGCACCCTGCCGCAACTGGCCACGGCGTTCCCGCTGGCGCACCCGGCGGTGACGTCGGTGATCATCGGTCCGCGCACCATGGAGCAGCTCCAGGCCTCGCTGGCCGGCATGGACGTGGTCCTGGACGACGCGACCCTCGACCGGATCGACGCGATCGTGCCCCCGGGACGCGAACTGGTCTGGGAGGACGGCGGCTGGAAGCCGCCGGCGCTGAGCGACGTGGCGATGCGGCGCCGGGCGCTCGCGGATCGGCCGGCTGCGGCGGAGGAGCCGGCGGAGACGGAGAGCGAGTGACGCGGGACGGTACCGCTGTCGGGTGACGAGCCCGCGCGACAAGCCGAGGTGGGACGGACGGTGACGGGGTGGTGACGGGACGGCCGGAATAATGGCGGCATGATCGAGTCAGTCGCGCACGTCCGTACGGAGCGCCCCGAGCGCTATCTGAAGCAGCTGGTGTCCCACCTCGGCCGCAAGGTCGACGCCGAGCAGTCCGACGACGGCGGTTCGGGCACGCTGACCTTCAGCTCCGGCGGCTGCGTCCTGCTCGCGGAGCCCGGCACCCTGGTGCTGACGGTGCGGGCCGAGGACGAGGAGCGGCTCGCGGCCGTGCAGGACGTCGTCGCCCGGCACCTGATGCGCTTCGCCACCCAGGACGAGCTGGTCGTGGAGTGGTCGGCGGGGGCCGAGGTCTAGGACGGTCTAGGACGGTCCAGGGCAGGTCCAGGGCAGGTCCAGGACAGGTCCAGGACAGGACTGGCGGAGGAGCCCGGAGCCCGACCGGGCCCCTCCGAGGTGGGGCGGTCCAGAGTACTGCCTGGAGTGCCGACTCCGGACCGGTTCAGCGGGTCAGTTGACGAACGTGTTCTGGCTGGCCTGCGTGGTGTCCTTGATCGGGCCGATCCCGCCGGAGAACGTCCCGTTGGCCGGGCACAGGCTGGAGCCGGTGATCTTGTTGACGGGCTGGTTGGTGAAGGTCGCGCCGTTGGTGGTGTTGCTCAGCGCGCCGTCGATCTCGGTGACCGAGCCGGTGGTGCCGAAGTCGCAGACCACGTTGGTGCCCAGGATGGACCTCAGCGTGACCTTCTCGTCCAGGCCGGTGACGTGCAGCGTCGGGCTGGCGCCGTCGGTGACCGTGCCGGTGGCGGCGCCGTTGATCTCCACGCTGACCACCTTGGTGGTGCCCGAGATGGTGGTGGTGCAGTTCGCCGCGTCCGCGTGCAGCTGCGAGATGCTCTCGGTGGCGGTGCCGCCGACCGGCCCGTTGGTGGAGTCGGTCGCGGTGAACTGGCCGGTGGTGCAGGTGATCTTGCCCCCGCTGGTGGTGAAGACGAAGTTGCTGGAGATCGCCCCGGTCAGGGTGTCGCCGACGTTGACGTCGGTACCGCCGGCGCTGCCGACGGTCAGCACGCCGCCGGTGCTGGCGCCGGCCGGGCCGGCGATGCCGAGGGCGAGTCCGCAGGCGGCGACGGCCGCGGTGGCGAGGGTGCGCTTGCGCATGGCGGGTCTCACTTCCGTGTGGCGTTGATGGCGTTGGTCAGGTCGCTGATGCTCGGGTCGACGGCGATGGTGCTGCCGACGCCGGTCAGCGTGATGGTGTTGTGGCCGGCCGCCGAGGGGACCCCGAACAGCGAGTTCACGATCCAGTCGGCGGAGTCGAACAGGCCGCAGCCGTGCGCTCCGGGCACGGACAGCGCGTTGTCGACCATCGTCGCGCCGCTGAAGTCGATCACCGAGGTGCCGAACCCGTTCGGATCGTTGTCGATCGCGATGGTGCCGGGGTCGCCGGTGATCGGCTGGTTGGGCGGCGGCGGGCTGGTGGTGCCGGCCGTCGGGCTGAGCACGATCGGACTGCTGTTGGAGCCGACGTAGCAGTTCAGGCCCAGGAACGCGTTGAGCAGGTGCAGTTTGATCGGCAGCTTGAACAACGGATAGTTCTCGCCGGCGGACAACGGCGCGAACGCCGTCACCGGCCCGGCGGGCTCGATCAGCACGATGGCGCTGGTGACGCCGGGCCAGAAGTTCGACAGCCCCGGGATCGGGACGTCGAGCGGGCTCGCGGTCAGCTCCTTGCCGTCGGTCGGGGCCGCGGTGGAGAACAGCGCCGCGGTGGTCCCGTCCGGGAAGGTCACCGTCGGGCCGGTGGCCGACCAGTACATGCCGAACGTGACCGTCATCGGTGAGGTGAAGTTCACCTTGGTGGAGCCCACGGTGAACCCGCCCCCGCCGATCGTGGCCACCACGCAGCCCACGATCGCGTTGTCCGGGCTCTGCATCGGGGCACTCGCGGTGGGACAGGTGCCCATGCCTGTATACGGGCCCGAAGGCTGACCAGTGGTGGCGGCCGCGGGCGCGGCGGCGACCGCGACCAGCGCGGCCCCCGCCGCTGCCGCGGCCAGTGCACGGTTTCTGAACCGGTGGAACAGGCCTCGGAAAGCCATGTTCACGCTCCCTCGTCAGCGGGGAATGCCTACAGTGGCGGGGAGGCGTCGCAGAGGACGCCGGGATGGTGCGGGTAGTACGGATCACGCTCCGATACCGGCCGGTAACAAAACTCGTGGGAGTTGTAACTCCGCTGGGTTCGCCAGTCAACCCTCAGGGGGTGAAGATGTCCGTTACGCCCACCCGTCTCCCGCCGCCGATCGTGGAGGCGCCGCACGTCACCGTCTCGTCGGCGGCCCTGGCCCCGCTGCCCGGCGCCCGCGACGCCCGGGATCCCCAGCGCGCCATCAAACGCGGGCCCAGCCGCGTGCCGCGCGAGCAAGTGGCCGCCGCGCAGCGCGACCGCCTCTACGACGGCCTGGTCCGCACCGTCGCGGAACAGGGTTATGCGAACGCCTCGGTGAGCGACATCTGCCGGGCCTCCGGCGTGACGCGACCGGCGTTCTACGAGCACTTCGAAAGCAAACAAGGCGCGTTCCTGGCGGCCTACCGGCACGGCACCGACGTGCTGTTCGCGATGCTGCGCGACGCCTACGCCGGGGCCGTGGGCCAGGACGCCGCCACCGGCGCCCCGGCCCGTCCGGACTGCCTGGAGAGCTGGACCCGGGCCACCCGCGCGGTGCTCGGCGTGCTGCTGGACGTGCTCAGCAGCGTGCCGGCGTTCGCCGCGGCGGCGATCGTGGAGATCGACGCGGTCGGCCCGGAGGGCCGCCGGGCCCGGGCCGGCCGGCTGCGCGACTTCGAGGCCTTCTTCGCCCCGGCCCCGGCCACCCCGCCCGAGGTGGACCGGGACGAACTGGTCCGCGGCGTGGTGTCCGGCGCCTACGGCACGCTCTACCGGTACATCGCCGAGGGGCGGGGCGCCGAACTGCCCGGGCTGCTGCCGGACCTGGTCTACTTCGTGGTCGCGCCGTTCGCCGGGCCGGAGCCGGCGGCGCGCGCCGCGGCCGAGGCCCGCGGAGCGCATCAGCGCTCTGTCGCCCCGTGCGTTCCGGCGCTGGCCGGAGCCGGTGTCACCGGGGCGAGCAGCGGGTAGTGAATCAGGGAGCGAACGGTTGACCGATTCAAAACCCTGAGAGTATGTTACCGGTCGGTCACCTTTTGTGTGATCCAGTTCACATTCTCCGCACAGCCGGTGCCGGAAGAGCGCGTGGACCACGGCGCCGGCGTCGACCAACGCCTGGTGACAGGATCGAAAGGAGCCGAATGGCGACGAAACCCGCCAAGCCCGAGGGCAGGGTCCGCTACCGGCGGGCCGCCGTGCCCGGCCTGGCCGCTTTGGCCACCACCGGCGCGCTGGTGTTCGCGACCGCGCAGGGCGCCCTGGGCGTGCAGTTCGCGATCTCCGGGATGCCGTTCGACGTGACCGCCTCCAGCCTGCACGGCGAGGGCTTCCAGCAGTACGGCGGCCTGGACCAGACCGCGCCGGGCAGCCCGAACCTGCAGGACGAGAACGGCCAGCAGCTGGTGTTCGTGTCGGTCATCCGGAACGCGACGATCCACAACCTGTGCCAGAGCGTCAACCTGGTCGGCACCAACCTGCTGATCAAGGCCGGCGGCGGCGCCAACGCGGTGACCGCCACCAACCTGGTGCTGGACTCGGACTCCCTGGTCGGTGACGAGGCCGACTTCAACAACATCTCCATCGGCCAGGACGCCAGCACCATGACCGAGGTCCCCTCGCTGGCCGGTCCGCTGGGCGTGTTCGGCCAGCAGGCCGACAGCGTCGACATCACCAACGTCCGCCAGCACAACTGGGCGGCCACCGCGGCGACCTTCAAGCTGCCGAACCTGAGCATGACCTTCTCGGACAACGGCTGCTGAGCGTGACAGAACACGAAGAAGGCGCGCCCGCCGCGACGGAGGCCCGGCCCTCCGCAGCGCGCCGGGCGCGCCTGGCCTTCCGCCACTGGCGCCGCACCCGTCCGTTCTGGGGCGGGTTCCTGGTGCTCGCGGGCGGCGCCGAGATGCTGTCGCTGTTCTACGTGCCCTGGAAAGTCATCCTGCACATGGGCCTGTACGGCGTGTCGGGGTACGTGGTCCCGATCGTGCTGTGCGTCCTGGGCCTGAGCCTGCTGTTCGACCCCCAGCACCGGACGTTCTACTCGATCCTGGCGCTGCTGTTCTCGATCGCGAGCTGGATGACGTCGAACCTCGGCGGGTTCATGGTGGGCATGCTCGTGGCCATGACCGGCGCCTCGCTGGCCTACGGCTGGAGCGACGCCCCCGCCGGGGCCAAAGAGGAGGACGAGGAGACGGGGCCCGAGTCCGGGACGGAGCAGGTGCCGACCTCCTGACGCGTGACGCCGGACGGCTTCGGCCGGCCGCCGCCCCGGGCCGGCCGGCCGAGCGCCTCGAAGGCTCCCGGTCTGGAACCGTCAGCGGTGGGCTTGCGCGCACCACCGACGGCGTCGGGCGGCACCTCTGTGCCGGCGGCAGGTGAGGGCGCTCAGAACCAGGGCGCGAACCTCCCCGGCGCGAACCGGTTCTCCGGATCGAAGTTCCCCTTCACCCGCCGCATGACCTCCACCCCGCCCGGCGCCCGCCCCCACGACTCCACCATCGCGTCCACCCCCGGGCGGCGCCGGCGCAGCATCACGAAGCCGCCGACCGCCTCGACCGACGTCCGCCAGTTCTTCACCAGCTCCGCGTGCGCCTTCGCGTCACCGCCGGTGACCCGGACCGTGTAGCCGCCGGTGGCCGGGCTGCACGTCAGCAGCGCCTTCACCCCCGAGTGCTCGGCCCACGCCGCCAGGGCGCGCACCAGACCGGGGTCGACGCCGGGGCGGGTCGCGGCGCGCAGCACCGTGTCGCCGGGTTCGGCGATGACGCGCGCGGCGTGGGAGAACCAGAAGCCCTCGGACTCGTCCGCGTCCAGTTCGGCCAGGCTTCCGGACAGCAAAGCGCGGGCGGCGGCCGCCCGTGCCGCGGCGCCGTCGGAGGTGCCGTCGAAGCGGACCGCCAGCACCTGCTCCGGTTCGCACCACTCGATCGCCGTCGGCTCGGTGGCGGACCGGGTCAGCGCCCAGGCCAGGCGTTGCGCCGCCTCGGTGTCCACGTCCCGGACCATCACCGTGCGCGAGGTCTGCGGCAGCGGGTGCACGCGCAGCACCAGCTCGGCGACCACGCCGAGGGTGCCCAGCGAACCGTGGCAGAGCTTGGCCAGGTCGTAGCCGGCGACGTTCTTGATCACGTGCCCGCCGCTCTTGGCGATCGCGCCGTCCGGGAACACCATCGTGGCGCCGATCACCAGCTCGCGCAGGGAGCCGTAGCCCAGCCGCCGGGGGCCGGCGTCGCCGGTGGCCAGCAGCCCGCCGATGGTGGCCTCCGAGCGCGCCGGGTCGTACGGCAGCCACTGCCCGCGCTCGGCCAGTTCGGCCTGCAGCATGTCCAGCCGGATGCCGGCCTGGACGTGCACGGTCATGTCGGCGGGGCGGTGGTCCAGCACCCGGTCCATGCCGGCCAGCGACACCGTGGTGCGCGGGTCGCGGACCGGCGCGCCCCAGGTGGTGGCCGTGCCGGTGCCGCGGATCAGGACCGTGCCGGCGGTGACCGCGTCGCGCAGGTCCTTCACCGTGGTCGGGGTGATCGAGTGCGGGCCGGGCGGCGGCTCCGCGGCGGTGCCGGACGGGCCCGCGACGGCGGTGCCGGCGGTGTCGGAGCCCGGCCCCGGCGGCGTGTCGCCGGGCGTCGGGCCGGAGGATGAGGGGCCTACCATCGTTGGATCTTTCCGGTCTCTTCCAGCGGATGCGGCTGGTACGCCCCGGCCCGCGCCTCCCCGCACAGCGCGGGGGTCGGGAACACCTTGCCGGGGTTGCACAGCCCTGACGGATCGAACGCGGCGCGTAGACGGTCCATGGCCGTCAGGTCCGCGGGGGAGAACATCTTCGGCATCGAGCACGCCTTGTCCACGCCGATGCCGTGCTCGCCGCTCAGCGACCCGCCGAGCGCGACGCAGAGCTCGGCGATGTCGGCCGCGAGCCGCTCGGCGGCCGGCTCCTCGCCGTCGGCGGCCCGGTAGAGCACCAGCGGGTGCAGGTTGCCGTCGCCGGCGTGGAAGACGTTGGCCACCCGCAGCCCGGCGGCCCCGGACAGCCGGGCGATCCCGGCCAGCGCCTCGGCCAGCCGGGTCCGCGGCACGACGCCGTCCTGCAGCAGGAACTCCGGCGACAGCCGCCCCATCGCGGCGAACGCCGCCTTGCGCCCGGCCCAGATCGCGGCCCGCTCGGCCTCGTCGTCGGCGATCCGCAGCCGGGTGCAGCCGTGCGCCGAACACAGGGCGCTGACTTTCTCGAACAGCTCCGCGCACTCCTCGGCGGGGCCGTCCAGCTCGATGATGAGCGAGGCCGCGGCCTCCCGGTCGTAGCCGGCGTGCACGGCGTCCTCACAGGCGCGGATCGCGAGGTTGTCCATCATCTCGATCGCGGCGGGGACGATCCCGGCCGCGATCACCGCGCTGACCGTGTCGCACGCCGAGGGCACGTCCGGGAAGTCGGCGACGAGCGTGCGCACCGCTTCCGGCCGGCGCAGCAGCCGGACCGCGACCCGGGTGGCGACGCCGCACGTCCCCTCGGCGCCGACGAAGACGCCCCGCAGGTCGTACCCGGGCGCGTCGTAGCAGGGCGCTTCGATGTCGTCGGAGCCGAGCACGGCCACCGAGCCGTCCGGCAGCACGGCCTCGACGGCCAGCACGTGGTGCGAGGTGAACCCGTACTTCAGGCAGTGCGCGCCGCCGGAGTTCTCCGCGACGTTGCCGCCGATCGTGCACACCACCTGCGAGGAGGGGTCCGGGGCGTAGTAGAGGCCGTGCACGGCGGCCGCGGCGCTGATCGACAGGTTGGTCGCGCCCGGTTCGACCACCGCGGTGCGCCGGTCGGCGTCCACCTCAAGAATCCGGTTGAGCCGCGCCAGGGAGATCACGACGCCCGACGCGGCCGGCAGCGCGCCCCCGGACAGTCCGGTCCCGGCGCCGCGCGCGACGTACGGGACGCCGTGCCGCAGGCACGCTTTCACGATCGGCGCCACCTGCGCACGCTCCGCGGGCAGCAGCACCAGGCCGGGCAGCACGCGGTGCGCGGTCAGCGCGTCGGTCTCGTACGCACGGCGTTCGGCGGCGCCGGTGAGCGCGCGCAGCGTGGGGCCGCACCGCGCTGTCACGTCCGTCAGAACCGCTTCGAGCGCCCGTTCCCGGTCCACGCGCCGCACCCCCTCTCCTCGCCGAGCCCCACCCTCGATCCTCCAGTAGACCACCACAGATCACCACCGTGCGCCACCGGGGAAGCCGGCCGCGGTGACGGCGCGGGTGGACACCCGTGCCCGGGTCATGTATGAGTTCTGATAATCCACGGCCCGGCACGGCTTCCGCTCCAAGTCGCTTTTCCCTTTGCCTACAAAGGAAAATGGCTCGTTCGACGATCCATCTGGACCAGAGAGGTCAGCCGCCCGAATGACACTGACAGCCCCCCGCCCGCGCCTGGCTCCCACGCGCGACCGGGGCACCGTCGCCGTCCTGCTCTTCCGGGACGCCCCCCTGTTCGAATCGGCGATACCCATCACGGTGTTCGGCGTCGACCGGCGCGTCATGGGCCTGCCGTACTACCGGCTGCTGGTGTGCGCCGGGGAGGCCGGCCCGCTGGCCACCACCGGATCGCTGCGGCTGTCCACGCCGTTCGGGCTCTCCGGCGCCGACCAGGCCGGGACCGTGATCGTGCCGGCCTGGCGGGCCCCGGGGGAGCGGCCCCCGGAACCGGCGCTGGCCGCGGTGCGCAAGGCCCACAAGGAGGGCGCGCGGCTGGCCGCGTTCGACTCCGGGGTCTTCGTGCTGGCCGCGGCCGGCGTCCTGGACGGCCGCGGGGCCACCACGCACTGGATGTACGCGCCGGCCCTGGCCCGGCACCACCGCCGGGTCAAGGTCGACGCCCGCTCCATGCAGATCGACCACGGCGACGTGGTCACCGGCGCCGGCTCCTCGGCCGGCCTGGACCTGTGCCTGTACCTGGTGCGCACCGACCACGGCGCGGAGGCGGCCAGCGCGCTGGCCCGGCGCCTGGTGGTCGGCCCGGGCCGGCGCAGCGGCCAGGCCGCCTACTTCGACCGGCACCTGCCCAGCGAGCTCGGCGCCGGCACCCCGATCGGCGACGCCATGGCCTGGGCCCTGGACCACCTGGCCGAGCCGTTTGACGTCGACGAGTTCGCCAAGCACTCCTCGATGTCCCGCCGCACCTTCGACCGGCGCTTCCTGGAGGTGACCGGCACCACGCCGCTGCGCTGGGTGAACTCCCAGCGGGTGATCGCGGCGCAGCGCATCCTGGAGTCCACCGACCTGCCGGTGGACGAGGTGGCCCGGCGCTCCGGCTTCGCCTCCGGCCCGGCGATGCGCGCCAACTTCCTGCGCGTGCTGGGCACCCAGCCGGCCCGGTACCGCGAGGCGTACCTGGCCTCCCGGGCGCGCGGCGGCCGCGACGGGCACTAGCGAGCCGACTGCGAGATCCGGCAGCGCGAACGCGGCGCCGCGCCTTCGCGCGACCTGCAGGACGGTCCAGCTCGACTCGCGGGGTGCCGGCGGAACCCGCGATCGGCTCACCGGCCCGCGCCGGTCGGCCCCCTCCGGGTCCGCCCCGCCGCCTCGGCCCGTCCCCCGGCCCGGCCCTTGGCCTGCGGGGCGCGATCGGGCCTGGATAGGGTGGGCCCATGAGTGACAGGCTGGTGTGGATCGACTGCGAGATGACCGGGCTCGACCTGGACAAGGACGCCTTGATCGAGGTGGCCGTGCTGGTCACGGACTCCGAGCTGAACGTCCTGGGCGACGGCGTCGACGTGGTCGTGGCGCCGCCGGCCGACCGGCTCCCGGACCTTCTCGCCGGCATGGTGGAGGTGGTGCGCGAGATGCACACCGCCTCCGGCCTGCTGGAGGAGCTGCCCGGCGGGATCCCGATGGCCGAGGCCGAGCAGCGGATCCTGGCCTACGTCCGCGAGCAGGTCCCGGAGGCCGGCAAGGCGCAGCTGGCCGGCAACTCCGTCGGCACCGACCGCGGGTTCCTGGCCCGGGACATGCCCGAGCTGGAGCAGCACCTGCACTACCGGATCGTCGACGTCTCCTCGATCAAGGAACTCGCCCGCCGCTGGTACCCGCGCGTCTACTTCAACGCCCCGAAGAAGACCGGCAACCACCGCGCCCTCGGCGACATCCGCGACTCGATCGCCGAGCTCCGCTACTACCGCGAGGCGATCTTCGTGCCGCACCCCGGCCCGGACTCCGACACCGCCCGCGCGCTGGCGGCCAAGGTGGAAGCCGAGGAGGCCGCGCGCGTCGCCGGGGGCTCCGAGCCCACAGGCGCCTGACCTCCCAAGGTGCGGTGAGAGCACCTACGGAAAGGGTTGTGCAGAGCACGCCCCGATCCATGTATGCTTGGCGGTGCCAGCGCGGCGCGGGACGGCGGGAAACCAAAGGTCAGCGGCGCGGGGGGCACATGGTGGCCGTAGCTCAGTTGGTAGAGTCCTGGGTTGTGATCCCAGTTGTCGCGGGTTCGAGCCCCGTCGGCCACCCTCTTGGAAACAGCTCCTGACCTCAGGTCGGGAGCTTTTTCGTTGCCGGGCCCGGCTCACGGCCTCGCCAGAGAAACCACGCGGCGACCCTAGTGGTCCGGCACTCGCTCAGTACACTGCCCGCCATGGGCGAGAACCTCGACGACCTGACCTCGGCCTGCGTCCACTGCGGGTTCTGCCTCCCGGCCTGCCCCACCTACGCCCTCACCGGGGACGAGAACGACTCCCCGCGCGGCCGCATCCACCTCATGCGTCAGGTGATCACCGGACAAGCCGACCTCGACCCCGCGGTCGCCGAACACGTCGACTCGTGCCTCGGCTGCCTGTCGTGCGTCAGCGCCTGTCCGTCCGGCGTCCAGTACGACCGGATCATCGAGGAGTTCCGGCCGAAGGTCGAGCAGGCCTACGCCGAGCCGCGGGGCGACGCGCTCTTCCGGCGCCTCGTGTTCGCGCTGTTCCCGCATCCGCTGCGGCTCCGGGTGGCGGCCCTCGGCGCCGTCGCCTACCGCCGAACGGGTGGCGCGGCCCTGGTCCGTTCCAGTGGTCTTCTGCGCCGTTTCCCCCGGCTCGGCGCGATGGAGGCTCTGATGCCCCCGACCACCCTGCGCACGGCGTGGCGGTCGTCCGCGCCGCACAACCCGGCGCGCGGCGCGCGGCGGCGGACCGTGGGGCTGGTCGCCGGGTGCGTGCAGCGGGTGTTCTTCGGCGACGTCAACGCCGCCACGGTGCGCGTGCTCCAGGCCGAGGGCTGCGACGTCGAGGTCCCGGCGCAGGGGTGCTGCGGCGCGCTGTCGCTGCACGCCGGACGAGAGGACGAGGCCCGGCGCCACGCGCGGCGGATGATCGACGCGTTCGACGAGGGGGAGGGCCTCGACGCGGTCGTGGTCAACGTCGCGGGCTGCGGCTCGACACTGAAGGAGTACGGCGCCCTGCTCGCGGGCGACCCCGCCTACGCCGACCGCGCCGCCGCCTTCGCCGCCAAGGTGCGGGACGTCTCCGAAGTGCTCGACGACCTCGAACCGGTCGCCGAGCGCCACCCGGTCCCGGCGCGCGTCGCGTACCACGACGCCTGCCACCTCGCGCACGGCCAGGGCGTCCGCGCCCAGCCCCGCCGCGTGCTGGCCGGCATCCCGGACCTCACGCTCGTCGAGCCCGCCGAGGCCGCCTTCTGCTGCGGCTCGGCGGGGATCCACAACCTGGTCCGCCCGGAGGCCGCCGAACAGCTCGGCCGCCGCAAGGCCGAGCGGATCCGGGCCACGGACCCGGACCTGGTCGCCACCGGCAATCCCGGCTGCCTGCTCCAGATCCGGCGCTACCTTGACGAGGGGGACCAGCCGCCGATCCCGGTCGTGCACCCGGTCGAGATCGTCGACGCCTCGATCCGCGGCTTGCGGCTCAACCCGCGCCGGGCGCGCCGGCGGACACCCCGGGGCGAGGCCTGACCGCTCACCCCACCGGGGCGTCGATCCACTTCGTCACGTCGTGCTGGCGCGACTCCCGCACCCGCTTGCCGTCCGGCGCCACCAGGACCCGCTGCGCCACCACCGTGCCGTCGTCCTGCCGCACCGCTTCCCACCAGTGCTCCAGCTTCATCGGCGCGGCCCGGTTCTTCATCTTCTGCAGCGCCAGCTCGGTCATCTCCACCCGCCGCCGCGGGCATAGTTCGGCCGTGAGCTGGACCGCCGCCCGCGAGCCGTCGAGCAGGTCGAGCCGGGCCCGCGACCCGTCGCCGAAGACCAGGCTGAGGTCGCCGCCGTGGGTTCCGAAGGCGTGCTTCACCACCGAGGCGATCGCGGTGCGCGGCGTCTCCCACAGCACCTCGGCGGGTGTCAGGCCGGCCTTCGTGGAGACGCCCAGGACCACCACCCGCCGGTCGGTCACGGCCAGGTCCGTCGCGGTGTCCGCCGGCCGGCGGTCGGGGTCCAGCCGGTACGGCAGCGTGCGGGCCGCCGTGCCCGGAGCGGCGACCAGGACCGGGAAGTCCTCGACCTCGTGGGCGGGGTCGGCCGACCTGGCGCCGTCGCCCACCGACACGTCCGGGTTGGCGTTGCTGACCGCGTTGATCGCCATCGCCGCGATCACCACGATGCCCTTGCCGATGCCGCCCAGGGTCCTGCCGGTCCGGGCGGCCGCCTCGCTGCGCGGCGTGTACGCCGGGCCCGCGGGCCAGCCCAGTTCGGGGGTGATGTCGCGGCCGGCCTCGTCGCGGAACCAGCGCATGCCGGCCACCTTGGCGGCCCGGCCGGTCGCGAAGGCGACCCGGCCCCGGTAGAGCAGCGTCTCGTCGGATTCGGGATACCAGTCCATAGCGCAGAGAGCTTATTTCACGAGGGTGGACGAGCGGCGGGCCGAGCGGCGGGCCGAGCGGCTCAGTCCGAGGTCGACCGTTCGATCTTGCGTCTCTGCCAGGCCGGCCACCAGCGGTCCAGGATGAAGTACGTGAGGATGCCCAGGCTGATCGCCACCAGGTGCTCGCGCCCGGCCAGGTTCGGCAGGATCGCCGCCTCGCCGCCCATCGACACCGCGGTCAGCGCCACGACCCAGTACGTGCGCAGCCGCAGCGCCAGGTAGATCAGCAGGGCCACCACCGACACCGACGGACCGGTGTCGACCTGGAAGTTGTCGATCCCCGGCGTCCCTATGTGCAGCCAGTTGCTGGCGTAGACCATCACCCGGGCCGCCATCGAGGTCACCGCGCTGGTGACGAAGGCGATCGCCAGCATCTTCCGCCAGCCCAGCCAGCACTCCGCGATCCCGAACGCGATCAGCACCTGGGCCATCGCGCCCCAGGCCGGAAGGTCCGGCGCCGGGGCGAACAGCGACAGCGGCAGCTGCGGCAGCACCTCCCACAGCGGCTCGCCCTGCCGCACCCCGGCCACGTGCTGCACGAACGCCAGCCCGGTCGGCCGGATCATCTCCAGGACCCACAGCACGCCGATCAGCGCCACGCACATCAGCGTCGCCGGGATCGCCATCAGCTTGCGCTCGCGAACCTTGCGCACCGGTACCGAGAAGAAGGTGACCATGTCGCGGGCGAAGCTGAGGCCGACGGCGACGGCCGCGCGGACCAGCGGGTTGCGGCGACGGCCCTCCGGTGGGGAGGCGGGGACGGCGGTGCCCCGCGGGCTCCGGCCGGCGTCCGGCCGGTCCGGCTGCCCGCCGGCCGCGACCGCCTCGCCGGTCCGTGGTCCGTCCACGCCGGCCCCCGGGTCGCCCTCGGCCTGGGTCGCGCTGCCGGAACCGCCCGCGGGCGCGGTCCCGGCCGGTGGTTGCGGCCTGTCGGTCACGGTGTCATTCGCCATCGTCGTCGTCCCCCCGGATCGGTAGCCGTGGCGTCCGGCATGGCTGGCTGTACTGGAAATCCGCCTCCTAGGAGGATGGTAGCAACGTCGGAAGATCCGACGTCGGCTCGGGCGCGGACGGTGATCACGCGGTTCCCCTGCCCGCTCGCGCATCGCACTACTCGGCGTCGCGCGGGCGTCACCCGCTCGTCGTATAGGTTTGGCTCAGCGCGGCAGGTTCTACATACGGCGAGGAGTGGCACAGCACATGTGCGGGATCGCGGGTGTCTTCGGCGCCCATGACGAGGCGATGCTCAAGCGGATGGGCGACTCCATCGCCCACCGGGGTCCGGACGGCGAGGGCGTCTACAGCGACGGCGCGAAGGTCGGCTACGCGCACCGCCGCCTGGCGATCATCGACCGGGCGCACGGAGACCAGCCTTTCCTCACCGAGGACGGCCGCTACGCCGCGGTCTACAACGGCGAGGTCTACAACTACCGGGAGCTGATGACCGAGCTGGAGGCGCTCGGCCACACCTTCCGCACGGTCTGCGACACCGAGGTGGTGGTGCGCGCGTTCGCCGAGTGGGGCGAGAAGGCGTTCGACCGCTTCAACGGCATGTTCGCCGTCGCCATCCACGACACCGAGACCGGGAAGTCGTACCTGGCCCGCGACCACTTCGGCATCAAGCCGATCTACCTGGCCTCGGTCGACGGCCCGGAGGGCCACCGCCTGGTGTTCGGCTCGGAGATCAAGGCGATCCTGGCCTCCGGCCTGGTCGAGGCCGCGCCGGACGACGTCACCCTCTACCGCTACCTGCGGTTCCGGATCCACGAGGACTCCGACCGCACGTTCTTCGCCGGCATCGAGAAGGTGCGGCCCGGCGAGGTGGTGGTCGTCGACAACGGCACCGTCGAGCGGCGGATGTTCACGACGCTGCGCGAGGACCTGCTCGCCGAGGGCCCGCGCTCGCCGTTCACGAAGGACACCACCAAGGAGTTCAAGGAGCGCCTCACCGAGGCCATCCGGATGCGCCTGGTCGGTGAGGTTCCGGTGGGCACCGCGCTGTCCGGCGGCCTGGACTCCTCCACGGTGGTCGCCGTCATCAGCAAGCTGATGAAGCAGCACGCTCAGGACGTGGAGTCGGTCGGCTCCACCCAGAACAGCTTCTCCGCGGTGTTCCCGGGCAGCGTCAACGACGAGGAGCGCTACGTCGACGCGGTCATCGCCAAGGCCGAGGGCCCGGTGAACTGCCACAAGGTGAGGCCGAACCCGGACGAGTTCCTGGAGGACCTCGCGGACTTCGTGCGCACCCAGGAGGAGCCGACCATCTCCACCGGCCCCTACGCGCAGTACAAGGTGATGCAGGAGGCCACGCAGCACGTCACGGTCCTGCTCGACGGCCAGGGCGCGGACGAGATGATGGCCGGCTACCTGCCGTACTACTTCGTGTACCTGCGCCAGCTCCGCAAGGAGAAGCAGTACACGAAGCTGCTGCGCGAGGTGGTGTCGTCCACCGACGTCGTGTCCCGGTACGGCAAGCAGGTGGTGCGCGGCAAGCTCGGCCTGGACAAGCCGGTGGACATCCGGCAGATGCTGGACAAGGGCTTCGCCAAGCAGCACAAGGGCGAGACCTTCTCCCCGGTGCCGGACGACCTGCGGGCCCGCCTGGTCGAGGACATCTTCGCCAACTCGCTGCCCTCGCTGCTCCGCTACGAGGACCGCAACACCATGCGCTTCTCCCTGGAGGGCCGCGTGCCCTTCCTGGACATGACCCTGCTCCGCTACCTGTTCACCCTCGAGCCCGAGGCGATCATCAAGCAGGGCTGGAACAAGAAGATCCTGCGCGACTCGGTCCGCGGCCTGCTGCCCGACACCATCGTCGACCGCCGCAACAAGATCGGCTTCACCACCCCCGAGCGGGAGTGGTTCCTGCGCATCAAGAACCACGTGCACACGGTCTTCCGCTCCGACTCCTTCGGCTCCCGGCCGTACTTCGACCAGGCCTCCGTGCTGCGCGCCTTCGAGGAGTTCATCGCCGGCAAGAACAGCGACACCATGCTGTTCTGGCGCCTGCTGAACGTCGAGCTCTGGCTGCGCACCTTCGTCGACGCTCCCGGCACCCACATCGACTCCACCACCTCGGCGGCCAAGGAGTACTTCGCGGCCAACCCGGGCAAGGAGATCGCGATCAGCACCGCCTCCAGCGGCCAGGTGCTCCGCTTCCCGATCCAGACCGACGCCTTCGCCAAGGGCGACGACTTCCACACCAAGATCTCCGAGTACGGCGCCGAGTTCGCCACCCGCGCGGCCGAGTCGGACGAGCACGCCGAGGCGCTGAACAGCCCCTGGTTCCTGGCGGTCAGCGAGAAGGTGGTGGCCATCTCCCAGGGCCGCTCCTACTTCCTGTGGGAGATCAAGCCGTCCTTCGCCGCGCGCAAGCTGCAGAAGTTCGTCGTCCGCACCCCGGCCGGCATCGGCCTGGGCTCCCCGGAGACCATGCAGCTGGCCATCCAGGAGGCGGGGCTGCCGCGCATCATCGCCGCCTCCGCGGCCGGCGCCGTCGGCAAGGTCGTGGGCCGCAAGGGCCTGTTCTACCAGCTCGCCGGCCCCGCGGTCCGGGCCATCGACGGTCCGACGCAGTACTCGCTCTACCCGTCGAACGTCTCGGCCAAGCTGGCTCCCGCGCATCCGGAGAAGGCCGCCGCCGAGCTGGCCGAGCGCCTTCGCAGGGTGCTGCCGGAGCAGGCCGCGGAGACGTTCCAGGGGGTGGCCATCATCGATGCCAACGACCTGGGCTGCAACATCCTCGGGCAGGCCACGACCGTCTCCGAGGAGAAGATCGCGGAGATGTTCAAGGACAACCCTCTCGGCCAGGGCGCCCAGCGGACTCCGCTGGCTGTGGTGGTGCTGCCGAAGCAGGGTTCTTAACCGAAAGCCGAAAGCCGGAGGCCCGGGTCCCCTTGCGACACAGGGGGATCCGGGCCTCCGGCCTGTTCCCCGTTATCAGTCGATCTCGTGGAAAGCGTGGTGGTGGCTCTCAGCCCACTCCCGCGCCTCGTCCCGCGTCCGCTGTCCCGGCGAGCTCATCGTGCAGAGCCGGCACTCGGCCCGCCAAGGCCACCCGCCCCATGTGCAGTAGATGTCCGCGGGGCCGCGTTCGTTGTCCTGACGCTCCCTTGCGATGGTGGCGTTCATCAGACACCCCCTCCCTGGCGCCTCACCTCCATTGCACCAGCTCGGTGGCAATTGACACCAGAGGATTTCCACCGACGAACCCCACCGAAAGCCCCACCCCGCGCAACGCTGGAGCAGACGCCCTGAGCCCGGCTAATCTACGCCTCGTGACTATCGAAGACGACGACGACCTCGTCCTCCCGGCGGCGCTGGCCGCGATAGCCGCCCTCGGCTTCCCGGAAGCCGGCGAGGACGACGAGGACGAGGACGACCACCCCACCGTGGACTTCGAGCCCTTCGAAGAATTCCTCGACGCCGAGGACACCACCGACTGGTTCCGCACCTGGACCGCCAACCCCGAGACCACCGGCGATCAGTTCCGGGTCTTCGGCCAGACCTCGGCCGGCGGCTACGCGGCGTTCTGGCTCGTCCGCGACGACGCGCCCCTGACCGACCAGCCGATCGTGTTCCTCGGCCCGGAAGGCGAGACCGGCGTCGTGGCCTGCGACCTGTCCGGCTTCCTCTGGCTGGTCGCCGACGGCAGCGGCCCGTACGAGGCCGTGGAGTACCCGACCCGCCGCTCCCGCCCGCACCCGGAGTTCACGGCGATCGCCGAGAAGCACGCGACGGGCGAGCGCATGACGGCCCGGGAGGTCGTGGCGGCCGCCCGGGACGAGTTCCCGGACTTCGAGGACACGATGGCGGAGTTGGCGCGGTAAGGCTGTTCGGGTTCGGGCCGCTTCGGTGTGTCGGCAGGCGCCGGCGCTGCTGGAGCGGCACGCGCGCCTGCCGGTCGCGATCGGCGAGGTCGCACGTCAGCTCACTGTTCCCCCGGGGGCCGGGGGCCGTCCAACCCGGATTCGCGATTCCGCCGTCACCGTCCAGGCAGAACACAAGCCGCGTCGATCTCCAGCACCCGGTTCAACCGCCCGAACGCCAGCCACGACCCCAGGCACATGGTCAGCTCGACCACTTCCTTCTGCGAGTAATGCGCCAGCATCCGCTCCCAGAACTCGCCGTCCAGCTCATGGTGGCTCACGGCGTACCGCTCGGCGTACTCGGCTGCCAACCGCGTCCGCTCGTCGAAGGCGTCCGTGGTCCGCCACTCGGCGACGGCCTCGTCGAACCCCTCCTCGACCTTCACCCCGTCGCGGTCGGTCCGCCAGTCCAGACAGAACAAGCACCCGTTGATCTGCGCGATCCGCAGCCTCGCCGCCTCGAACTCGCGCAGTCCCAGGGTCGTGTGCTCGTAGACCGCCATGGAGAACGTCGCGGCCGCGGGGCCGATACCGGGGACCATCTCGCCCCACACGTATCCGATCGGCTCCTTGCCCTCCGGAATGTCGATGATCACTGCGTCGCGCCTCCCCACAGCCCCGCCGCCGGGCGTAGTGGCACGTCCAGCGCGTCGTAGATCCCCGGCTCGCGGCCGGCCAGCCAGCCGATCGCGTTCACCAGCCGTCCGACCGCGGTGGCGTTGCCGCCCGCCGAACGGTTGCCGTCCTCGTCGGCCGCCTCGACGGTGACCTCGATCCGCGGACGCCCCTCGATCACCACGCGGTGCGCCCCCACTCCGTCCGGCGCCTGGGGCCATTCCGGGGCCACCGACGGATGGATCCGGGTCACGTGCTCGATGACGATCCGCGCGACGCCGTCGACGATCCCCCGCACCTCGAAACGCACGCCACCCTGGGTCTTTCCCTCGAAGCGGCCCATCGTCTCGGTCTCCACGGATTCCGTCAGCGCCGCCCGCTCGACGTGCTCCCGGATCTCCGACACCTCGACGCCGAGCGCCCGCGCCATCAGCCGGATCTGCCCGCCCCACACCATCGTCGGCACGGTCGGCGCCGTCATCGGGGGCTCATAGTCCATCGGCTGCCCCATGCCGACCAGGTACCGGACCGAATCCTCCTGGTCGTAGGTCGAGTAGTCGAAGATCTCCTGACAGCGCACCGCTTCGATCTCGGTCCCCAGTCCGGTCATCAGCAGCGGCAGCACATCGTTGCCCCACCCCGGATCGATTCCCGACACGAACAGCGACCCGCCGCCCTCGGCCACCGCCGCCAGGACCTGCTCCCGCTGCTCGGCCGGTGCGCTGCGCGGATCGTAGAACGCGTACAACGACGGCGTCACGACCACCGCGCCGGCCCGGATGGCGCGGTTGACGTCGTCCAGCGCCTCCTGCGGCCGGATCTCGCCGGACGCCGCGTACACGACGGCCCGCGCCCCGCTCAGCGCCGCGTCGACGTCGTCGGTCGCCGCCACGCCCCATGGCCCGTCCTTGAGGCCGGCCAGTTCCCCGGCGTCCCTTCCCACCTTCTCCGGATTGCTCACTATCACTGCCTTCAGCACCAACCCCGAACACGCGGCGACCGCCCGGATCGCCGCGCGCCCGACATTGCCGGTGCCCCAGACCACCGTGGGGATCATCAGCTCTGCCTCACTTCGATCGTGCTCCGACCTCGCACCAGCCCGCTTCGGCCCCGGCCGTCAGCCCCCGTTGGCGATGATGTTCTCGATGTTCCGCTCCGCCAACGCCGTGATCGTCACGAACGGGTTCACCGTCGTGTTGCCCGGGATCAGCGCGCCGTCGATCACGTACAACCCCTGATACCCGGCCAGCCGCCCGTAGTCGTCCGTCGCCTGGCCGAGCACCGCCCCACCCAGCGGGTGATAGGTCAACGTGTCGTTCCAGATCTTGTAGACCCCGAAAAGGTCCGTCCGGTAGATCGTCCCCTCCGTCGAGTTGATCCGGTCGAAGATGCTCTTCGCCATCGTGATCCCGTCCTGCTTCCACGCCTGCTGCCAGTTCAGGTCCACCGTCTGCGTGGCGGCGTTCCACGTGAACTGCGCGCGGTGCGGGTTCTTCGTGATCGCCAGGTACAGCGACGCCCAGGTCTCGATCCCCGTCGGGATCGGCGCGACCTCGGCGAACGCGCCCCCGGCCGTCCAGTTGTCGATCCCGCCGCACGGCACCGTCGACTGCTTCGCCCCCGTCGGGTCCCAGATCTGGTTGGCGCGGCCCACCATGATGTTCCCGTTGTCGCCCCAGCCCTGTCCGACGGCCGCGTTCAGGTTCGGCAGCTGACCGGTGTCCCGCAGCCGCACCAGCAGCTTGCTGGTCCCGACGCTCCCGGCCGCGAAGAACACCTTGTCCGCGGTGACCTGCTTGCTCGTCACCACGTTCCCCGACGTGTCCAGCTGGTCCATCAGCACCATGTATCCGCCGCCGGGTGCCGGGCTGACCGACGTCACCTTGTGCAGCGGCGAGATGTTGACCTTCCCCGTCGCCAGCGCGGCGGGTATGTACGTCTTCTGCAGTGACTTCTTCCCGTAGTTGTTGCCGTACAGCAGCTCCTGGCCGAGCGCCGACTTCGGCACCGTCCCCGCGTCCTCCTGCTGCATGTAGTTCCAGTCGTACACGTCCGGAACGAACACGAACGGGAACCCCGAACGCCCCGCCTGCTTCCGGCCCACGCGCGCGAACTGGTACCAGGCCGTGTTGTCGAACCACGTCGGGTCCACGAGGCCGACCCCGAGCCCGGCGTTGGCGCGCGGGTAGTAGGTGTTGTACATCTCGTCGGCGTTCACCGACGGCAGGATGTAGCTGAAGTTCTCCCGCTTCGGCGTCACCGCCATCCCGCCGTTGACCAGTGACCCGCCGCCGATGCCGCGCCCCTGGTAGACCGTGATCCCGGCGAAGTCCTCCGCGTCGAGGATGCCGGTGTACTTCGGGATGCTGCGGTCGATCGGGAAGCCGAGGAAGTAGTTCAGCGGCGCCTTGGTCTGCGTGCGCAGCCAGTACGACCGGTAGTCCGGGCTGGTCAGGGTGCAGAAGATCTTCCCGTCCGAACCCGGCGTGTCCCACGCCATGCCCATCTCGATCATCTCGACGCTGACACCGGCCTGGGCCAGCCGCAGCGCCGCGACCGATCCTCCGTACCCGGTGCCGATGACCAGCGCCTGCGCGTGCGCGCCGTTGCCGATCGGGGTGCTGTACCGCGAGGCGGCGGCGGCCCGGGAGGCCGAGAAGCCCCCCAGGGCCGCGGCGCCCACCACAGAACCTGTTCCCGCCAGGAAACCCCGCCGTGACAGGCTCCGTCTTCCGGGCCCTTGCCTTGATGTTGCGCTCATGTGACGCTCCTCACACGGGGCGGATTTTGAGAACTTGTTCTACTACCGCCGGCGTGAGAAGTCACGGTCTACTGACGAGTAATATAACGGAACGTCAGATGAGAAACCCCAGGTAGACCTCGCCGATGAGGGATACGACCCCTGAGACGCGACGTCAGGGCCGGGGTGTCACCGCTCCGGCGCCATCAGCCCGGCCAGTGCCGCCCCGTCGACCGCGGCGCGGCCGGTGCGCCGCTGATATCTCCGCAGGATGTCCGCGCGGCGCCGAGGGTGCCCTTTCCGCCGTGCGGGGAAGGTCGCCGCGAGGTCGGCGAGCAGGGCTCTGCGATCGACGCCGAGGTGGTCGAGCAGCCACGCGACGCCGGGATCCAGGCACGCGGCCGCCAGGGCGAGATGCGCCGTCGAGTGGACGCGATCGCGTCGCCCCAACGCGAGTCGCAGCGACGCCTCGTAGCAGGCCCGCGCGCCAGCACCCTGCGGCGGCGTCGCCATGGCGGCGCGGCGCCGGGCCCGCCGGGCTCCCCAGGGCAGCAGCGGCTCGCGGCCGGTCGTCACCATATGCTGACGGCGCCTCACCGCGGCGTCTGACTCCGATACGAGAACCCCAGCTCCTCGCTGAGCCCGAAGTAGTGCCGGAAGTTGTAGATCAGCGGCTCCCAGGCCCCCGGCTCGACGTGATCCGTCCCCGGCACCACGATCGCCGGGTCCGCATGCACCTTCAGCACCTCGGCCTCGACGATCAGGAAGTCCTTGGCGGAGTCCGGCTGCACCCGCGCCGCGCGCGCCTCGAACTGCAACCCACACTCCGCGACCCGCGGCGGCCGCACCGCCTCCGACGCCCGCGGCGTCAGCCCGGCCTCGCCGAACTTGTCGGCCACGTACCGGCACCCGGCCGGTTTCGTCTCCGGCACCGGGTGCCGTCCGGTCACGCCGGCGAGCCTCTCCACCTGCCGCCACAGGTGCGGCCCCGGTACGTTGACGACCAGTTCCGGGCGCCGCGACAGGTTGTGGCCGGTCTGGCCGTCCTTGCCGAGGCCCAAGACGATCGTCTGGCCCAGCGCCCACGCCGACGACATCGGGGCGAGGTTGGGCGAGCCGTCGTCGTTCTCCGTGGTCAGCAGGACCACCGGGGTTCCGAAGTACAGGATGGACGGTCTGATGGGGATCGTGCTGCTCATGCCGCGACCGTAGGCGGCCGACGCTTCGGCGGCGGCCGAAGGATCACCGGGCGATAATCGCGCTATGAGCACCGCAGTCCGTCGTCCCCGTGCCGCGGCCCACGCCGCGGCTTCCGCCCCCGCCGCCGCCGACCACGAAGGCCCGGGTCTGGCCGCGGTCGCCCGTCTGCTCGCCGACGGTACCCGTGCCTCGTTCTGTCTGGCGCTGCTCGACGGCCGCGCCTGGACGCCGACCGAACTGGCCCGCTCGGCCGGCGTCGCACCGTCCACCGCGACCGAGCACTTGAACGCGTTGGTGGCCGGCGGGCTGCTGACCGAGGAGCGGCAGGGTCGGCACCGGTACGTCCGTCTGGCCGACCAGCAGGTCGCCGAGCTGATCGAGAACCTGGCCGCGGTGGCGCCGCCCCGGCCCGCCACGCCGCCGCGCACCCTGTCCGCCGACAGCCGGCGCCGGGCGCTGGAGCACGCCCGCACCTGCTACGACCACCTCGCCGGCCGGGTCGGCGTGGCGATCGCAGACGCGATGACCGAGCGTGAGCTCGTCGACTGGGAGCACGGCCTGCGGCTCACGCCCTCCGGTGAGCGCTGGCTCTCCGAGCTGGCGATCGAGGTCCCGTCCACGGTCAGGCGCCCGGCCCTGCGGCCGTGCCTGGACTGGACCGAGCGCCGCCCGCACCTGGCCGGCACGGTCGGTGCGGCGCTGTGCGGGCACGCGCTGGAGGCGGGCTGGATCACCCGCGTCGGCAGCACCCGCGCGGTCCTCGTCACCCCGGCCGGACGCGTCGTGCTCGCCGAGCGGCTGGGCCTGTCGGAGGCGGTGCTGACGCCCGCACCGCGCTGAGGCGCCCACCCTTCACCACGGCGGGTGACGTCCACGCCGCGCATCCCGACTGCGGGTCCGAAGGAGTGTCGCGGCACGCATATATGCATGCCGACCTGGCGTCGAACCGGTGCGACGCGCCACCCGACACCCGTGGCGCGCCAGCGAGACAGTGAATCAGAGCTCGAATAATTTCACTCCCGCGCGCGGCAGCGTCGCGCGATGGTCCCGTCCCGGGTTCAGAAGGGTGTGCGATGTCAGTAAGTTCGAACAGTATGCGCCGGGCGCTGGCGTTCCTCGGAATGGTGGTGCTCGCGCTCTCCGCGGTGGCCTTAGGGCCGGCCGGCAAGGCGCGGGCCGCGGCGAACGTCGCCGTGGAGCTCGGCTATGCGGACGACCTGCGGGCCAACCCCGCGAACTTCCCGACGCCGTGGAACGGCTCGCCGGGTGTGGTCTTCAACGGCTGCACCGGATCGTGCAGCTTCGACGGCGGTGCGATCCGCTTCATCAACAACACCGGTATCCAGGTGCACGTCGACTACGTGAAGGTGCACTTCGGCACCTGCACCTTCGATCTCTGGAACAAGAACGTCCCGCTGGATCCGGGCCAGTCCCTGATCGACACCCAGACCATCAGCGGCCCGTCCGGCGGGTGCCCGGCGGACGGCAGCTTCGACACCTCGGACGTCGGGCCGAACGGTGCCAACTGGTCAGGGCACTGCGACCAGTCCGGCGTCACTCCGGTCGTCGAGTTCTCCGTCGACGGCCAGCCCGGCAGCGTGACCGACAGCGGCCAGATCCTGAACACCAAGGGTGTCGACGGCGCCAGCTGCGGTATGGGCAACGAGTCGCAGCAGTGGGCTCCGGCGGGCAGCGTGCCGTGCCCGGGGTCGACGCTGGCCCTGTCCCCGGCCACCCAGACCGACGCGGTCGGCAGCTCGGCGAAGGTGACCGCGAAGCTGGCCAACAGCTGCGGCGACCCGCTGCAGGGTGCGAAGATCGACTTCGCCGTCGCCGGCGGCCCGAACGCCGGTGCCACCGGCAGCGCCGTGACCGATGTCAACGGGAACGCGAGCTTCAGCTACTCCGGTGCGGTCACCGGTACCGATGTGGTGGGTTCCTTCACGACGAACCCGGCGGGCACCATCACCTCGAATACCGTGAAAGTGGTCTGGGTCAAGCGCACCCCCACCCTCACCATCGACGGCGCCTCGGCCACCGGCGACTACAACGACCCGGCTACGGTGTCCGGCACGCTGACCGACAGCGCGGGCCCGATCGCCGGCGCCTCGGTGACGTTCACCCTGAACGGCGCCGAGACCTGCACCGGCACCACCGCGGCCAACGGATCGGTGTCCTGTTCCCTCACCCCGGGGGAGGCGGCCGGGTCCTACCCCCTGGCGGCGTCCTACGCCGGCTCGGCGACCGACGATCCGGCCGGCGCCACCGGGACCTTCGTGGTCACCCGTGAGGAGACCACGATCGTCTACACCGGCAGCGCGCACGCCGCGAACGGCCGGCCCTACACGCTGTCCGGCAGCCTGAAGGAGGACGGCGCCACCCCGATCGCCGGCCGCACCGTCACCTTCACCCTCGGCAGCGGCGCCTCGGCGCAGAGCTGCACCGGCACGACCGACGCGTCGGGCGACGCCTCCTGCACCCTGCCCTCGGTGAACCAGCCGAACGCGGCCACCGTCCCGGCCACCGCGGTCTTCGCGGGCGACGCGTACTACGTCCCGGCGTCCGCGTCCCTCAGCGGCGGTGTCGCCTTCACCACGATGACCGGCAAGGCCTTCGGCCTGTCGTCCTCGGGCCTGGTCGGGATCACGCCGACCCCGCTGGCCGGCCCGGTGTCGACCACGGTGCCCGGTACCAGCAACCCGCCGTGCGTGGCCACCATCAGCGGCCTGATCAACGCGGCCACGCTCTGCGCGGACGTGTCCACCGCGATCAGCCCGAACTCCTCGACGGCGAACGCGTCGGTGCAGCACGTCGGCATCGGCGTGCTGGGCCTCCCGGCGATCCAGATCGGCGCCGTGACCTCGACCTCGCACACCGAGTGCGGTGGCGGCACGGGTGACGCGACGGTCGCGTCCATCACCGTCGGCGGCATCGCCGTCCCGGTGAGCGTGCACCCGGGCCCGAACACCACCGTGAACGTGCTCGGCGTGAAGCTGATCCTGAACGAGCAGGTCCACACCGACACCGCGACCGACCACGTGCTGACCGTCAACGCGGTGCACGTCGTCGTGCCCGGGCTGCTGGACACGGTCGTGGCCTCGTCGACGAGCGACATCCACGGGTGCTTCTGAGCGACGTCCACGGATGCTTCTGAGCCGGTGAGCGATGGCTCTCCCGTTCTCGGGAAGGAGTGAGTGAACGCCGGACGGCCCGGCCGGGGAAACCCGGCCGGGCCGTCGGTGGTGCTTGGTGGTGCGTGGTGCGGTGAGGCGATGTCAGCCGGCGCAGGCGGTGCCCATCGCGGTGGCGTCGGTCCGGAGCGAGGACATGTCCGGCGTGCCGCTGCCCAGCGAGTTCGCGATCTTCGCGTAGTCGTCGCCGAGCTTGTTGATCGCGGAGGCCGCGTCCGGCTTCTTCGACTTGCCGGCGGCGTCGTGCATCTTGGCCGCGATGTCCTGGAGCATCTTCTTGCCGCTGGCCGGGTCGCCCGGGTTCAGGCCGTTCAGCGCGTTGGACGCGGCGTCCATGGCGGCCTTGCAGCCTGGGTCGTCGAAGGCGCCTCCGAGGCTGTCGCCCCCGGAGGACGAGTCCGACGAGGAGGACGAGTCCGACGAAGGCGTCGAACCGCCCGAGGAGTCGCTGTCCGAGGACTTCGAGGACGACTTGTCGCCCGCCGGGGCGCTCGAGGTCTTGTCGCCGCCGCCCTTGGCCGAGGTGCCGCCGACGCTGCCTGACGAGGAGCAGCCCGCGAGCAGGAAAGCCGACGCGGCCAGGGCCACGCCGACGGTCGTGCGTATGCCACGCGAGGTGGACATGGTGTTACCCCCATTGTTGAAATGCGTACGTGCAACGTGCGTCCGCCACGCTACCGCACGGTACGGAGGACCCCTCCCCGGATCCAAGACTTGGCACCTAAAGTCCCGGTAAAGGCCGGTCGGCATCACGGGAACAGGCATCAACGAACTGACGTCGGCCCCGGCGGGGAGGACGCCGGGCACACAGTGGCAGCGCGGTGTTCTCCCCGAATCCACCGTCCGCGGTTATGTTCGAGGGGGACGCCATCTCAATGCGCTGCCATAGATGGGAGAACTGGCATGTCCGTGACCCGCCGCCGCCTCCTCACCACCGGCGCCGCCGCCTCGGCGCTGTCGCTGCTGCCGCCCTCGTTGACGAGGGCGATGGCCGCCTCCGGCCCCGACGACCGGCTGCACTCGCTCGACCAGATCGAGCACGTCATGATCCTGATGCAGGAGAACCGGAGTTTCGACCACTACTTCGGAACGCTGTCCGGGGTCGCCGGGTTCGACGACCGGGACGCGGTCCGCCTGCCGTCCGGCCGCTCGGTCTTCCACCAGCCGGACCCCGCCAACCCCGACGGCTACACCCTGCCGTTCCGCGTCGACACCACCACGACCAGCGGCGCCAAGTATCCCAGCACCGACCACAGCTGGTACGGCCAGCACACGTCGTGGAACCACGGCGCGATGGACGGCTGGATGGCCGCGCACCGCACCGTGGACCACGGCCCGTGGTCGATGGGCTACCACACCCGCGAGGACATCCCGTTCCACTACGCGCTGGCCGACGCCTTCACGGTCTGCGACCGCTACTTCTGCTCGGCCTTCGGCCCCACGCACGCCAACCGGCTGTTCGCGATCAGCGGCACCAACGACCCGGACGGTCTGGCCGGCGGCCCGGTGGTGAGCAACTCGATCCCGGAGCCGTTCCGCTGGACCACCTACGCCGAGCGCCTGGAGGCCGCCGGCATCAGCTGGCGCTACTACGTGGCCAACACCAACGGCTCGGACCTGGGCTGGTTCAAGCAGTTCCGGGAGGCGCCGCAGAGCTCCCCGCTGTGGATCAACGGCATGCAGCCGCGGCCGCCGAAGGCCATCGCCGACGACATCGCCAACGGCGAGCTGCCCGCCGTCAGCTGGCTGAACTCGCAGTACCTGCCCTCGATCGGGCTGCCGGAGGCCAGCGAGCACCCGCCGGCGCTGCCCGCGGCCGGAGCGCAGTACATCTGGGACGTCCTGGACGCCCTGGGGCAGCACCCGGAGGTGTGGCGCAAGACCGTGCTGATCATCACCTACGACGAGAACGACGGCCTGTTCGACCACGTCCCGCCGCCCACCGCCCCGGCCGGGACGCCGGGGGAGTGGATCACGGTGAACCCGCTGCCCGCCGAGTGCGCCGGCATCGCCGGGCCCTCCGGGCTGGGATTCCGGGTGCCGACGCTGATCGTCTCGCCGTGGAGCGCCGGCGGCTACGTGTGCTCGGAGACCTTCGACCACACTTCGACGCTGCGGTTCCTGGAACGGCGCTTCGGCGTGCGGGAGACGAACATCAGCGAGTGGCGGCGCCGCACCGTCGGTGACCTGACGGGCACGCTGCGTCTGAACAAGTTCGACCCGCGCTTCCCGTCACTGCCGGACACCGCCGCGCTGTACCAGAAGGAGCTGGACGAGGTCGCGACCCTGCCCGCGCCGGTGCCGCCGACGGTGCAGAAGATGCCGCATCAGGAGAAGGGGCATCGTCGCAGGGTGGAGTGATGCCGGGACTCTGAGTGGGGAGATCGCCCGGAAGCGTCACGACACGTTGGCCTTATATCAACTACATGTCATCGTTCTTGTGATTTGCTCAGGGTTGTGCTTACCGTGCAGGGGCCCCGTCGCGATGCGGGGCCTCGCCGGCCGGCACGCCGACTCCTGTCCCCGGCGGCGAGCACCTCGGTCCCGACCCCGTTGGAGGACAGGAACACGGTCACCGCCCAGGAGTGACCGTCGGCGTGGCGGAGAGAGTGCGCGTCCCCAGATGCAGTCCAAGCAGTTCAAGCTGTCCCCCCGCAAGAAGGCCGGCATCGTCGTGGCCGCCGTGGCCGGCGCCGCGGTCGTGCTGCCGGCCGTGACGGCCACGTCCGCGAGCGCGGCGAGCGTCTCCACCTGGGACCGCGTCGCGGCGTGCGAGAGCGGCGGCAACTGGGCCATCAACACCGGCAACGGCTACTACGGCGGCCTGCAGTTCTCGACCAGCTCCTGGCTGGGCGCCGGCGGCGGTAAGTACGCGGCGCGCGCCGACCTGGCGACCAAGGACCAGCAGATCGCCGTCGCCGAGAACCTGCTGCGGATGCAGGGTCCGGGCGCGTGGCCGGTGTGCGGAGCGCGCGCCGGGCTGAGCGCGGGCGGGGCCGCGGCGGACGTGAACCCCGCCCCGGCGCAGGCGCAGCCCAAGCCGGCCGTCCAGGCTCCGAAGGCCCAGACCCCGAAGGCCCAGGCGCCCAAGATCCAGGCCCCGAAGGCCCCGTCCCAGCCGAGCACCCCGGCTCCGGCCGCGCAGCCGACCGGTGAGACCTACACCATCAAGAGCGGCGACACGCTGTCGCAGATCGCGGTCACCCACCACGTCGCCGGGGGCTGGCAGAACCTGTACCAGCTGAACAAGGGCCGGATCTCGAACCCGAACCTGATCTTCCCCGGCCAGGTCATCAAGCTCTAAGGCCGGCGCGCGACGAGGTGGAACAGGTGCCAGTGATGCGGCCCTGAGTAAGCCCTCCCGTCATAGTCCTCGATGTCGAGGCGGACGAGGTCCCAGCCTGGGAACAGCAGGCTGCGGACCTCGTCCTCGTCCAGGAAGGTGAACTCCTCGCCGTGCTCGGCGCGATAGCCGTCGTTCACGCCGAGCAGGTTCGCGGCGAACAGGCCGCCGGGACGCACGGCCGTCCGCACCACGCCGATCAGACGGTCGAACACGTCACGCGGTATGTAAGGGATCGAAAAGCCCGCGTACACCAGGTCGGCGTCCGGAAGCCCCGCCAAGTCCGCGAAGCTCCGGACCTCGACCGTGAGCCGCTCGCGGTCCTGCTCGCGAGTCGTGGCGTGCAGGTTCTCCTCGGTGTTCGGGGCGAAGTCGACGGCGTGCACCCGCCATCCGGCGCGCAGCAGCGCGTCGCTCTCCCGGCCCAGGCCGCAGCCGAGGTCCACGGCCTGCCGCCCCGCTCCGGGCCCGGCGGCGGTCAGCGCGTCCAGCAACAAGGGCCGCACCTCGCGCGCGGTCTGCGCGGCGTTGTAATCCATCCATTCGGAGAAGTCCACGCTCGCGATCATGGCACGACGAGCCGTCGCGGGCGGGGTCGTTTAGCCTGGGGCCATGAGCGCTGCCAAAGAGCGGTTCGCCGAGTTGGTGACGTGCTATCTCGGCGTGGACGGCGTGACCTGCCCCGGCGCCGAACCGGGAGCGCGGGGTTTCGGGCGCGGCGGGCTGAAGGTCGACGGCAAGCTGTTCTCGATGGTGAGTCAGGATCGTCTCGTGCTGAAGCTGCCCGCCGACCGGGTCGACCTCCTCGTGGAGCAAGGCCACGGCGACCGGTTCGCCCCCCGCAAGAACGGCGTCGAGATGCGCGAGTGGCTCATGCTGGACCCGGACAGCGACCTCGACTGGCACGAGCTGGCCGAGGAAGCACGGAAGTTCGTCGGTTCCGGCGGCTAGTGCCCCGCGCCGGCCCGTGCGGCCCGGCTGGCGGCCACTTCCTCCACCACCTGCGCCAACATCGCCTCAGGATCCTGCTTGGCGGAGTCCAACAGCAGATGCGGCTCCGTCCACGGCTCCCACAGACCCTTCATCCGCAGCACGTGTTCCCACGGCACAGTCGGATGCCATCCGGGGATCCCACGGTCCCGGCCCGCCACCCGGGCCCGGTGCGCCATCGTGTCCGAGCAGACGCACTCCACGCCCACCAGGCGCGCCCCCAGGTTCTCGGCGACCCGCCGATACCGCTCCCGCGCCGCCGCCTGATGACCGGTCAGGTCCAGCACCACGTCCAGGCCCAGTTGCAGTTGCCGCGCGAGCGGAGCGATCACGACCATCTCGGCGAGCGGGTCGACGTTCTCGTCGGTGAACACCCGGAACGGGGTGAGCGCCCCGAGCTGCCAGTCCATGGAGAAGACCGGCGCGCGCAGGTGCCTGGCCAGGCCCTCCGCCAGGGTGCTCTTGCCGGTACCCGGAACCCCGGCGACGAGGACCGCCACCGGCGTCGCCGACGGGTCGAGGGGGACCAGGCGCTCGTAGGACTCGAAGGCGGGGGAGTAGTCGGTCATGCGGTGACCATAGGCGCTTTTCGGGACCGCTCTGCCTGGGATCGCTGACAGCGAACTGACTTCTCAGCCCATGTGCAGCCGTCCCAGCCGCTGCACGGCCTCGGCGAGCACCTCGTCCTTCTTGCAGAACGCGAACCGCACCAGGCTCCGGGCCGCCGCGGTGTCGTCGTAGAACACCTGGTTCGGGATCGCGACGACGCCGCAGCGTTCAGGCAGCGCGCGGCAGAAGGCCATCCCGTCCTCCTCGCTCAGGCCGCTGATATCCGTCGTGACGAAGTACGTCCCGTCCGGGCGGAACACCTCGAACCCGGCCGCGGCCAGCCCGGCCGTCAGCAGGTCGCGCTTGCGCCGCAGGTCCGTGCGCAGCGTCGTGAAGTACTCGTCCGGCAGAGCGAGTGCCGTTGCCGCGGCGTACTGGAACGGCCCGCCGGAGACGTAGGTGAGGAACTGCTTGGCGCTGCGGACCGCCGACACCAGCGCCGGTGGCGCCGTCACCCAGCCGATCTTCCAGCCGGTGAAGGAGAACGTCTTCCCGGCCGAGCCGATCGTCACCGTCCGCTCGCGCATCCCCGGCAGCGTGGCCAGGGGGATGTGCTCGGCGCCGAACGTCAGGTGTTCGTACACCTCGTCGGTCACCACCAGCAGGTCCCGCTCCCGCGCCAGCTCGGCGACCGCCTCGGACTCGGCCCGGGTGAGCACCATCCCGGTGGGGTTGTGCGGGGTGTTGAGCAGCAGCAGCCTCGTGCGATCGGTGACGGCGGCGCGCAGCGCGTCCAGATCCGGGCGGAAACCCGGCGGCCGCAGGGTGACCGGCACGCGGACGCCGCCGGCCATCGCGATGCACGCCGCGTAGGAGTCGTAGTAGGGCTCGAAGGCCACGACCTCGTCGCCCGGCTCCAACAGGGCCAGCAGGGCCGCCGCGATGGCCTCGGTGGCGCCGGCGGTCACCAGCACCTCGGAGTCCGGGTCGAAGTCCAGGCCGTAGAAGCGCTTCTGGTGCTCGGCCACCGCCGTCCGCAACTCCGGGATCCCGGGTCCCGGCGGGTACTGGTTCCCGCGGCCCGCCAGCACCGCCTCCGCCGCCGCCTGCTTGACCTCCTCCGGCCCGTCGGTGTCCGGGAAGCCCTGCCCCAGGTTGATCGAGCCGGTCGCGGCGGCCAGTGCCGACATCTCGGCGAAGATGGTGGTGCCCATCGGGGCCAGGCGGCTGTTGACGTAGGGGGTGCGCATACCGTCATCCTGCCGCACGCCGGCCCGGCCGACAGTGTGCGAGTGGCCGGAACGAGGGACGAGCCGCAGTTCCGGGAGCGCTTCGCCCGGGAGGTGGCGATGGTCCGTGCGGTGTCGGGCCCGTTCGTCGTACCGGTCGTGGACGCCGTGCCGACCTCCCAGCCGGACCCGCCGTCCACCACCCTCGGCCCGCATGGGCCACAATTGGGTCATGGACTTGCGCATCTTCACCGAGCCGCAGCAGGGCGCCAGCTACGACACGCTCCTGGCCGTCGCGAAGGCCACGGAGGACCTGGGCTTCGACGCCTTCTTCCGGTCCGACCACTACCTGAAGATGGGGAGCGTCACCGGCCTGCCCGGTCCCACCGACGCCTGGATCACCCTGGCCGGCCTCGCCCGGGAGACCAAGCGCATCAAGCTCGGCACGCTCGTGACCCCGGTCACCTTCCGGCTGCCCGGGCCGCTCGCCATCTCGGTGGCGCAGGTCGACGCGATGGCCGGCCCCGGCCGCGTGGAGCTGGGGCTGGGCACGGGCTGGTTCGGCGAGGAGCACACCGCGTACGGGATCCCGTTCCCGGACAAGCGGTTCGACCTCCTGGAGGAGCAGCTGCAGATCGTCACCGGGCTGTGGAACACCCCGGACGGCGAGACGTTCAGCTTCAAGGGCGAGCACTACAGCCTCGCCGACTCCCCGGCGCTGCCGAAGCCGGCGACCAGCCCGCACCCGCCGATCATCATCGGCGGCGGCGGTCCGAAGCGCACCCCGCGCCTGGCCGCGCAGTACGCGAGCGAGTTCAACACCTCGTTCCGTCCCTTCGACGACAGCGAGCGCCTGTTCGGCACCGTCCGCGAAGCCGTGTCGGCCAACGGCCGCCACCCCGACTCGATGACCTACTCCGCCGCCCTGGTGGCCTGCGTCGGCCGCGACGAGGCCGAGTTCGCCCGCCGCGCCGAGGCCATCGGCCGCGAGCCCGCCGAGCTGCGCGAGAACGGCCTGGCCGGCACGCCGGCGGAGGTGGTGGAGAAGATCGGCCGCTACGCCGCCATCGGCGCCCAGCGCCTGTACCTGCAGATCCTCGACCTGTCCGACCTGGACCACCTGGAGCTCATCGCCTCCCAGGTCATGGGCCGGCTCTAGCAAGGACCCCATGAACCGCCCCGACCTGCGGGCCGACTGCGCCGACTGCTTCGCGCTGTGCTGTGTGGGGCTGACGTTCACGGCGTCCCGCGACTTCGCCATCGACAAGTCCGCCGGGACGCCGTGTCCCCACCTGGCATCCGACGACCGCTGCTCCATCCACACCGGCCTTCGCGGCCGTGGCTTCCAGGGCTGCACCGTCTACGACTGCTTCGGCGCCGGACAGAAGCTGTCCCAGCAGACGTTCGGCGGCGTCTCGTGGCGCACCGGCACCCCGGACCGCGCCCGGCAGATGTTCGCGGCCCTGCCGGTGATGCGCCAGCTGCACGAGATGCTGTGGTACCTGGCCGAGGCCGAGACGCTGGCCGGCGCCTCGGCGTTGAAGACCGAACTCGGATGGTCGGCCGACGAGACCGAGCGCCTGACCCGGTTGCCGGCCGAGGAACTTCTGGCGCTGGACGTGGCGGCGCACCGCGCCGGGGTCAGCGAACTGCTCGCGGAAGTCAGCGCCCTGGTCCGCGCTGGCGTCGGCGGCGGCCGGAAGAAGGACCGCCGCGGCGCCGACCTCATCGGCGCGCGGTTGCGCAACGCCGACCTGCGAGGCGCGGACCTGCGGGGCGCGTACCTGATCGGCGCCGACCTGACGGGCGCCGATCTGCGCAAGGCGGACCTGATCGGTGCGGACTTGCGGGACGCTGTTCTGTGCGGCGCCGACCTCACCGGCGCGGTGTTCGTGACGCAGGCTCAGCTGAACGCGGCGCTGGGGGATCAGGGGACGAAGATCCCGGCGGGGATGGCGCGGCCGGGGCACTGGAGCTGATACGTCCGCGCAGGGCCTAGTCGATCGTGTAGGCGTCCCCATACACCGACCAGTGCAAGGGCGTGGCCAACGCCAGGTTGCGGTTCTTCACGAACACCCGCTGCTCGGTGTCGATGCGGCTGGTGTCCTGGTGGCTGGGATCGGCCTTCATCGCGACGATGCGGGCGTCGAGGAACGCGTTCAGGTAGGCGACCTCGTCCCCGCCCTGGGACGGCGGCTTGGCCTTGCGCAGCGTCGCGGCCCGGATGCCGCCGAAGCTCAGCGAGTCCGAGCCCGGGCCGTGCATCACCAGGGCGTCGTAGTAGATGAACTGGCCCAGGGCGCCCAGACCGTCGGCCTTGGCCTGACTCACCGCCGGGTTGAAGTACGTGCGGTCGCGCTCGTCGTTCTGCGCCTGCTGGAACAGCGGGTCTGCGGCCGCGGCCTTCCAGTCCGAGGTGAAGTTCGGGTCCAGGCCGTCGTGGGTGTCGCTGCCGTTGTCCGCCTTCAGCGCGTTGAGATACTTGGCCAGCACGTTGTTCGGCTTCAGCGCTGTGTAGTGCTGCACGAGTTCCAGCATGTCCCCGGTGCCGGAACAGAAGCCGATGAGGCCGCCGGTGTAGCCGCGGCCGTCCTTGATGTCCTCGATGTACTTGTACTGCGCGCGCCAGTCCAGGCTGGAGTTCTCCGCGCTGGAGACCAGCTCCATCGCGATCTCCTTCTTGCGCGGGTCGTCCAGGCCGGTGCCGGACGACGGCGTGGCGGTGGAGGTCGCGGCCGAGGACGGATGCGGCCCGGTCGAGGTCGCCGACGGACGACCCGGAATGTTGCTCCCGCTCGGCTTGGGAACCGGCGTGCTCGCCGTTGTCGCCGACGGACTGCCCGAGGCGCTGGCCGGGGTAGTAGCGGGAGCCGTGTCGGCCGGCTGACTCGCCGAGGAGGCGCCACCGGGGCTCGTCGAGACGGTGCCGAGCAGCGGGCTCGACGCGGCGACCGCGCCCTTCGCGGCGTGGTCGCCGGGGCTCGGCACCGCGACCGCCACACCGACGGCGACCGCCGTCGCCGACACCGCGACCGCGGCCAGGACAGCGTTCGGGGGCATTTTCATGCGGACGAGTATCGAGGTCTCAGGAGCTTGTCACCACCGATCGCGGCGATCCTGTAAGAAACCTTCACCGTCCCCGCTTCATCGCCCCGTCGGCCAGCCCGTCCGCCGCGTCGCCCAGCCGCAGCCCCACATCCCCGAGCCGTCGGTACAGCTCCCGAGCCTTCATCGCCTCGGCGGCGTCGCGCTCCGGCGTGCCGCCGGTCAGCAGCGTCGCCAGCTCGTACTGGTACGCCCGCACCACCGCTCCGGCCGCCTTGCGCGCGGCCAGCGTCGCGGCGCGCAGATCGCGGCCCGGGCCCAACGCCGCCACCGCCTCGTCCAGCGTCCGGATGCCGGCCGAGACCAACGCCGCGAGACCGCGGTACCGGCTCACGTCGGTGACCTGGTACAGGTCCGCTTCGCGCACGAAGTCGCGGAGGGTGTCCAGCACGTCGTCGATCGACCGCGACACCCGGTTCAGGTCCTCGCGGTCCACCGGCGGCGAGAGCGTCGCGGCCAGGACCGCCAGCAGGGCCGCCCGCCGGTCGTCGCCGTCGTGCTCGACCGCCTCCATCCGGGCGCGCGCCGCCTCCCTGCCGGTCGTGCCGTCCAGGAGCGCCGCCGTGAGCTCCGCGCCCTCCGCCGCCACCGCCACCTGGGCTCGCAGGGCCCTGATCAGGTCGGCGTCCGCGCGTCCGCTGATGGAACGCAGCGTGGTGGCTATGCGGGTCCTCACACGAGCTCCTTCACACCTGCAGCCAATACCGCCGCCATCCCGGCGCTCAGCGGCAACGTCACCATCCACGCCGCCCCGATCCGCCCCGCCTGCCGCCATCGCACGCGGCGCGCCCCGGTGCCGAGCCCCGTCCCGAACAGCCCGCCGGCGACCGACTGCGTCATCGAGACCGGGAATCCGAGTGCCGCGCTGCCGAGCACCGCCACGGCCGCGGCGAGCTCGGCGGTCACCGTGTCCAGCGGCCGCAGCGGCACGATGCCCGACCCCAGCGACGCCGCCGCCCGCGGCAGGCCGAGCAGTGCTCCGAGGCCGAACAGCACGCCGCAGCACACCAGCGCGCTGACGCCGAACGGCACCGAGCCCGTCGCGGCGCCGCCGGCGGCCACCGCGCACAGCGCCACCATCTTCTGGCCGTCGTTCGCGCCGTAGGCCAGGCACTGCAACGGAAACGCGACGCGATGGGTCCGTCCCACGGCCGCGGCGGCCGGCGACCGGCGCGGTCCGGCCAGCCGCAGCGAGCGCGTCACCAGCCACGCGATCAGGGAGCTGACGACCGGTGCGAGCGCCGCGGCGAGCAGCACGGTGCCGACCGACGCGACCGGCACCGGCAGTCCCCAGCCGAGCCCGGCGCCGGTGAGACCGCCGACGACGGCCAGCGTCAGCGACGTCGGCAGTCCGCGCAGCGACAGCAGCAGCACCACGGCCAGGGCCACCGCGACCCCGACCGTCAGCGCGGCGCGGCCGGAGGCGTCGGGGCCGAACCGCACCAGGCGGCCGAGGAACGTCGCCGCCACCCGGGTGCCGAACAGCACGGGGCCGGCGGTCGTGGCGGCGACCAGCACGCAGAACGAGAACAGCGTGGACAGGCTCGGGATCCGCAGTCCCGGCGAGAGCAGAGCCCCGCCGTCGTTGATCCCGCTCACCACGGCGAAGGAGCCGGCCAGCAGGACGAGGGCGGCGGACCAGACCGTCCCGGTCGCTGCGAGCATCGTCGAGCCCTTCGATAGGTGAACGGAAGGTGAACGACAGACTAACTCAAGGGGTGGGACGGGAGGTCGGGCGCCCCCAAGGTTTCAGCTATGGGGGCCATGCCAGAACGGGCATCGCGCGCCTCGTGATCAGCCGCCTAGCCTGAGCGGCATGACTGAGACCTCCGTCGGCCCCCTCGTTCTTCTCAACCCCGGTCCGGCCTGCACCACCGACCGCGTCCGCGCCGCGCTGGGCCGGGGCGACTGGTGCCACCGCGAGCCGGAGTTCTCCGAGCTGCTGGCGTCCATCCGCTCCGGGCTGAGCCGGGTGCTGAACGTCGGCGACACGCACGAGGCGATCGTCGTCACCGGCTCCGGCACCTCGGCGATGGAGATGGCGGTGATCAGCGCGGTGCGCGCCGGCCGCTCGATCCTGGTGGTCCGCAACGGCGTCTACGGCGACCGGCTGGCGAAGATCGCCGAGGTGAACGGGATCGCCGTGCACTCGGTCACCAGCGCGTGGACCGAGCCGGCCGATCCGGAGGCGGTGCGCGCGGCGCTGGCCGAGCACCCGGACGTGGACGCGGTCGCGGTGGTGCAGCACGAGACCACCACCGGCATGATCAACCCGGTCGGCGCCATCGGCGCGGTCGCGCGGGAGGCCGGCGTGCTGCTGCTGGTCGACGCGATCAGCGCCACGGCGATCGAGGACGAGGGCCACGAGGATCTCCACGCCGACATCATCTGCGGCACCGCGAACAAGGGCCTGCACGGTCTGCCGGGCATCTCGTTCATCCTGTGCTCGGCCAAGGGGATCGAGCGCATCCAGGAGGTCCCGGTCCGTTCGCTGTATCTGAACGCTGACACCTACCTGACGGGGCAGCGCAAGGGCGACGTGCCGTTCACCCCGGCCGTGCAGGTGTGCTTCGCGCTGGACGAGGCCATCAAGGAGTTGGAGGAGCGCGGCGGCGTCGCGGCGCGGGTGGCGGAGTACAAGGAGCGTGCGGCCCTGGTGCGCGCCGGCTTCGAGCGGCTGGGCCTGTCGATCCTGATCCCCGAGGAGCACCGCTCCAACTCGATCTCGATGATCTACCTGCCCGAGGGCATCACCTACTCCGAACTGCACGACGCGCTGAAGGACGAGGGCTTCGTCATCTACGCCGGACAGGGCGACCTGGCGAAGACGTTCTTCCGCGTCTCCACGATGGGCGAACTGCCGCTGCCGGTGCTGGAACGGTTCCTGACGAGCCTCGAAACGTCCATCGCCAAGATCCGCGCCGGTCGCTAGAGATCTATCCACCGTTAACCCCGCTGGCTAGGCTGACGGTCAACGGGGCGTGTTCCGGCACGTCCCGGGACCGCCGGAGACATTCTCGGGTGGGAAGGGCCGAAGCGTGACACAGCTGAACCTGCACCGTCTGTCGATCTTCATGACAGTGGTCGAAAGCGGCGGCTTCTCGGCGGCGGCCCAGAAGCTCTACATGAGCCAGCCCTCGGTCTCCAACCACGTCCGCAACCTCGAGCAGTCGCTCCAGACCACTCTCATCGACCGCTCCGGCCCCCGCATCCGCCCCACCGCCGAGGGCGAGGTCCTGGTGGAGTACGCCCGCCGCGTGTTCCTCCTGACCGAGGAAGCGGTCGCCGCGATCCGCGAAGTGTCCGGCGTGCAGTCCGGCCGGCTGGAGGTCGGCGGCACGACGACGGTCGGCACCTACCTGCTCCCGCGCCTGCTGGCCCGCTTCCGCGACCGCCACCGCAACATCGAGTGCGACATCGTGGTGGGCAACAACGGCCAGATCGTGAAACGCCTCCTGGACGGCGAACTGGGCCTGGCGATCGTCGCGGGCCAGCCCGGCGCCCCCCAGCTGAAGACGGAGACCGTCCTCGACGAACGCCTCCTCCTGGTCGCCGCGCCAGGCCACGCACTGACCCGCCGGCCGGACGGCACGCCCCGCGGCCCCCTGACCCCCACCGACCTCGCCGGCGAACGCTTCCTGCTCCGCGAACCAGGCTCCCAGACCCGGGACCTCCAGGAAGCCGCCCTGATCGGCTGGGACCTCGACGACATGGCCAAGGCCGACATGTGGGGCCCCGAGACCATCAAGCAGTCGGTCGCCGCCGGTCTCGGCATATCCCTGATCTCCGAACACGCCATCGACTCCGAGGTCCGCGAGGGCAGGCTGGTGGTGTTGGAGATCGAGCCGGCGCTGCGGTCCCGACCGGTGGTGGTCGCCTACCGGCGGGACCGGTTGCTGTCACCGGCGGAGCGGGCTTTCCTGGGGCTGGTGCGGGGGTTGCGGACGTGGCCGGCTTTGGACGGGGGACAGCGGGCGGTGGCTTAAGCCGAACCCTCCGCCACCTTCCCCATAGTCCCCGCCCGCGCCACGCCCTCGATCTCGACGCAGATCCCGAATACGCGCGCGTGCCCGGTCCACCCGTTGACGCGCCCGCGGTTGTTGCTGATCTGCACCCGCGCGTTCGCGTGGTCCACGGCCGACACCAGGTGCAGATACGTCGTCCCGGCCACGCGCACCAACACGATGTCGCCGGTCTCCAGCTTCGCCGGTTCCACCGGCGCCACCGTCACCTGCTGCCGACTGCGGATCAGCGGCACCATCGACGTCCCGGTCGGGCGGAACCGGACCCGCTCACCGGCGGCGACCCGTGTCGCGACCGCGTCCAACATCCCCACGCCCGCAGCATCGCAGACCACCGATGCGCGGGCGATGTGTTTTTCGCCGGCGGTGCTCCGGTTACGCCGGCGGTGCTCCGTGCGCGCCGTCGCACAGCGGGACGCCGCCGAAGTCGCCGTCGTTGTCGCCGCCCGCGGCGGAGACCGCGTTCACCCAGCCCCAGCCGCCGTGGTCGGAGGCGGTCCAGGCCCACCACTTGTTGTAGTACTGGCCCTGGTGTTGGGTGCGGCCGGTGGCCTGGCACAGGACCCAGTTCGTGCCCTGGTGCAGGTAGCCGGTGATCGAGCCGCTGCTGGTGTAGACCGGAGAGCCGCCGCTCGAGCCGTCGCCGGGGGTGTCGAACGGGCAGTTGTAGCCGGTGCCCTGGGAGGTCGAGGTGGTGCCGCTGCACGGGACCGGCGCGGGGGCGGGCGGTGCCGGCTGGGAGGTCGACGGGGCCGGCTTGGACGTCGACGCGGCCGACGACGGTGGGGCCGCCGTCGTGCTGTGGGACGCCGACGAGCTCGGCGGGTGGGCCGTCGAGCCCCCGCTGGAGGACGGCTGCTGGCCGCCGGCCGGGGCGCCGCCGGAGGAGGACGGTGCCTGGTTCGAGGCCGGGTTGCCGCCGGAGGCGGGGGCCGCGGCGGACGTCGGCACGTTGTCTCCCGAGCGGGGCGCGCTGCCGTTGCCGGAGATGTCCGACGCGTCCTTGCCCGACGGGCTCTGTCCCGGCGCCGAGGACTGGCCGCTCGCGGTGGCGCCCTGAAGAGCCGTCGAGTCCTTGTGGTCGCTCCCCTGGGAGGAGAACATCACGGCCCCGGCGACCGCCACGACGGCCAGCGCCACGCCGCTGATGATCGCGACCGGCTTCTTGCGGCTCGGGGGAGCCTGCCTGCCCCGCCCGCGCGGACCGCCCTCGGCGGGGGGAGGCCCGGGGTTGTAAGGGCTGACCATCGGCGGAGGCGTCGGAAGCCGGGTCTCCATACGCGGCGTCTCGAACCGCGGCGTGTCGAACCGCTGGCCGCCGGCCCCGGCGCCGCTACCTGCCCCACCACCTCGCGCCAGGTTCAACCGAGCCGTCTCAGCCGCGGCGAACCCCGCCGTCAGGTCGTAATCCCGCACCGTGTGCCGCGCCAACGGCTCCGGCAGCCACGTCGAAGCCAACTCGTACGTGTCATCCGTCGCGGACGCGTCGGACCAGTCGGGCGTGGTGGGGACGCCCGGCCAGTCGCTCGTCCCCCGCAGCCGCGCGGCGGTGGCCGCCATCCGCCCCGCGTCCGGCCGCTGCGCCGGGTCCTTCGCCAGGCACGCCGTCACCAGCGGCCGGAGCTCCTCGGGGAGGTCGGCGAGGTCGGGCTCGGCGTGCACCACCCGGTAGGCCACCGTCACCGGCTCGCCGCCGCCGAACGCCATCCGGCCGGTGGCCGCGAAGCTCAGCACGGCGCCGCCGGCGAACACGTCGCCGGCCGGCAGCAGCGCCTGGCGCTCGATGCGCTCCGGCGCGATGAAGCCGGCCACGCCGAACACGCCGGCGTGGGTGGCGGTCAGCTTGGTGTCGTCGGTGGCGCGGGCGATGCCGAAGTCGATCAGGCGCGGGCCGTCGGCGGCCAGCAGGATGTTGTTCGGCTTGATGTCGCGGTGCACCACCCCGGCCTCGTGCACGGCCCGCAGCGCCTGGCCCAGGCACTCCGCGAGGACCGCCACCGTCTCGGTGGGCAGCGGCCCGAACCGGGTCACGGCGGCGTCCAGGGTGGGGCCGGCGACGTACTCGGTGGCCAGCCACGGCGACTCGGCGTCCGGATCGGCGTCCAGCACCCGGGAGATCCAGGGGCCGGACACCCGGCGCGCCGAGGAGATCTCGCGGCGGAAGCGGGCCCGGAAGTCAGGGTCCTGGAGGAAGTCCTGGCGGACGACCTTGACGGCGGCGGGCCGGCCGTCGGGATCCCATCCGAGATAGACGCTGCCCATGCCCCCGGTGCCGAGCCGGGCCGTGAGGATGTACGGCCCGATCCGCTGCGGGTCCCCGGCCCCGAGAGTCTGCATCGTCCCCATCCCGTATGACTCGACTGGCGATCAGATGGTTACCATACCGATGACAAGGCCGATCATGGCCATCGCCTCAGCGATATGCGTCGCCATGCATGGATCAAGCCACACAACGGGGAAATCAATCGGCCGTCGCGGCGGCCCGCAGCTCGCGCTTGAGCACCTTCCCCGACGGGTTCTTCGGCAGCGCCGAGACGATGACCACGCGTTTGGGCGTCTTGAAGCCGGCCAGCCGGGCGCGGCAGAAGTCGACGACCTCCTCCGGTGCCAGGTCCATTCCGGGCTTCACGACCACGGCGGCGCAGACCATCTCGATCCAGTACGGATCCGGCACACCGAACACGGCCACCTCGGCCACCGCAGGATGCTGATACACGGTCTCCTCGACCTCGCGGCTGGCGACGTTCTCGCCGCCGGTCTTGATCATGTCCTTCTTGCGGTCGACCACCCGCAGGTAGCCTTCGTCGTCCATGATCCCGAGGTCGCCGCTGTGGAACCAGCCGCCGCGGAACGCCTCGGCGGTGCGCTCGGGGTCGTTCCAGTAGCCCCGCATCGTGTGCGGGCCGCGGTGCACGATCTCGCCGACCTCGCCGCGCGGCACCTCCCGGCCGTCGTCGTCGACCACCAGCGTCTCGACGTTCAGCGCGGCCCGGCCCGCCGACCCGGCTCTGCGCTCCTGGTCGTCGGGGCCGAGGACGGTCGCCACCGGCGACATCTCGGTCTGGCCGTAGAAGTTGTAGAGCCGCAACGCGGGCAGCCGCCGCCGTAGCTCCGCCAGCACCTCGACCGGCATCGCGGCGGCGCCGTAGTAGCCCTTGCGAAGCGAGCGGAGGTCGCGCGCGTCGAAGTCGGGGTGGCGTAGCAGGGCGATCCAGACCGTCGGCGGGCAGAAGAGCTTGGTGACGCCTTCCTCCTCGACGGTGCGCAGGATCGCGGCCGGATCGGCGCCGGGCAGGACGATGCTGGTGGCGCCGAGCTGGACGTCGGGCGTCAGGAAGCAGTGCAGCTGCGCGCAGTGGTACAGCGGGAGGGCGTGGACCTCGACGTCTCCGGCGGCCATGTCGCCGGAGACGATGGCGCTGGTGTACTGCGCGACCAGGTTGCGCGTGGTCATCACGGCGCCCTTGGGGCGGGACTCGGTGCCGGACGTGTACATGATCTGGACCGGGTCGTCGTCGCCGACGGGGACCTGCGGCTCGGTGGCGTCGGCGTCCTCGTCGGCGTACCAGGCCGTGAAGTCGAGCCAGCCTTCGGGATGCCCGTGCTCCGTGCCGATGGCCGCCTTGAGCAGCGGTGTCGCTCCGGCGGCTGCCCAGGCGCGGTCCGCCGTGCCGCACAGCGCGTCCTCGGCGATGACCGCGACGGCGCCGGAATGCGTGACGACGTAAGCGATCTCCTCCGGGCCGAGCATGAAGTTCACCGGTACGGAGACCGCGCCCAGCCGCGCCAGCGCGAAGTACGCGACGACGAACCCGTGCGAGTTGTGCGCCAGCAGCACCACGCGGTCGCCGCGGCCGATCCCCTGCGCGGCCAGCGCGTTCGCCGCCCGGTTGACGGTCGCGTCGAGCTCGGCGAAGGTCTGGCGCACGGCGCCGAAGACGAGCGCGAGCTTGTCGGGATCGCGGGCGGCGCTCCGACGGAGGAGGTCGCCGAGGGAGTTGCGGCGGGCGATGGCCTGGTCGGGCGCGGGGTGCCATCCGTGCTGGTCCGTCATCGGTCCAGCGAACTGGGAGAGGACGGACGGCGTCAAGGGCCCGACCGGATCGAGCGCCTTTTGTGCGCCATTAGCCTGAACGTCGTCTCGTTGCGGAATTACCCGGTGTCGCGGGGGCGCCCGCCAGAGATAACGTGCCGCGCATGGCGAGATTCAAAGTGGGCGTTCAGATCCGCCCGCAGCACACCGACATCACCGCGTTGCGCCAGGCCTGGGAGCGGGCCGACGCGCTGGGGGTCGATGCGATCTTCACGTGGGATCACTTCTATCCGTTGACCGGGGATCCGGAGGGGACGCACTTCGAGGGGTCCAGTCTGCTCGCGGCGATGGCCGTGACCACGACCCAGGCGCGGTTCGGCATGCTCGTCTACTGCAACAGCTACCGCAACCCCGAGCTGCTGGCCGACATGTCGCGGACCATCGACCAGCTCTCCGGCGGCCGGCACATCCTGGGGATCGGCGCCGGCTGGTTCCAGCGTGACTATGACGAGTACGGCTACGAGTTCGGTACGGCGCCCGACCGGCTCCGGGCGCTGCGCGACGCACTGCCGCGGATCAAGGAGCGGCTGGGCAAGCTCAAGCCGGCCGCCGCGGACCTGCCGATCATGATCGGCGGGGGCGGGGAGAAGGTGACGCTGCGCCTGGTCGCGGAGTACGCCGACCTGTGGAACACCTTCGGGCCGGTGGAGAACTTCCGGCACAAGAACAACGTGCTGAACGAGTGGTGCGCGAAGGTCGGGCGCGACCCGAAGGCCGTGGAGCGCACCGTCATGATCCGCGACGACGAGATCGACGACTACCAGTCCTACCTGGACGCCGGCGCGGACCACATCATCCTCGGCGCGGACTTCCCCTACGCGATGGACAACGTGGAGCGGCTGCTGGCGCACGCGCGCAGCTGATGGCGATCAGGGGCCCGGCTCGCAGTCGAGCCGGGCCCCTGATTTGTTTTCTGGTCGGCTCACACCATCAGGACGGCAGCTTCCACTTCTGCGCGTTCGTCCCGTTGCAGTCGTAGATCTGCAGCTGGGTGCCGTTGGTCGTGGTGCTGTTCGGGTCGTCCAGGCACTTGTTCGACTGCGGGTTCAGCAGCGATCCGTCGGCCTGCTGCCGCCACTGCTGCGCCCCGGTGCCGTTGCAGGTGTAGAGCTGCACCAGCGTGCCGTTGGTGGTGCCGCTGTTCTTCACGTCCATGCACTTGCCCATGATGCCCAGGCTGCCGTCCGGCTTGACGGTGAACTGCTGCGCCACGGTGCCGTTGCAGTCCCACAGCTGGATCTTGTTGCCGTCGGCCGTGCCGCGGCTGCTGTCGTCGGCGCACTTGCCGGCGATGCCCGAGGTGATCGGGCCGACGCCGGGGGTGCTGCTGGCGTCGTAGGCCGGCGGGGCGTCGCCGGCGCCGCTGCCCCAGGACGAGGCCGAGGAGCCCAGCGTCCAGTCCAGCGTCACGCCGTTCTTCCACGTGGCCTGCGACATCCAGTTCGCCGTGGACGCGACGCCGTTGACGTTCAGCGACTGCACGTAGTAATTGGCGGCCGACGCGGCCGGGGCGTTGATCGTCATGGTGCCGCCGCTGGGCAGGTGCACCACGGCCTGGGTGAAGATCGGGCTGTTGAACATCAGGTCGCCGCTGCCCGGCGTCACGGGGTACATGCCCAGCGCGCCCCAGACGTACTGGGCGGACATGGTTCCCAGGTCGTCGTTGTTCGGGAAGGCCGCCGAGGTCGGGGTGTCCTTGTAGAACTGGTTCAGCATGCGGTTCACGACCGACTGGGTGTGCGACGGGGCGCCGGTCCAGTTGTAGAACCACGGCGTGCCCAGGTCGAACTCGTTGGACAGGAACGACTGGTCGCCGTTCGAGCCGTCCATCGTGGTGAAGAAGGAGTCCAGGATCGAGTTGGTCGCCGCGTTGCCGCCCAGCAGCTTGGCCTCGGCCGGCTGGTCGAAGGGCACGACGAAGCGGTACTGCGCCGCGGTGCCCTCGATGAACCCGTTGCCGCTCGTCGAGGTGATGCCGACGAAGTCGCCGTTGGAGTTCACGGGGTTGATCAGACCGTTGCCGGTGTTGAATATGTGCTTCCAGTTGTTGGCCCGGACGTTGAACTTGGTCGCGTTCGCCGAGTCGCCCAGGGTGGCGGCGAACCGGGACAGAGCGAAGTCCGCCTGGTCGTACTCCAGCAGGCTGGCCGCCGAGCCGTGCACGTTGCAGCAGCCGAGGCTGCCGTTGTACAGGTCGTCGGGCAGGTAGCCGTAGGTGTTCTCCAGCGTGGTGCCGCGGCGCACGTTGTTGTCCGTGGTGGCCTCGTGCACCATGTCGGTCAGCGCGGTGGAGGTGTCGAAGCCGGTGGCGCCGAAGGCGTAGTAGTTCGCCAGGGCGGCGGTGGCCGGGTCGCCCGCCATCACCCAGTTGTAGAAGTTCATGAAGCCCCACTGCGGGAACGTCCCGCCCTGGGCGTAGTCGTTCACCAGCGACTGGGCTATGTCCGAGGTCTGCGACGGGGCGACCAGCGCGGACAGCTGCGTCTGCGCGTGGTAGACGTCCCAGCCGGAGAACTGGTCGTACTGCCCGTGCCCGCTCGGCGCGGTGTGCACCGCGTTGTCGAAGCCCATGTACTGGCCGTTGACGTCGCTGACCAGGTTGGGGTGCAGCAGCACGTGGTACAGCGAGGTGTAGAACAACTGCTGCTGCGCCGCGGTGCCGCCGGCGATCTGCATCTTGTTCAGCAGCGTGTTCCACGAGCTGTGCGCGGCGCTCTGCACGGCGTTGAAGTCGAAGCCCGAGTTCTCCGCGGCCAGGTTCGCCGAGGCGTTGGCGGCGCTGACGAAGGAGAGCCCGACCTTGGCCTGCACCACGTGGTTCGAGCTGGCGTTGAAGGTCAGGAACACCGAGTTCGGGCCGGGCTGGCCGGTCTCGGTGATGATCTGCGAGGCCGTGAAGGGCTGGTCGAAGACCATGTCGAAGTGCACGGTGTAGCTGCCGGCCTCACCGCAGAAGTTGCCGCTCGTCGCCGAGCCGGTGACCTCGTTGTTCCCGACGATCTGCGCCGTGCTCGCCGAGGTGCCGTTCTGGCTGTCCAGCAGCTTGAGCAGGACGTCGGCCTGGGTGGTCGACGGGTAGGTGAAGCGCGCCATGCCGGTGTGCGGCGTCGCGGTCAGCTCGGTCTTCACCGGGGTGGAGCCGGTGCTCACCGTGTAGTACCCGGCGTTGCCGACCTCACCGGTGTGCGAGAGCGGCTCGTCGTGCACGCCCGGGTCGCCGGACGGCAGCCCGCCGGTCATCGGCAGCACCGGCACGTCGCCCATCGCGCCGCAGCCGGGGCCGGCCATGTGCGTCAGGCTGAAGCCGCGGGTCGAGGTGGCGCCGTAGTCGTAGCCGCCGCCGTCGTTGCGGCTGCCGTTGGGGGAGTCCGGGCTCCACTGGACCATGCCGAACGGCACGTCCGCGCCCGGGAAGTCGTTGCCGCCGCCACTGGTCATCACCAGCGTGTTGACCGTGGAGGCGGGGTCGGCGACGAAGCCCGCGGCGTGCGCGGTCCCGGCGCCCAGGGCGGTGCCGCCCACAGTGGCGGCGGCGACCAGGGCTCCGGTCGATATCAGGGAGCTGAGGCGCGATCTGCGCCTGGCCGAGGTGCTGTGGTGCGAACCGGTCACGATGTCTCTTCTCTCGGGAAGGCGGCTGACTCGCAATGGGCGCCGTGACGCGTAGCGTCTCCTTAACGGGTGGCGGTGGGTGACGGGTGGGCCTGTGAACGTTCACAGCGCACCGGGGATTGTCTGGCCCCTGAGAAGACTTGTCAATGCCGCGCAGGCCGGATTTGAGGCTGGTAACGTTAACCGCGGGAGAGGGAGGGTGGATGGCGGAGCGGCCCACGATGAAGGACGTGGCGCGGGCGGCCGGGGTGTCGCTGATGACGGTCTCGCGCGTGGTGGCCGGGGAGTCCGGCGTGGCGCCGCGGACCGCGGCGCGCGTCGAGGAGGCCATCAGGACACTGGGTTACCAGCGTAACGACATCGCGCGGAACCTGCGGCGCAAGGCGCAGGACTCACGCACCATCGGCCTGGTGGTCGACGACCTGGCGAACCCGTTCTTCTCCGCGCTGGCGCGCTCGGTCGAGGACGAGGCCTACCGTCGCGGCTTCCTGGTCCTGGTCGGCAGCACCAACGACGACCCGAAGCGCGAGCGCGACGTGGTCTCCGCCTTCTGCGCCCGCCAGGTCGACGGCCTGGTGCTGGTGCCGACCGGGGGCAACCGCGCGTTCTTCCGCGAACAGATGGCCCGCGGCGTCAAGGTGGTCTGCGTGGACCGTCCGGCGGCCGGGCTGTCCGTGGACTGTGTCGCGGTCGACAACCGCGCCGGCGCCGGCGCCGCGGTGCGCCACCTCCTGGAGCACGGGCACCGCCGGATCGCGTACGTGGGGGACCGCCAGGAGATCTGGACCCAGCGCGAGCGCTTCGCGGGCTACGAGGAAGCCCTCGCCGCCGCCGGCCTGACGGTCGAACCGCCACTGGTCCGGCACGGACTACGCGGCCACCGCGAGGCAGCCACGGCCATCCACGAGCTGATGGCCTCCCCGACTCCGCCGACCGCGCTGTTCTCCGGCAACGACCTGGTCACGCTCGGCGCGGTCGACGCCGGCGCCTCACGCCGCTTCGCCCTGGTCGGCTTCGACGACTTCCTGCTGGCCGACAAGCTGAACCCACCGGTCTCGGTGGTCAGCCAGGACCCTGCCGCGCTCGGCCGCACCGCCGCGCAGCTGCTGTTCGGCCGGATCGACGGCGACGACTCCGCGCCGCGCTCCGTGGTGCTGGCGACGAAGTTCATCGACCGGGGATCGGGCGGACCGGTGGCGTAGCTGGTGCGCGGGGGCTCGCAGTTCGTGGGTGTGGGTGTGGGTGTGGGTGCGGGTGCGGGTCGGGGTCCGGGTGCGTGTCCGGGGGCGTTGGCGGGTGGCGGCAGCGTGTAGGGGCTGCGGAAGA
>NZ_BAAAQM010000051.1:0-81096 GCF_039531675.1 Catenulispora subtropica
ATGTGGCTGAAGCTCCTCACCTCAACCGCATGATCCGAACCCCGAACAGCTCCTAACACGGCCCCACCGCTAAGGTGGCGCTCGCCGACGATCCCAGCGACCCGCCGGACGCCCCGACCCGACCACACCCAGCACGGTGAGGAACTGCTCGTGTTCTCCGGACCGGCCCTGGCGGCCACCCTGCGCACCGCCCACTACCGGCTGAAGCGCTGCGCCTCAGACCTCGATGCGGCGGCCCAGCCGTATCAGATCGCCGAACGCAGCGCACTCGGACCGACCTGGCACTACGGCCAGGACACCGAACCGGTGCGCTACACCGACGGCCAGTGCCTGACACTCGCAGACGGCCGCATGGTCATACTCGAACTGCAAATAGTGTTCGAGCCGGACTGCGTGACCGTCAACGGCCGGCTCCACGTCGAGGCCGACGAGGACACCCCGTCCAGCGGCGGCCCCGCCGGTGTGCTCGTCGACGCCGGGCCCCGCTGGGCGCGCACCGACGAGCAGACCACCGACGCGATCGGCCAGACGCTTGCCGAGCTCACCGGCCGCAGTGCGCTGCTGGCCGAACTCGGCGTGCCGGCGCGCGCCGGCTTCGGATAGGGGAGTGGGTTCAACACATTGACATGGCCGTCGGGATCGGCTCGACCCTGCGCGTTCTGAGCCTCCCTGGTCCTGGCAGGCCAGAGTTCTCAGAGTTGGAGGTGTCATGGGCGTCAGGGGCACCGGGGGAGGGCTCAGTCGCCGGATGATCCCCAGAAGGCAACCGCCTCAGGAAGGCCGTTCTGGTAGAGGACGAGGCATCTGCCGGTCCAGCTGCCGTCATCATCGAGGAGCGGGGAGGCATCGCCAAGCTGTTCGTACTCAGCACGAGTGGGCTTGTCGTGTCCGAACGTCTCGATGATTTCGGCGACGGGGACCGGCCGCATCGTGTTGAAGAGGTAGTCGACGCGAGTGTCGGGTGGCACGAGCCCCCGGACGTCGAGGATCGTGTGCGTGCCCTGGGCGCCCATGAAACCGGCCCACGTGTCCTCGTCACGCTCATCGCCGGACCACAACTCGGCGATGTCTGCAGGACGCCGGTCTTGCGGCCAGGTGCTGAAGTACTCGGCGAACACCTCGCTCTGGAGGGCGGCCATCGTTTCCTCGATGCTGCCGCGCCATGGTGTGACGTAGCTCCAGCCTGATGCTCCCATGAGCGGGGAGCCTAGCGGTGCTGTCGTGTCTCACCGAACCGAGGGTCGCCAGCCCTAGGAGTCATGTGACCTGTCTCATTGAACCTGACCAGCGATCAAGGCTCTGACCTGGGCTGGCCAACTTCGATGAGACATCATGGCGTGCGGGTGTCTCATCGAAGATGGCCAAAATCACCAAGTCTCTGCTCGGTCTCATCCAAGGTGGCCATTTCGAGGCTGGTCCTGGCCTGTTTCGACTCAAGCGTCGTCGAAGCTGATGGTGCGTGGCGCGAGCTTGAGTTGGTCACGGCAACGGGTGACCATTGCCACTGCCCATCGACGGAAGGCATCGGTGTCGACGGCAAGGTCGCTGAGGTCGCGAGCGGTCTGCTGCACTTCGTTGATCCATGGTGCGAACGGGTCTTCGGCCAGGACGGCCGTGAAACGTTGGCGCGATCCCGCAGCGTCACCGGCCAGCGCGGCTGCGATCGCCGCGTGGTAGTTTTCCCAGAAGTAGCCTCCTCTGGATTGCTGAGCGAGAAGGCCGGCGGCAGTCGCATGGATGCTTGAGAAGCGTTCACGATTCTCGGTGACGATCGTCCTGGCGCGCTGGGTCAGGTCACGAACGTCCTTGGCGAACTGATCCGGGTTCACGAACCGCTGGAAGTCGCCTTCCCTGCCACCGAAGTCGAACCTGAGGTAGTCGGCGGGCTGCCACAACCACATGCCACCGACGTCGAGATGGCTTCCTTCGCTCGACCCCGCACGGAACTCGATCACGCCGAGCCACCAGCCCTGGTCGTCGAGCCAGACTCTGGAACGGCCGCGTTGCCGGACCCCGAGCGGGCGGAGTGCCTCTTGCGCCGCTGCGGTGACAAGCCGCGCGGCCGGTGACGGGGTTGCCATGTCGATCATTGTGGCGTGCTGCTCAGTCAGCTCGTAACGGGGCCTATCCCGCCTCCCACCGGAAACGTCCAAGCCACTCGAGGGAGCGTTGGCCAACTTCAGTGAGACGAAACCGCCGCTCCGGCCACCTTGGATGAGAACTGGCCAGGTCCACTGAGACAGGTCACCATGCTCCGGGTGCCGGCCCCGTCGCCGCCGACCAGCGATATCCCGCAAAGCTCACCTTTGCCCTTCCGGCGGGCAGTGGCCAGTGTCCCGTCCGACTGAAGTTGGCCTGCGGCCACCGTGCTGACCTGGGACGGGCCAGATCCAGTCGGACGATGTTCGGGCTAGTGTCCGGTCCGGCCTGGTCCGTGGTTCGTTTTCTCGCGCGGTGTCCGGCTGAATCTGGTCCGGCTGGGGGTTTCTGAACGGCGGAGGTAGAGTCAGTCGTCTGTCGAGAATGCATGTGCGAGATCGAGGGGACGATCCCTATCGTTGCGGGATGGTGTCGCGCGAGTGGGCGATCAAGGTTGTGGAGCAGCACCTTGCCCTCAGGACCCCGGGGACCGAAGGCTTGCACGGGCTCGTGGTCGTCGGGACTGAAGAGCACCGTCTTGGCTGGTTCGTCTATACCCAGAGCGAAGGTTTTGCGCGCAGCCGTGCGTTCCGGGGTTCGGTGATCGGAGCCGGATATTTCCTGGTGGACGGCTTGGACGGAAGCCTTCACCACATGCACGCCTCCGCCGACCCGGTCGACGGGAACTGGATCGAGGACTACCTGGAAGAGGTCCGGGGCGTCCCACGCCCTGATCCGCTGCGACAGCGGGTCGCTCAGCTCGTTCAGCGGGGCGAACGCCTCGCAGCCATCAGGGCGGCCCGCTCTGCGGTGCCTGCCATGGACCCGACCACGGCGAAACGATATGTCGACGCCGTCGCAGCCGGCGCACCGATTCCTGACGACGTTGAGGCTCGGCTTCCCAAGCCGTCGCCGCCACTGTTCGCGGTCCGCAGAGCTGTCACCGGTCCGAACGCTGAGCCGGACGGATAGGGATGGAATCACCTCCGCCATCCGCGTCGCGAGCCGTAGGAGCTTGGGCGGGGAGGCGGCAGCGGGGTGATGATCTCGCCGAACGCCTCGGGCCGCTGGACCCCGTGGTGAGACAAGGGTTCGACTCCCATCGTGACGATGAGGATGATGTGCGACGTCAACGCCTCCCAGCCGCGGCCCCCGTGATGAATATCCAGCTCGTAGTCATCGGCAACGGTCGCTCTGACCAGGCCTCGGGTCTTCCAGATGAATGGGTGCATGAACATTTCGCGGCGGGAAGGCCATCGGGGGTTCGCGCTGAATCTGAGCCAGGTCGTGTCGCCGAGGCTGTCACGCGATAATGCCCAGGCAAGTCCGGATGAACATGCTCAGCTGCGTGCGGGTGAGGCAGAGCCGTTATCCCCCCTCGACAACTCGATGCTGATCTTGGCTGCCAGCTCCGAAGTGTCGACCGTTCCGGTGGTGTCGACGGTGATGAGCGGACCGCCGAGCCGTAGTGGGCCGGGAAAGGTGGTCCGGATCTTGGCGATGCGTTCGTCGAGCTGTGCGGGGGTGAGATCGGGGTCGAGGTGTCCTGGGTGGCGAACGCGGTTCTGGAATCGCCGGGCGGCGAGGGCGACGTCGCAGCGGCAGAAGACCTCGATCAGCTGGGCATCCAGCCCCTGGAATTTTTCGGGTGCGGTGTCGTGATGCCACCAGTTGTCGAGTACCGCTCGCCCGGCGTCGGCCGCGATGGTGAACAGCACCTGGTCCGCGGCGCGGCTGAGGCGGTTTCGCCATGCGTGGTCGCCGACCCCGAGGGAGTCGTAGAGAGCTTCCAGGATCCCGTCTTTGTCCAGGTGCGGCAGTCCCAGCTCGTGCGCGAGGCTGCGCGCCAGTGTGGATTTGCCGCTGGCGGGAAGGCCGGAGACGACGACGAATGCGTTCGCGGACATAGCGTCATTGTCGCGTTATCGGGGCAGGCCCGCTCCCGTCGGGAAGTCAGCGATATCGGTTGCGGACCTGTCTTCCCGCTCAACGGGCAGGGTGGCCGTCAGGCTGGCGGCAGCCTGTGCCAGGCTGATTTCTCGAAGTGTGGGTGTTCGTCGGCGTAGGACTCTCTCGGGTGGAGATAGTGAGGCTCACCGAACAGTGGGCTGATCTGCCGGTAGGTTCCTTCGAGCCTTTGTCTTTGCCGGGCCGTCCAGCGGGTCAGGGGATCACGGACCCGGACTGGGGCTGGTGCCTCTGGCCAGTTCCGGACGACTTCGGCGAGGAACAGGTTCTCCTGTTCGGAGCGCGGACCTTCGAGCCGTCCGAGCCGATGTAAACGACCTCGAACGCATCCGCCGACACGGCGCCGAGTTCGACCAGGGGGCTGCCCATTGGCTCATGACCTGTCTCATTGAACTTGGCCAATGATCAAGGCTCTGACCAGGGATGGCCAACTTGAATGAGACAGCGGAGACGTCTCGTGTCTCATCCAAGTTGGCCACCTCGTCAAGGTCATCATGTTGTCTCACTGGACTTGGCCATTCGATCTCTCGGATCTCACAAGCTCAGTTCGGGCTCGCTTCGGACGGCGTGTTGAGCGCAGCGAGAATGAGCGCGACGCTCTGGGCGGCGTCGGTCGGCTCGTGTAGGTGTCCGTCGCGTTCTCTCACCTGGTAGCGGGCCTCGCCCAACGGCGTCACCAGAGGCAAGTCGCGGGTGTAGGGCCAGTCGGTGGTGCGGCTGAACCAGAGCGTGGAGTGACTCGTCGTTGGGAACAGGGCTCGAAGTCGTGGTTCCTCGATTGCCGCGTCGATGAAGGCATGCAGATCGGCAAGGTGGCGGGCAGTGGAAGACTGCATCTGCCGCCACTTAAGCGCTGCAATCTCGGCAGCGTCGCCGCGTTCGCGTGCTTCGCTGAGTTCGCCGAAGCGCACGAAAGGCCAGTTTGCCCCGAGCTCGCGTAGCGACGCGCCGCCGAGCCAGAGGTGTAGCGACCCGACGACGGCGTGCAGATCATCCGTCGACCCGGCCGCGAGGATCGTCTGTCGGAGACTGAACTGGATGGTGAAGATGCGACTCCGGCTTCCCATCACGACGTTCACATCGCGCGGCGCTTGTTCGGCCCATGCTCCGGTGCGGTGCCAGCCGATGGTGCGGTGGGGATCGACGCGCAGTTGATAGCCGGCGGTGTTCGCCGCGTCCCGCAGCGCCGCGTAAAGGCTGCCGAACGGGGCAACGTCCGGATAGTGCTGGGAGTCCGGTCCGGGCAAACCGCCAACGCTCGCGCTCGGCCGTGAGTCAGTCATGCCGAGAGTCTGCCATCTGTCCGATCTGCCTCACTTCGACTTGAAGCGGAGGTCGGCGTTCAACTGCGCGCTGCGGTTGCGGATGTGAATGCCGTAGGCGCGGGCGAAGTCGAACTCGGCTCGGATGGTCGCTGTGATCCGATCGTCGGTTGCCGTCCCGAAGCTAATGCGCGTGACGTCAACCGGGCAGTGGCATGCGACCAGGTAGATCGATCCGTCGATGTAGCCCTCGTGGGGGTTGACCGGGAAGTCGAACGTGCAGCCGCTCAGCTCGGCGAGCCGGTCGGCCCGAAAGTCGATGAAGTCCAGGCTGATCGCCGTGTTGACGAGCCGGGGGCCGTCTTCCCCGAGACGGAACGTCGCCGGTTCGTACTCGTCATCGGCGGAGAACGGCTGAAGTGGGACCTCGATGCTCCACGTCCCGGCGACCGGGTTGCGGAGCTTGGGACCCCAGAAGGTGATGACCCCCGGTTGTGCCTTCAGGAAGTCATCCGTCAGATCGATCATCGAACGAGTGTGTCACGTGGTGTAGCGGCACGCGCAGCCATCAGCGTGCGTCAGATCGGGTCCGGCGGCGGGACCGGGAGCCGATGGTGTTGCGTCTCAGCCGATCTGAGCCACCCTTGGCACTCTGACCAGGCTGGCTCAAAACACTGACAGCAGGAGGGCTATCGGGGTTCGCGCTGAATCTGAGCCAGGCCGTGTCGCGGCCGCCCCCGCGGGTCCGGCATGATCTCGGTCATGACCGACTCGCGGCGCCAGCGGCTTGACCAGCTGTGGGACGAGCACCTTGAAGCGGAGTTCCCGGCGGCTCTTCGTGGCAAGGACATCGCGAGCATCGACATGGTGATGCTCGATGCGGACATCGCAGGCTGCGTCTCTGTGGCCAGGTCGCGACGCCTGGACGACTGGCGCCGTAAAATCAAGGAGCCTAGCGGCGCGTGTCGTCGAGCGCTGGTGGTTGACAGCTGGATGTGCCATCCCATGAGATCGATCCGGGCGTTAGGGTGGCGAGCCGGTGCCGCGCATCAGGTTGTCTTGCCAGACAAATTAAGGACACCGCGTTGAGTGATGTTCCGGACCTCGGTCCCCTGCCGGATCGCGTCACCGTCGATGCAGAACAGGTGCGGCTGCTGGTCCGCGAGCAGTTCCCGCATTGGGCCGACCTCTTGGTCCGGCCGGTGGCCAAGGGTGGCTGGGACAACATGACCTTCCACCTCGGCGATGAACTGTCGGTGCGTCTGCCGACCGCAGCCGAGTATGCGCTAGCAGTTGACAAGGAACAGCGATGGCTCGGGGTGTTGGCACCGCAGCTACCACTCCCCATCCCGGCTCTAGTGGCGAACGGTCGGCCCGGTGCGGACTACCCCTTCGAGTGGTCGGTCTACCGATGGCTCGAAGGCGAGACCGCCAGTGCGGACCGCATCGCCGATCCTGTCCGATTCGCTCTCGACCTGGCCGGATTCCTGGTGGCCCTGCAGAGCGTCGACATCACCGACGGTCCCCGGCCGGGGAAACACAACTGGTTTCGTGGCGCAACGCTGCGCACGTATGACGAGCAAGCCCAGCACGCGCTCACGGCCTTGAACGGCCACATCGACGTCGAACTGGCGCGCGAGATCTGGAAGACCGCACTGGACGCGCGCTGGGACGGAGTCGAGCGCTGGTTCCACGGTGACATCGCCCAAGGGAACCTCTTGCTCAATGACGGAGAGTTGGCGGCCGTCATTGACTTCGGAACCTGCGGCGTCGGCGACCCGGCCTGCGACTTGGCCGTCGCCTGGACGCTGCTGGCCGCTGACGGCCGGCAGGCCTTCCGCGAGCGGCTGCGCGTCGATGAGGCGACGTGGGCACGCGGGCGTGGCTGGGCCCTGTGGAAGGCGCTGGCCACCTGCGCCGGTGCCCTGGGGCGCGACGAGGAGCAGGCCGCGAGCGCGCTTTGCGTCCTCGACGAGATCTTCGCCGAGTACCCGGTCTGCGCCGACTGAGGTACTACGCCGCCGGGTCGGAGATCTCGGGTCGACCACTCGCCGACTTCATCGCGAACACCGGCACGATTTCGGGCTGCCACCCTGACATCAACCCGACATGGTCAGTAATCGGGCTGTGACTTCGGCGCTTAAGTCTCGACCGTGGCGGACGGCCACGGCGTGTCCTTGCCGGGGACATTCAGCGACAGCATTTCGTGGATGCAGGTGCGTAGTGCATTGCCGTGCCAGTCGACCGGAGGGAGCCATGGCACCTGCTGGAACAACTCGCCTAGGTGGTCAGTGCTGGGATGAGTGAGGAAGGCGCGGAGTTCGTCGGGGACGGGGTCTTCGACCAGACGCGCATCGTCTGGCACGGCTGGCTCGCCGCCACTTTGGCGATGCTGAGCCGCCATCCCCTCGTTGCAGACCAGCGGCCGGCCTTCGCCGCGCGGGTCGAGCAGAAGGCCCGCGCCGCAACTCGCGACGGCGAGCTCCCATCGATGCCTCCCGGGACACGAGACGCCAACGCTTGAGCCGAGGTGGTCCGTCAGATTCAGCGAGACGGATCAAAGGAACCTGCCACCTTCACCGAGACCCAGCCAGAATCACTGGGACGGGACAGAGCCGATCACGAATCCACTCGTTGAGAGCTGTCCTGTCCGACTGAAGTTGGCCAACGACCCGGCGGCTGACCTGGCGCGAGCCAGTTTCGATCGGACTGAGTCCGGCCTCCGTCCGACCGAAGCTGGTTCAGACTGCACGTTTTGGGGTGGTGTCCGGCTTGATCTGGTCCGCCGGCCCCGTTTTCAGCTTCGCGGCCTGGCTGGGCGGCGAGGTCAGTCTCCGGACACTCCCCAGAACGCGACCGACTCGGGAACGCCGTCCTTGTAGAGAATGAGACACCTGCCTGCCCAGCGGCCGTCGTCTTCGTCGAAGATGGGAGAGTAGGTGGTGTCGGCCAACCGCTCGTATTCGGCCCGGGTGGGCATGTCGTGACCGAAGGCCGCGATGGTCTCAGCAGTGGAGACCGGCCGCATGGTGTTGCCGGTGAGCTCGTCGATGCGCGTCTCCGCCGGAACGAGATGTCGGATGTCGAGGATGCTGTGTGTGCCCTGGGTGGCCATGAATCCCGCCCAGGTGTCCTCGTCGAACTCGTTGCCGGACCACAGCTCCGCGATGTCCGCGGGCCTTAACTCTTCGGGCCGGGTGCTGAAGTACTTGGCGAACACCTCGGTCTGGAGGCTCGACATCGTCTCCTCGATGCTGCCTCGCCATGGTGCGATGTAGTCCCAGCCTGATGCTCCCACGGAGGGGGAGCCTATCCTGGTCCGCTGCGATGCCATCTTTTGACCACCGTCATCGACGGCCGCCCGGCCGGTAGTAGCTGCGGCGAGGTGGCAGCGGGGTGATGATCTCGCCGAACGCCTCGGGCCTCTGGACGCCGGAATGAGACAGTGGTTTGGCTCCCATCATGACGATGACGATGATGCGCGATGTCAGCGAATCCCAACCGCGGCCTCCGCGATGGATGTCCAGTTCATAGTCATCCGCGACAGTGGCTCTGACCAGTTCCCGGATCTGCCCGACGAACGGGTGCAGGAACATGTCGCGAAGGTTCCAGGCTCCTGTGACGTCCAGACTTTGCCACCAAGGCGAGAGGATTACCCCGATGAGCGCGATCGAGGCGGGGTAGAGAGCTGCCGCGACGGTGGGGTCGTCCCGATGGAGATCCCAGTCTTTGCCGTGGAAGTCGATGAGCGTGTTCACGACGTGGTTGAGGCACCACTTCTCCTCAAGCCAGCTGCGTGCGATGTGTGCGGCGTCGGCGTAGGCGGCGCGGACGTCGCTTCGACCGTAGGTCCGGACGAGGGCAGCGTGCTGCCGAGCCGCACGGACGATCCTTGGGTGTTCGCTGAGGTCGGGTTGGTTCGCCGGGGCCGAGTCCAGGCCGAGCCATCGCAGGTGCTTGAAGCAGACTTGATCCTCGCTGCGAGCCCAGCACTGGACGTGTTCGGACACGCCTCGGGCGGCTGTGCATAGTCGGCAGGCTGGGCGGGCCTTTGCGGATGCCGGGTGCGGCCGCCCCGTGATCGGCAGGTTGGCTCCAGTGTCGTCGATGTTGAGTTCCGGTAACGCGCAGCGCAGCGTGCGCGCTGAATGGCCGGTGACGGCCGCGAGCGTCGAAGCCGGAACGGGTGTTCGCTTCCGGTTGTCGCCGGCCAGGTGAGCCCGCAGAGCCTGAGGGTCAAGGAAGTTCGCCAAGGCGAGGCGCCGGATGTATGAGTCCATAGTCTCGTTCAGGACCGGCTTGACCGAGCGTGGCAGCGGATCGAGCAGGAGCTCCGGGGAGAGTGTGAACATCTCAGGCTGCTCCGCGCCGCGCGGACTCGGCGGCGTGATCGACCGGGATGGCGTCGAGGAGCTTGCGGGTGATCTTCTCGCTGCCGTCCATGATGGCCGTGATCGCACCGGCGCGGACCAGGTGTGCGAGACTTCCGATGCTGCCGTTGGTGCGATCGTGCAGGTAGCGATCCAGTGTGGTGAGGGTCCCTGGACGATGCAGGTACAGCCGCAGCGTGGATTCCATCGCCTGGACCAGGCCGCGCCATTCGCTGGTGTAGGGGAACGGGTTGGTCTTCACCAGGACGCAGCGTCCGGCGATCTGCTTTCCGCGGATGCCGGTGAACAGGCCGCGGTGCTCGACGTCCATCCCGGCGTAGACGAAAGTGGCCGGGATGTGCTCGGTGAAGTACTTCAGGTGGTCGGACATGTCCTCGCCGGCGGTCGTGGCAAGGTTCAGGTTGTGGATCTCGTCGACCAGGACCAGGTCGGTGCGGGCCTCGGTCAAGACCCGGCAGACGGCGTCGGCGATGTCGGTGACGTTGAACCGTGATTTGATCGGTGGCAGCCCGAGGAACCGGGCGAACTCCACCGCCAGCATCCGCGGGGACCCCTTCGGCGGGCAGGTGACGTAGACGACCGGGATCCGGCCGTCGTCGCCGAACCGCTCGCGGGTCTTCAGCTCGTGGATGAGGCCGAACTGCTTGAGCGCAGTGCTCTTGCCGGTGGTCTGCGGCCCGGACACGATCATGCCGCGTCGGGCCCCGATTTCGCGCCGATTGAGCAGCATCAGCAGTCGTCCTTGGTTGGCGACCTGCCGGACTGTGGAGGTCGCCACGACAGCAAGCTCCGAGTGGTATTCGAAGCGGGCCTCGTCATAGAGCTGCCGCTGCTCAGCGCCGAGGACCTTCAGTTCGTGGTCTGGCAGCAGCTCGAAGGCCGCCGCGACGCTGCTCACGAAGCGCCGCCAGCCGGCCAGGGTCAAGGTGGTCTCGCGCGACGCCTCCGGGATCGGCCTGATCACCGCCATCGCCGTGCCTCCTCCCTGGCATCGAAGATCTCCAGCGATCACCTCGGCCAGACCGGTGTCTTCGTCCTCCGGCTCGGACGCTCTCCGCGTCATGACGGGTTCGTCAGTGCACCGAGGCGGCGGTCCCACCGCTGTGGTGCGGGCAGCGACACGCTTGTCCCGCTTGGTCAACCGCTTCTCCCTGTCCTGGCCCGCAGGACCAGACTTGGCCCGGCGTAGCAGGTCAGCTACCACCTCGGCGGTTTCGGCCTCGTCTGGCGAGTGTCCTTGCGCCCGCCGTTGAGCGAGCGCGTGGTCCCAGGCAAGCTCTCCGAACGGCATCGGCGCGCAGCGAAGGTGCTTCCAGAACAAGGTGAACCAGCCCGCTGACCGATCCCAGTGATTGCGAACCCAGATCCTGGTCACGTCGTAGGGGTCGTAGTGGACCTCCCAAAGTCCCTTGTGCTCGACGTCGCCGGAGCGCTGACGCCGGACGTGGGCGAATTCCTCCTCGCTCCCGCTTCCGTCCAGAACGTCATAGGTGCGGTGATCAATCTTCACGCCATAGTGGTTGATGGCGCGCCACTTCGCCGGCAGCAGCTCGATGTAGTCGTCGGCCGATAACGCAAGCGGCAGGTAGCCGGCCGCCTGAACCAGGGAGGCGTACTTCTCGTTGGGCGTGAACATCCGCCCGGGGCAGGCCGGATCGCGCAGGCCGTCGTGCGGCCGGTTCTGCCAGGCGGCAACGACCCACTCGTCCAGCAGTTCCTGCAACTCCATCAACGACCACAGCGGTTCGGCCTCGGGACGGCGGCCGCGGTGTTCGACCGAGGAGCCCAGGTAGCCGGAGACGAACTGGGCGAACATCGAGCCGACGGACGACATCATCTTCTCGATGTGCGGTTTCTCCGTCGGGGCCCCGGCGTGGGCTGGAGCGAAGTCGATGCCCAGCAGTTGGCAGGCCGTGCGGAAGTTCGTCGAGACGAATACGTTGCCCTGGTCGCAGACGATCAGCTCCGGGATGATGACCGGACGTGCGGCGGCGTGGGCAAGGCGTTCGTCAAGTTCGAGCATGTGGTGGTGCGGCAGCACCGAGCGGGCCATGGCCAGCGCCTCGGACCAGCCCGGGCGCATCGGCTCGGGCGTGACCGTTCGCGCCAGCAGCAAGCTGGCGTCCACCGATTTGGTCGAGGGCCGCAACACCGCCGCGGTGACTGTGCGGGTTGCGACGTCGATCAGCCCGGTCAGCTCGACGCGGCCGATCACGCCGTCGCTGAGCCGGACCGCGACGTCCAGGGGAGTGGAGTCGATCTGCATCAGCTCACCCGGCCGGATTGCGGTGAACACCCCGAACGGGGTGTCCGGCTGGCTGGCCTGGGACTGGCGGGTGCGGGCCGAGCCGGTGGCGTGTGTGCCTCGGGCGAGCTTGTTGAACAGGTCGTAGAACGTTGTGCGGGGCGGCACCGACAGCACGCCGGCCCCGTGCTCGGCGTCCAGGATCTGCTGAACCCGCCAGCGGATGAAGCCGACGCTCCGGGTGGAGGCCAGATCCGTCTCCGCGATGGCCTTGCGCGTCGCCTCCACGACGCGGGGGTCCTGGCGGCCGCCGACCTGCTGGGCCCGGTTCGAGCGCCAGTCCACCAGTCCGGCCAGGTCGCGCTTCTCGAAACGCAGTCTCTTGCGGTTCACCGTTCTGGCGCTGACGCCCTGGTGGCCGGCGGCCGTAAGCTCTGCGGCCTTGGCCGCCTCCCGCTGTGCCAAGGTCCGCCGTTCCGGGTCGTATTCGGGACGCGGCGGCGCCGAGGCAGCCATGCCGGGGGAGCGGCCGGTGAGCACTTCCAGGATGTGTCCCTTCCACCACCGGGCTTCCTCGACCGCCTCGGTGGGGACACCGGGCAGCAGGCCGGAGGCCAGGGACGGTCGAGGCGGCGCCGCGGCGGAATCGATGATGCCGCGCGAGCACACCGCCGCCAGATCCTCCGTCACTACGGTCCCGCTGGCGTCGGCGAGATGGATCTGGGTCCCGGCCAGCCCCACCACGGTCCATGCGACCTCTTCCATCAGTACCCGGGCGCCGATGGCGAGAACGCCGGGCCGCAACCCGGCCATCACCGGCCACCGGAAGCTGCGACCACTGCGGACGTGCTCGGGCCCAACACCGCTGAGCTCAACTCCGCCGCTATCAGGCCTCGCCACATCAGGTGAAAGAGCACCGGCAGCACGCCGAGCCGGTTGCCCCTGCCGGCCTCGTCCGCGCCGTCGAACAGGCCTGCTGGCGTCGCGAAGACCCGTAGCAGCCGCCGCGCCTCCTCATCGCGCCAGAACCGGGGGTGCCGGTAGGCGCTCAGCCACCGCAGGTTCGCGGCCAGGACCGCGTCGACCGCGCCGAGCCGGTGATAGCCCCAGCCGACCCGCGCGCACGCCTGGGCCGTGGCCGCGAACAACTCGGCGTCACGCTCGCCGATCCGGTCGTCCTCGCGAACATCCAGCACGAAGGCCGAGCCGTCGTCCCGCCTCACGAAGTAGTCCGGGACATGGCGCCGTAGCCCGAGGGCATCCCGCCAGTGCAACCGGAACGGCTGCGAGGAGAACGCCAGCACCCGCGGATCGAAATCCAGCAGCACCGCGTGGTCCCGCTCCAGCCACGACTCGTAGCCGACGTGACGTCCGGTCTTCGCCGACCACCGGAAGCCGGCGAAACTCACCTGGCCCCTTCTGCGTGTGGTGGGGAAGGGGCGGACCGGGGCACTGGATTCCAGCTGCTCATGCCAGCATGCCTCCAGCGCCCCGGTCCGCCGCAAGCCGCCGATTACGAACTCAACGTCGAACTTTGAAGCACCTACAGCGGCGATCGCCAAGGCCCCCACGAGCGTCACGGTAGAACCCGACGTCGTGCGCCAGACCAGATTCGCCAGGACATTCACCCAGAAGAGACCAGATGCCGCCGGACGTTCGCTCCACGCCGACCAGATCCATCCGGAGGAGACGCGCTGTACAGCTCATCCCAGCCAGATGCCGCCGGACAGCGTTCCTGATCCCTCCAGCTTCAGCCGGACTCAGCCAGATTCAACCGGACAGGACAAGAGCGTCACGCCGGTCGTGGGGGAACCAACGGACGCGCTAGCTAGGACAATCAACTTTACATAATGTACATTATCGGGCTTCTGTGAGGGCGGGCTCAGAAGGGGTTCCACGAGCAGATTCGCGGCTGTACGTGCCGCCCGCTCGCGTCTACGAAACCGCTGGGCGCCAGCGCGAGAGTCGACAGCACCCAGCACCCGGTTCAACGCGGCGAGCCAGCTCTTGATCGCCAGTGCGATGCGGTACCGGTACGCACGGCGCGCACTCAAGTTCGCCAACGCGCGCCGAGATCCATGGCAGGCCCGCCCAGCGCGACCCGCACGGATCGAGCCGCCACCGCCCGAGCGACCAACCCACCGCACGAGCGCATGAACCCAGCACACGCGAACCAGAGCCGGCCACCACACCACTCCCAGCCGCCCATAACCGCGTCGTGTAATGCTGATTACGCGTCCTGATGCACGCTTCCGCCTTCTACCGCTTGTAAATCAAGGAAACCCCGTCGCCAACTGACAACATCACCACGTCCACCCGCTCGTCCGCCACCACGCGGTCGTTGAACTCCTTCAGTGCGAGCGTGCTCTCCTCCGTCGCCTCCGCGTCGGCCACGCGGCCGCTCCACAGGACGTTGTCCACCGCGATCACTCCCCCGGGGCGCATGCGGGGCAGCAGTTCGCTGTAGTACGTCCAGTACGACTCCTTGTCCGCGTCGATGAACGCGAAGTCGATGTACTCCTGCTGGGGCAGGGAGCGCAGGGTTTCGGCGGCTGGGGCCAGGCGAAGCTCGATGCGGTCCGCTACGTCGGCTTCTTGCCAGGCTTGGCGGGCGATGGTGGTCCATTCCTCGCTGACGTCGCAGCACAGCAGGTGGCCGTCGGGGGCCAGGCCGCGGGCGATGGCGATGGCGGAGAAGCCGGTGAAGGTGCCTACTTCGACTGCTTGCTTGGCGTTGGTCAGGCGGGTCAGCAGGGTCAGGAGTTGGGCCTGTTCGGCGCCGATCTGCATGCCGGAGGGGTCGCCGAGGGCGGCGGTGCGGGATACCAGGGTGCTCTGTGCGGAGTCGAGGGGTGTGGTGTGGTCGACGACGTAGCGCTGCAGGGTGTCGTCCAAGTGGATCGAGAAACGGGTCATGGTGCCGACGATACGCGTAGGTGGGTGGCGGTGATCCGGTGACGGGGCTGGACGGGGCCGGACTGTGCGGGGTTGTCCCCTGGTTCTGATTCCATAGGGTGGGTGGCCGCACCGAAACCGTTCACTCCCATCAGCGTCGCCGAGGCCGTGCACCGCTACCGCGACGCGCTCCACCTGCGGGTGGCCACCGGGGCGCTGTCCCCCGCCACCCGTGACGCCTACGTCCGCGACCTCACCGAGGCGGCGGTTCTGCTCGGCCACGACAAGACGTTGGACGATGTCGAGGCCGAAGACATCGAATACGCCCTCGTGCGCATCGCCAACGCCCCCGACCGCCGCTACACCCGCACCCGCAAGGCCGGCCCCGGCGGTGAAGCCCCCGCCGGACGCGGGCTGCAGGCCCGTGCCCGCTGGACCGCCGCCGTGCGCGGCCTGTTCGCCTGGGCCGCCGACCAGGGCTACATCCGTGCCGACCCCATGCCCGGCGTCTCCCGCGTCCGCGTTCCCACCCGCGCCGCCGGCGCGCGCCTCGGGCTGACCGTCGAGCAGGCCCAGGCGTTGCAGGAGACCCCGCAGGCCTCGGCGGCCGGCAAGGAGTTGCGCGCCGACCAGCGGCTGACCGTGCGCGACGAGGTGATCCTCAGGCTGCTGACCGAGACCGGCCCCAGGGTGGCGGAGTTGTGCGCCGCCAATGTCGACGACGTCCGCCGTCACGAGCTCACCGGCGGCCCGGTGCTGCGGATCCGCAACGGCAAAGGCGGCCGCAGCCGTGACGTTCCGCTGTCGGCCACGCTGGTGGAGCTGCTGGAGACGTATCAGCAGCATGAGCGGCCCACTCCCCCGGCTACCGATGCCGAGGCCGACCGGGCCGATGCCGCACGAGCTCTACTGGTCACGATCCGTGGCCGCCGCATGACGGCCCGCGATGTGCAGCGCATGGTCGAGCGGCGGGTGAAGCAGATGCCGGCCGAGCTGCGGCGCGCCGTCACCCCACACGGCCTGCGTCACACCGCCGCCACTGTGCTGCTGCGCCAAGCCGGTGCCGACGTCGGCACGGTGGCCGACATCCTGGGTCACTCCGACGTCGGCACCACCTCGGTGTATCTGGACCCCTCGGCCACCGCCGCCGCCGAAGCCCTCCAGCGCTCCCCCCTGGCACAGTGAGGAGCCCTTGCACGGGGAGTCCTCGGGGCGGGGAGCCCTTTTTCAGGGCATCGGCGTCAGCGGCACCTCAGCCTGGAATCCGTCGGCGGCCTGCCGGTCGGAGCAGATGAAGTCCTCGGTCATCATGAACGTCCACCACTTGTCCGCCACGCACGCGGTGTGCCCCTGGTGCTCGACCGCCACCAGCAGGCCCACCGCCCGCGGCCACGCGTCATGCGGGAACGTCAGCACCACCGGCTTGTCCCCCGCCTGTGAGATCAGTGACGCCGCCGCCTTCGGCAGGCTCGGGTCGCCGCGGTAGGCGGCCCCGTAGCCCTCGCCGCCGGTCTGCCCGCGTTGCTGTCCCTCCCAGGAGAACGTCAACGCGAACAGCCCGCACGCCAGCGCCGCACCCGGCACCGCCCAGCCCGCGCGCGCCGGCAGTCGCGAGGCGGCCAGGTCGGCGGCGGTCACCGCGATCACCACCAACAGCATCAGCGGTGCGCTGTAGCAGAAGTAGCCGGTGTAGGAGTCGTCCACGCCCAGGCTGTCGACGCCGAACGCCGTGTACACCACCATCAGCGCTCCGGTGCCGACCGCGGCGGCGACGCAGCGCGCCAGGAACGGCCGCACCGCCGGATCCGGATGGAACCGGGCCGCGGCCGCGGCCGCCAGGACCAGCGCGACGGTCACCACCGGCCACACCGCCCCGCCCGGCCAGTACTGGAACGCGAAGCTCAGCGTCTCCCGCACGCCGTGCCCGCCGGCCCGGTCCGAACCGCTGTAGGTCAGGTACTGCCCGAACTGTCCGGGCCAGTGCAGCAGCGTGTCCAGCACGATCGGCAGTGCGAACAGTGCGGCGATGGCCCAGGCGATCAGCAGGCTGCGGTCTGCATGGGCGGCCGGTTCGCGGTGCCGCCAGTACTGCCACAGCGCCAGCGCCCCCAGGGCGCCGACGAACAGCATGAAGCACACGTGTCCGTGCACACACAGCCCCGCGCCGATCGCGAACGCCGGCAGGTGGCGGCGCCGGCCGGCGGCGATCGAGGCGGCGGCCGTGATGAACAGCAGGAATCCGGGGAAGTAGATGTACGGCATCCACGGCGAGTCGATCAACGCCGAGTGCTGCACGATGAACAGCAGGGCCACCGCGGCCCCCAGCAGCGTCGCCGCCCACGACGGCAGCCAGCTGCGGAAGATCGCGGCCACGCCGGCCAGCAGTGCCGCGTTCAGGGTCAGGATCGCCAGCAGCTGGCCGTTCCACGGCGCCGGCACGAGGTGCAGCACGTCGCGGAACAGCCACTCGCCGGCGGCCTGCACGTAGAAGTCGGCAGGGCCCGGATGCCGGAAACCCTGCCGCGAGTAGTTCCCGAACAGCAGCGTGAAGTGCTTGGCCTCGATGGTCGCCAGCGAGTTGGCGGCGAAGTCGGCGTTCTCGGCGATCGGCTTGCTGAAGACCTTGAGATTGTGCGCCAGCAGCAGGACCAGGTTCAGGCCGAACGCGGCCGCCCACGTGGCGCGTCCCCCGACGCGGTCTGTGAGCCGGGCGGTGAGCGGGCCCTCGGAGGCGGATTCGGTCCCGGATTCGGCTTCGCCGGGATGTATCAGCTGCATACGTGCTCCCTCGTGTCGGCGTCACCTTGTCACAGGCTGACACTGTCGTGCCAATCGCCTACCAGGCGGGCCGCGCCTGGCCGCACTGGACCGCATCAGGCCGCATCGGGCCGCACAGGACCGTGCCAGACGGCGCGGCGTCGCGGCGTGGCAGGGCACGAAAACGCCCCGGCCCGTGCACGCTGTGCGATGCGACGGGCCGGGGCCTCAGAGGTACCGAGCCGAGCCGAGCCGAGCCGGCGGCCTAGCGGATCCCCGCCCCCGAGATGGTCCGCGCGATGACCAGCCGCTGGATCTCGCTGGTGCCCTCGAAGATCGTGTAGATCGCCGAGTCGCGGTGCATCCGCTCCACCGGGTACTCGCGGGTGAAGCCGTTGCCGCCCAGGATCTGGATCGCGTCGGCGGTCACCTTCTTGCAGGTCTCCGAGGCGAACAGCTTCGACATCGAGCCCTCGGCCGAGTCGAAGGCCTTGCCGTTGCGGGCCATCCACGCCGCCCGCCACACCAGCAGCCGGGAGGCGTCCACGCCGGTCTTCATGTCGGCGAGCGTGAACGCCACCGCCTGGTTCTCCACGATCGGCTTGCCGAACTGCACACGCGTCTTGGCGTATTCCAGCGAGTACTCGTACGCGGCGCGCGCGATCCCGACCGCCATCGCGCCGACCGCCGGGCGGGAGGCCTCGAACGTGGCCATCGAGGCGTTGCCGCGCGAGGACACGCCCTCGCGGGCCCGGGCCAGGCGGGCGTCCAGCTTCTCCTTGCCGCCCAGCAGGCAGGAGCCGGGGACGCGGACGTCGTCGAGGATGACCTCGGCGGTGTGGGAGGCGCGGATGCCGTGCTTCTTGAACTTCTGCCCCTGGCTCAGGCCCTTGGTGTTCGGGGGGACGATGAACGAGGCGTGGCCGCGCGAGCCCAGCGCCGGGTCGACGGTCGCCACGATGACGTGGACGTTGGCGATGCCGCCGTTGGTGGCCCAGGTCTTCGTGCCGGTCAGGACCCACTCGTCCTTGGCCTCGTCGTAGACCGCGCGGGTGCGCATGGCGGCCACGTCGGAGCCGGCGTCCGGCTCGGAGGAGCAGAACGCGCCGAGCTTGACGTCGTCCGGCGTGCCGAACATCTGCGGCACCCACTCGCCGACCTGGTCCGGGGTGCCGTTGGAGACCACCGACACCGCCGCCAGGCCGGTGCCGGACAGGGCCAGGCCGATGCCGGCGTCGCCCCAGAACATCTCCTCCATCGCGATCGGGATCCCCAGGCCCGACTCGTCGAACCACTGGTTGGCGTAGAAGTCCAGCGAGTACAGGCCGGCCTTGGCGGCCTCCTGCAGGATCGGCCAGGGCGTCTCCTCGCGCTCGTCCCATTCCGCGGCGGCGGGGCGGATGACGTCGGCGGCGAATCCGTGGATCCAGTCCCGCAGCTCGATCTGGTCCTCGGTCAGTTCCAGGGAGAACCCGGTCATCGTTCGTTCACTGTCCTTCGGGTGTCTGGGTGGGCCTGTGGTCGCAAAGACGCCTACCGACGGGTAACCTCGGTCGCCGCTAGTGTGTTACCGGCGGTAACTTCTGTCAAGATGGCGGGACCGCGGACGCGGGGAAGGAACAGGAAGGAACCCGATGGCGACCACCCGACCCGACCCGTCCACACCCCGCCGCGGCCCCCGCACCCGCACCGAACTGCTCGACGCCGCCGAACGCGTCGTCCTGCGCGACGGCCCCGCCGCCTCCATGAACGCCATCGCCGCCGAAGCCGGCATCACCAAACCCATCCTGTACCGGCACTTCGGCGACAAGGCCGGCCTGTACGTCGCCCTGGCCGACCGCCACATCGAGACCCTCCTGGACCGCCTGCGTGAAGCCCTCACCCGGCCCGGAACCCGCCGGCAGCGCACCGAGGCCGCCATCGACGCGTGGCTGCGCCTCGTCGAGGGCAACCCGGCGCTGTACCGATTCCTGGTCCACCGCGGCCAAGCCGAAGAACCCGAAGTCCGCGACCGCGTCGCGGTGTTCCAACGCCGCCTCGGCGACGCCCTGGCCGCCGGCATCGCCGCCGAACTCGGCCTGCCCGAACAACAGTGGCCCCGCGCCCAGGCCTGGGCCCACGGCATCGTCGGCATGGTCCAGGCCGCCAGCGACTGGTGGCTCGACGAGCAGCCGTTCGACCGCACCGCCCTCACCCGGCACCTCGCCGACCTCCTCGACGGCGCCTACGCCCGCGCATGAGACACGACCTGACCTGGCAAAACGAACCGCCAACCCGAAGCGCAGACCGTGCGGCGCGCGCCGCCGGACACCGACCCGATCGCCGATCCGATCACCGAACCGATGTCGAACTGATGTCGAACTGATGTCGCAGTCCGGAGAGGAAACGTCATACCCCTGTCACAGGAATCAACCTTGCGCGCGCATGGTGCGTCCTGAAGGCGTGAGCGTTTCGGGTGTTGATCCTCAGAACCTTCGCGGCGCGCGCCTCGGCGCGATCGCCGGCCGCGGTGTGTCCCGTCGTCTGCTGCTGGGTGTCGGCGGGGTGCTGCTGCTAGGGGCGTGCAGTGACTCCAAACCGTCGGCGGCCGACGGCAGCGGGGGGACGGGAAGTCCGGCCGTGCCGCAGCCGCGCAGGGGCGGTGCGCCGTTCCCCGGGGGCGACCCGGCGGCGGACACCTCGACGGCGCCCGGGGATTCGCACAGCAACGACTCGCCGCCGCCGGACAACACCCCGCCGCCGGGTTCCACCGGCAACGATCCGGCGCCGCCTCCGGGCAAGCCGCAGTTCTACATCCACGAGGGCGACAAGGCGATCGCGTTGACGATCGACGACGGCCCGTCGGCGAAGTACACGCCGCAGGTGCTGGATCTGCTGGCGCAGTACAAGATCCCGGCGACGTTCTGCATGATCGGCGGGAACGCGGCCAAGCACGCCTCGCTGGTGCAGGAGGTGACCGCGGCGGGGCATCTGGTGGCGAACCACACGTTCACGCATCCGGACATGTCGAAGATGGACGCCGGGGCGATCCGCACGGAGATAGAGCGCACCACGGACGCGTTGACGAAGGCCGGGGCGAAGGCGCCGACGTTCTTCCGGGCGCCGGGCGGGGGCTGGTCGCCGGCGGTGTTCGACGTCTGTTCCCAGCTGGGGCTGCGGCCGCTGGACTGGTCGGTGGATCCGCGGGACTGGTCGCGGCCGGGGACGGACCACATCGTGTCGACGGTGATGGGGCACACCCACACCGGGTCGATCATCCTGGAGCACGACGGCGGTGGGGATCGGTCGCAGACGGTGGCGGCTTTGCAGAAGTTCCTGCCGCAGTTGCTGGCGGCGGGGTATCACTTCGTGCAGCCGTGACGGCGGCGCCGGGGTGTGCCCTGGGCGGCGGCCAACGGCACACCCCGGCGAGGTCAGAGCAGTTCGGTGCGGATGACGACTTCGCCGGTGAGGGTGCGGTGCACCGGGCACATGTCGGCGATCTGCAGCAGCCGGGCGCGCTGGTCGGCGGTGAGCGGGCCTTCCAGCTGTAGCCGCCGGTCGATGCGGTCGACGTGGCCTTCGGTGGTCTCGCACTGTTCGCAGTCCTTGGCGTGGACGCGGTCGTGGCTCAGCGACACCGTGACTTTCCGCAGCGGCCAGCCTTTGCGTTCGGCGTACATGCGCAAGGTGATCGAGGTGCAGCCGCCCAGGGCGGACAGCAGCAGGTCGTAGGGGCTGGGGCCGGTGTCGGAGCCCAGCGGGGCCGGTTCGTCCACGATGTAGCGGTGGGTGCCGGCGGCGACGGCCTGCGGGTAGTGGCCGCCGGCCTCGCTGACGCGGACCACGCCCTGCGGCAGCACGACGTCGTCGACGGGCTCAGAGGGCTCAGAGGGCTCAGAGGAGTCAGAGAGCTCAGAGAGCTGAGCGGGCTGACCGGCCTCGGCGGGCTGCGCCGGCAGGTAGCGGGCGACCCACGCGGCCAGCACCGAGGCGACATACGCGGCGTCGGCGCGGCGGGTGAGCAGGTGGTCTGCGCCGTCCAGCGACACGAACGACTTCGGGTGCTTGGCCGCGTCGAAGATCAGCCGGGCGTTGTCGACGCCGACGACCTCGTCGGTCGGCGAGTGCATCACCATCAGCGCGGCCTTCAGATCGCGGATCCGCTCGTTCTGCGACTGCGCGGCGATGTCCTCCAGGAACGCCCGTCGGATGCAGAACTCGCGGCCGCCCAGCGACACCGTCGCCTGGCCTTCGCGTTCGATCTCGGCGCGCGCCTGGTGAATGAGGTGGGCGACGTGGGCGGGGTCGGCGGGGGCGCCGATGGTGGCCACGGCCCGCACCTCCGGGATGTGAACGCGGGCGGCCAGCACGGCGGCGCCGCCGAGGGAGTGGCCGATCAGCAGGCTGGGGGCGGCGTGGTGGGTGCGCAGGTGGTCGGCGGCGGCGATGAGGTCCTGGATGTTGGAGGAGAAGCCGGTGTTGCCGAAGTCGCCGTCGGACTGGCCCAGGCCGGTGAAGTCGAACCGCAGGACGGCGATGCCGTGGCCGGTCAGGGCGCGGGCGATGCGGGCGGCGGCGAAGGCGTCTTTGCCGCAGGTGAAGCAGTGGGCGAACACCGCGTAGGCTCTCGGCGGCCCGGCGGGCAGCTCCAGGCGGGCCGCGAGGGCGTCACCGCCGCTGCCGGTGAAGGTGATCTTCTGTGACGCGGACATCGCGGGGACCCTTCGGAAGACGGCGGCCGGTGCTCAGCAAAGATCGTAAAGGGCGCGGGGGTGGCTGTGGGTGGCTGGTGCGGGGGGCTGGTGCTGGGGCGGGCCGGGCTGGGATCGTAGGGGGCTGAGGGTTTGGGACGGGGAGGGATCCTGGTGGGGACGATACGTGGCCGGCGTGTGCTGGCGGCGGGGCTGGCGATATCCGCGGCGGTGGCGCTGGCCGCGGCGTGTGGGGGCTCCGGGACGGTGGCGCCCGCCACGGCCACCCGGTCTGCGACCGCGGCGGCGGCCACGAGCACCGGGGCTTCCGGTGGCTCTGGTGTGCAGAGTTCCTCTGCGGCCCAGAGCCAGAGTTCGAGCGCGGGCGGGAAGCCGGCCGGCGGGCAGGATGCGGGCGCGTACGCGGCCGGGAAGTCGGCGGTCGTCGCCGACGACGTGTACCCGCAGTACGGCGACCCCGCGACCGATGTGCTGCACTACGGCCTGGACCTGAAGTGGGATCCGGCCGGCAAGGTGCTGAACGGCACCGCGACGCTGACGATCCGCGCGGCCAAGCCGACGAGTGCTTTCGCGCTGGACTTGGTCAGTGGCATGGCCACGGACTCGGTGAAGGGTGACGGGGTGGCCGGGGTGGTTCGTGTCGGCGACAAGCTGACCGTGAACCTGGCCCGGCAGCTGCCCGCCGACGCCACCGCGACTGTGGTCATCGTCTACCACGGCACGCCGCGCCTGGTGACGCCGCCGACGACCCGTCCGGACATCCAGGGCCTGGGCGCGCAGGTCACCGCGACCGGGGCGGTGTGGGCGCAGCAGGAGCCCTATGGGGCGTTCACCTGGTTCCCGTGCAACGACCAGCCGTCGGACAAGGCGCTGTACGACGTCACGTTCACGGTGCCGGACGGCTGGGCCGGCGTCACCGGCGGCGCGTTCGTCGGCCGGACCGAGTCCGGCGGCTACGGCGTCTACAAGTGGCACCAGCCCGATCCGGTGGCGACGTACCTGGTGGCGCTCGGCATCGACCAGTACAAGGAGGAGACCGCGACCGGGCCGCACGGGCTGCCGATCACCTACTGGTATCTGCCGGCCGACGCCGATGCCGTGCACAAGTTCACCGCGAACGTCCCGGAGATGATCTCGTTCCTGGAGCAGCGGTTCGGGCCCTACCCGTTCCCGACCGCCGGGGTGATGTTCCGGCCGGAGATGGTCGGCATGGAGACCCAGACGATGATCACCTTGTCGACGCACATCGGCCAGGACGATCTGCTGCACGAGTTCGCGCACCAGTGGTTCGGCGACGCCGTGACGCCGACGACCTGGTCGGGGCTGTGGCTGAACGAGGGCTTCGCGATGTATTCGCAGTTCATGTGGGACGTGGCGCACGGCCAGCGCGGCGCCGCCGGCACGCTGGACGACTACATGAGCGACCATGTGCTGCCGGCCGACCAGGCGCTGCGCACCCAGGACGGTCCGCCCGGGCACTACAAGCCCACCCACTTCGCTTCCACGAACGTGTACTTCTGCCCGGCGCTGATGCTGCACGGCCTGCACGACGCCCTCGGCGACAAGGCGTTCTACCAGCTGCTCAACGACTGGGTGCACCAGCACCGGGACACCAACCAGGACCGGGCGGCGTTCATCGCGTTCGTGAAGAAGGACACCGGCAAGGACTACGGCGCGTACATCGACGCCTGGCTGGACTCGCCGACGACGCCGACGATCACGCCGGACGGGGCGGGGTCGGGGCCGGCGGCGTGAGCGGTGCGGCTGGCAGCCCGGTGGCGATCGTGCGGTAGGTGACGGAGACCCGTCGTCCGCGCTGCTGCCGGCCCGCAGGGTGGGGATCGCTTTTGCGGGCGGCGATGCTGTGCCGCCAGATGTACCGGGCCGGACCGGTCATGACGGTCAGGCTTCCCGGGCTGAGCCGGACCGGGACTTTCGCGCCGTCCTCGGGCCGGGTGAAGTCCATGACGCAGGCCGAGCCCAGCGAGACCGCCGCGACCACCGGCCCGAAGCAGGGCACGCAGTCCACGTGCCGGCTGATGCCCTGACCGGGCAGGTACTCGTTGACGATCGCCTGGTCGGCGATCTGGGCCATGAACCCGTCGCCGACCAGCCGCCCGGCCAGTTCCGCGGCCCAGTCCGGCAGCGGCGGCGCGGCCGCGCTCCCGGAGCCGGAGCCGGAAGCGAAGCCAAAGCCGGAGACGGGGCTGGAGGCGATGCTGCGGCGGTCGTAGTCGTACCGGTGGCCATAGTGCTGGACACGCCGGCGCAGATCGGTCGACCACTGGGCCGCATCGACGGCGGCCAGCAGCGATTCCTGGGCGCCAGCGCTGAGCCAGCCCTCGACGTACAGCAGACCTGGGACGGAATCCGCGGCGGCCACGGCAGGGAACTGTAACCGGCGCCACCGACACCCCTCGGGCGCTCCAGGACCCGTTCAGAGCCCGAACTCGGCGCGGATGGCGTCGCCGTGCTCGTCCAGCTCGGGCGCGGCCGGCCTGACCTGCGGATCGGGATAGCCGGCCATCTTCACCACCTGGCCGGGCAGCTCCAGGCCGCCGGCGGTGATGCGCATGCGGCGGGCCTCGGTCTGGGCGTCGGTCATGGCCTGGCCGATGTCGTTGACCGGGGCGCACGGCACCTTCGCCGCCTCCAGGCGGGCCAGCCATCCCGCGCAGGTGTCGGCGGCCAGGAGCTCCTCGATGACGGCGGTCAGCAGCACGCGGTTGGCCGAGCGGGCGCCGTTCTCGGCGAACTCGGGCCGCCGGGCCAGCTCCGGGGCGCCCAGAGCGGCGGCGAAGGCCTGGAACAGGGAGTCGTTGCCGACACAGACCACGATCTGGCCGTCGGCGGCGCTGAAGGCGCCGAACGGGGCGATGTTCGGATGGTGCGAGCCGATGCGGTGCGGGACGGTGCGGTCGGCCAGCCAGGCCAGGGCGTTGCCCTCCAGAAACGACACCGTGGCGTCGAACATGGCGATGTCGACGTGCGTACCACGGCCGTGGATGCCGCGGCCGACCAGCGCCGCCATCACCGCACCGAAGGTGTAGACGCCGGCGGACAGGTCCGACACCGAGGCGCCGGACTTCACCGGCGGCCCGTCCGGCTCGCCGGTGACCGACATCAGGCCGCTGCGGGCCTGGATGACCGCGTCGTACGCCGGCTCGTTCGCGCGCGGCCCGGTGGCGCCGTAGCCGGACACGGAGGCATACACCAGACGCGGGTTGCGGGCCCGCAGCGCCGCCGGGCCCAGGCCGAGGCGGTCCATGACCCCGGGCCGGAAGTTCTCCACCAGCACGTCGGCGCGGTCGGCCAGGGCCGCGACCTGCTCCGGGTTCTTCTTCAGATCCACCGCCAGCGACTGCTTACCGCGGTTGACGCGGGCGAAGTACATGGAGCGGCCGTCGGGCGCGAACGGGCCGTAGCGGCGGGAGTCGTCACCGGTGGCGGGGTGCTCGACCTTGATGACGCGCGCGCCGAGGTCGGCCATGATCATGGTGGCGAACGGCCCGGCCAGGACCCGCGTCAGGTCGATGACGAGCAGGCCCGCCAGCGGCCCGGCCTCCTGCGCCGGACCGGACGCGGAGCCGGAGCCGGACGGGGACGGGATCGGGGCGGGTTCGGCGGCCTCGGGGCGCACGGCGGTCATGGATGATCAGGGTGGCACGGGCCGCCTCGATCGTCGATACAGCGCGGCTATCGCACAGGTCACAACGGTTCGTCAAGGTTTGCCGAGACGCTCGCCGCAGGCCCTGTCCGCCACCGCGGCCTGCGGGAACCCCGCGGGAACAACGGCGGCATCGATCCCTGCGACGCCGACGTCGCCGAGGGCGGCACGTTCCCCTGCACCCCCGGGGCGGGCAGGCCCCGGGGGGTCGTGTGTCAGTCGTCGACGACCGGGTTCCAGCTCTGCTCCTCGCCGGGGTCGGCGTTGAAGTCGTAGCGGACACCGTCGCGGCGCAGCGCCACCAGCGACACCGACGTACTGCCCCACGTGCGCTCGCCCAGAGTGCGCCGCACCAGCAGGGCCCGGTCGTCGTAGCGGTCCAGGCCTGCGCCGTCGACCAGCGGCAGCCACTGGCCCCACGCCTGCTGCGTCGAGGTGCCCGGCTCCGGCCGCGGACGGGTGGCGGCGGTCAGCTGCGGACGGAAGTACTTGATGCGGGCCGCCATCTCCGCGGCGCCGGGTCCTTCCTGCGAGTCGCCGCCTTCCAGCCCGCTGTTCACGATCACGTGCAGGCCCGGGCGCAGGTCGCGGCGCTGGGAGCGGTGCCCGTCCCAGCTGAGCAGGAACACCTTCTCCACGGTCGCGCACACCAGGTGGAACGGGTCGTACCGGTCCAGCGGCAGATCATCGACCCCGCCGGTGGCGGCGAACAACAGCGGCAGGTCGCCGCGCGAGAGCCGGGCGGCCTGCGGGGCGAGGCTGCCCCAGCCGTTCAGCACGGTCGCGGCGCGCGGCGCGGCCGGGTCCACGGCCAGCCAGGTGCCGGAGGCGAGCAGGTCCTGCCCGCCGATCAGCGCCGGGTACTGCGGCCAGTGCCGGCCCGGCGGAATCCACGACCGGTCGTGGAACTCGTCACGGATACCGGCGAGCAGGACCGGGTAGGCGGAGGCGGGATCGACGTCCACGATCGCGGTGCACACCCCCTTATCACAGCACCACCCGGGCAGCCTGGTCGAACCCCGGTTCCGGCGGGACACGACAAGCTGCACCGATCACGCTGAGCCACCGGAGCGGCAGCAGTGTGTGGCGGACCGCGGATCCGGGTAGGGCGGATTCCACAGGAACGGGCGGACGCCGGGTGACAACCCTCGACCCGGCGGCGCCAGCACAAGCGGGAGCCGCGATGACGCAGGACTCACTGCCAGTGGGTCGCCAAGCCGATACCGGCGGTACGCCCGCGCGCCCGCCGGGCGCGACGAGCGCCCCGGCCCGCCTGCGGCCGACCCACCCCACACACACCATGATCACCTGGATCATGGTGGGGTTGGGCTACTGCCTGATCGCCGGCAGCCTGCGGCGCCTGACCGCCCCGGCTGAGCTGGCCACACTGCTGCCCGGCGCCGCCCTGGTCTGGTACGCGCAAAGACCCGCGACGCCCCGGTTCCCGGCCCCGGACCGCCTCGACACCCGCGCAGTGCTGCCGTGGGCGGTGCTGCTGGTGCTGTTCGGCGTGTGGGAGCTGTACGCGGCGTTGCGCGGCTCCACCCCGGCGCATCCGACGCTGTCGATCCTGATGGGACCGCTGATCGACCCGCCGTTCGCGCGCGCCGCCGGGTACGCGCTGTGGCTGGCCGGCGGAGTGTGGGTGGTGCGGCGGTGAGCAGCCGGGAGATCACGATCGCCGGGTACGTGCTGGTGGGCCTGGCCGTGGTGGTGGTGGAGCTGGTGGCGCGCCGGCCCGGCAGCCGGGTGCCGACGCTGTCGCAGCTGGTGGGGTTCGTCATGCGGCAGCGGTGGGGGCGGCTGGGGGTCCTCCTCCTGTGGTGGTGGCTCGGCTTCCACTTCCTGTCACGGTCCTGACGGCCAGCGCCGCGATCAGCCTACGAACGCGATCAGTCCACGAACGCGACCGGATCGCCGAGCCTGATCCGTCCGCCTTCCAACACCTCCAGATAGACCCCCAGCTTCAAGTCCCGTCCGGCCAGCGACTTCAGGCCACGCGAGGTGGAGGGCAGGTCGCCCTGGGCGACGTTCAACGTCCGGCATCGCGTGGTGTGCTTCACGAACCGGGCCAGCACCGCGTCGGCGCCGCCGCCGATCCGCAGGCTCCGCCCTTCCCAGGCGTCCTCGGCGAACGCTTCGGCGCCGGGCAACCGCAGCACCAGGTTCGGGCGCAGACGGCGCTCGTCGGTGGGGACGTCCTCCAGTTGCCGCCGGTACCAGTCCAGCGTCGCGGTCGACACCACGTGCAGCGGGGCGGCGTCGTGGTGCGCGGTGGAGGCCTCGGCCATCAGCCGCACGTCGGTGCGGCCCAGGTGGGCGCGGACAGCGGCGTCGGCGGCCGGGGACGGCACCGGGTGGCGGGTGCCGTCGGGGGCGAGCAGCTGCGGACGGCAGGCGGCCGCGTCGGTGGGGTCCTGCGGGTAGCCGGTGACGAAGTCGAGCAGGCCGTCCATGCGACGGAACCGGTTGGTGTCCTTGCAGGCCCCGAACCGGCCCTCGGCGTCCCACACCGCCCACTGGCGGTCACCGACCAGGCCGCGGCGGTCGACGGCGGCGCTGGCGGGCTGCTCGCCGCGCATCGATTTCACCGGGTAGCGCCACAGCGCGGCGACGGTGCCGACTGTTCCGTCGGTTCCGTCGGTTCCGTCGGGCTGGAGTGATCCAGAAGTCATGGGGCCAGGGTAGCCAGGGCGATGCCGCAGGCAGCAGGCGGCTTTGCGCCGGGGGAAAAGCCGGACGGGCCGTGACCCTGGTCCGAAGGTCGCGGCCCGCCCGAGTGTCGGTGTCGCTGGGGGAGCTTGTCCAACACGGTCCGGCTCGGTGAGCCGGCACACTCATCAGACCGCGCCGAGGGCCCCTCATGCCAGAGGCATGCGAAAGGATCAGCCCTGGGGGTGCAAGGAAGTCCTCTTCGGGTCCGCCGGGCGCCACGCGGAAGTCCGCTCGTCAAGGCCCTGCCGCGGGCCCGCCGGAACGAGCCGCCGCCCCCCAAGGGGAGTCACCGCTGCGGTGGCCCGTCCAGTGGTCGCTGCGGCAAGCCGAGCCTGCTTCAAGCCGCCAACGGTGCCCCGCGCGCCAGCAGATCCCGGATCCCCGCGGCCGGCAGCGCCCGCGAGAACAGCCATCCCTGGCCGGTGTCGACACCGAGCCGCCGCACCGTCTCCAGTTGCCCGGCGGTCTCCACGCCCTCGGCGGTCACCGTCAGCCCCAGGGCGTGGCCGAGCGCGGTGACGGTGGCGATGATCTGCTCGTCGGCGCCGCCGGCCGAGCCGTTCGCCCCCTGCGTCCCCTGAGCGCCCGGCGCGCCCGCGCCGACGCCTGCGGCACCGGCGGCACCGGCAGCCGAGGCCAGCCCGGCCACGAACGTGCCGTCGATCTTCAGGATGTGCACCGGCAGCCGCCGCAGATGCGACAGGTTCGAATACCCGGTGCCGAAGTCGTCGACCGCGATCGCCACCCCCTTGTCCGCCAGCGCCCGCAGCGTCGCCTGCGCCGCGTCGTCGCCGGGCAGCAGCGCCGACTCGGTGATCTCCAGCCGCAGCCGCTGCGGCGCCAGCCCGGAATCGGCCAGCGCCGACATCACGTGCCCCATCAGCCGCGGATCGCGGCACTGCCGCACCGCCACGTTCACCGACACCGGCGGCGCCGGCTGCCCCGGGCAGTCCGGCCACGTCGCCGCCGCCTGGCACGCCTCGGCCAGGATCCGGCGGCCCAGCTCCACGATCAGCCCGGAGTCCTCGGCCAGCGCGATGAACCGGTCCGGCGGCACCACCCCGAACCGCGGATGCCGCCACCGCACCAGCGCCTCCACCCCCGTCACCGCCCCGTCGGCCAGCGACACGATCGGCTGGTACTCGCAGTAGAACTGCCCGGACTCCACCGCCGCCGGCAGGTCCGCGGCCAGCCGGTACCGGGCCACGTCCTGCCCGGCGCGCTCGGCGTCGAACAACGTCCACCGGTCCCGGCCCTCACCCTTGGCCCAGTACAGCGCCAGATCCGCCGCGCGCATCAGGTCCTCCGGCGCCGAGGCCGCGGCCAGCGCCTCCACCGCGCCGATCGAACCGGTCACCGTCAGATCCCGGCCCTCCACCCGCAGCGGATCCCGCAACGCCCCCAGGACCTGCTCGGCGACCCGCTCCACCATCGGCCGCGCCGGGCCCTGAGCGCTCTGCGACCCCGCACCGGCCGCACCTGCCAAACCTGCCAGGCCAGACGGGCCCGCTGTGCCCGCTGTGCCCGTCGTGCCCGCCGGGCCGGCCGCGGCCGCACCGTTGTCGCCGCCCTTGTCGCCGCCCTTGTCGGCACCGTTGTCGCCGCCCTCGCCGCCGTAATCGACCAGCACCGCGAACTCGTCCCCGCCGGTGCGCGCCAGCAGATGCCCGCCCGGCTCCAGCGCCGCCCGCAGCCGCGCCGCCACCGCCGCCAGGAACCGGTCCCCGGCGCCGAACCCCAGCAGCGCGTTGATCTGCCGGAACCCGTCCAGATCGACGCTGCACAACCCGATCCGCTGCCCCGGGCGCGCCCGCTGCCCCGTGCGCGCCTCCAGCCACCGGGCCAGCATCGCCCGGTTCGGCAGCCCCGTGAGCTCGTCGGCCCACGGCGCGGACGAGCGGCCCGCGGCCAGCGAGTCGGCCTGCGCCGTGGGCAGATTCTGACCGGACACCGCGACCACCTCCATCGGCGGGCCCGGGGTGCCGAAGACCCCGGCCCGCACCGCCGCCTGCACGGCTTCCGAACGACTACCGAGCGCGATCATAGGACCATCCGGGGGCGCTGTGACGGCGCACACACTCCCAGATCACCTGATCGTGGCCGTACTGTCACACTCTCCGCGCACGCGTCGAGTCCCGGTCAAGGCCCCGGCGCGCGCCGCCGCGGCCGTCCCGCCACCCGGCGCCGCCCGTTGCGGACCCGGCACCGGGCCCGCGCGCGGTCGGGCACAATCAAAGGCTGTGCAGATCACGATTCGCGAAGCCCTTCCGAACGAGTTGGACGCCGCCGGGGAGCTCACCGCCGCCGCCTACGCCGACGACGCCCTGGCCGAGCCGGCCTACCTGCCGCGGCTGCGCGACGCCGCCGCCCGGCACGCCGCCGACGGCACATGGCAGCTGGTCGCCGTCGACGCCGGCGGCACGGTCGTCGGCGCCGCGGTGTACACCGTCGCCGGCAGCGAGTACGCCGACATAGCGCGCGGCGCCGAGGCCGAGCTGCGGATGCTGGCCACGGCCAAGACCGCCCGCGGCCGCGGCGTCGGCGAGGCCCTGGTCCGGCACTGCCTGGACCGGGCCGGCGCCGAACACCGCGACGCGCTGGTGCTGTCGACCAAGCCGCAGATGGCGGCGGCGCAGCGGCTGTACACGCGCCTGGGGTTCCAGCGCATCCCGGAGCGGGACTGGGAGTACGCCCCGGGCAAGGCGCTGCTGACGTTCCGGATGCCGGTCACGGCCGGCACCGCCGTCGGGCCCGCCGATTGAGCGGCGCATGCCGGCCCTGATAGCCTGAACCCGTGAAGAGCTTCGTGTGTGCCAGCTGGCGGCCGTCCTAGGGACGGCTCCCCAACCTGCACGCCGACAGGCCGTCCGACGATCCGGACGGCCTTCGTTGTTCTCAGCCCCGCTCTGGGGCGAGGCGGTCCGGGCGCCGCTGACGGTGACCCCCCGATCCGTGAGATCCCGCGAGGAGAACGACGATGAGCATCACTGTTGACGTACCCACCTCGGCCACGCCCCAGGCCACGAGTTTCCCCGCTACCGTATCCGGCAGCGGCCGCCCCGAGCCGGCGCCGCAGACGGAACCGGCTCTTTCCGCGGACGCCTCGGCGTTCCTGACCGAGGCCGAACTCGCCGCGCAGCTGGTCGGCGACGCCCGCCAGGTGCGGGTGCTGACCGGCGACCGCCCCACCGGGCCGCTGCACCTGGGCCACTACCTGGGCTCCCTGCGCAACCGCGTCCGGCTGCAGGACGCCGGCGCCGACATGTTCGTGCTGGTCGCCGACTACCAGGTCGTCACCGACCGCGACGCCGGCGCCGAGACCACCGGCCACGCCCTCGGCCTGGTCGCCGACTACCTGGCCGTCGGACTGGACCCGTCGCGCAGCACCGTGTTCGCGCACTCGGCGGTGCCGGCCCTGAACCAGCTGCTGCTGCCGCTGCTGTCGCTGATCTCCGTGGCCGAACTCGAACGCAACCCCACCACCAAAGCCGAGGCCGCCGCCTCCGGCCGCCCGGCCCTTTCGGCGCTGCTGCTCACGTATCCGGTGCATCAGGCCGCCGACATCCTGTTCTGCCACGCCGACCTGGTACCGGTCGGCCGGGACCAACTACCCCACCTGGAAGTCACGCGCACCGTGGCGCGCCGGTTCAACACACGCTACCGGCCGGTGTTCACCGAACCCCGAGCGCTGATCTCCGACGCCCCCTCGGTCCTGGGCGCGGACGGGGCGAAGATGAGCAAGAGCCGCGGCAACACCATCCCGCTGCGCGCCAGCGCCGATGAGACCGCGGCCCTCATCAAGGGCTTCAAAACCGACGCCGACCGGCACATCACCTACGACCCCGAACACCGCCCCGAGGTGTCGAACCTGCTGCTGGTCACGGCGCTGTGCCGCGGCGAGGACCCGCACACGGTGGCCGAACAGATCGGATCCGGCGGCGCGGCCGCACTGAAGCGGCAGGCCACGGAAGCGGTGAACGAACACCTGCGGCCGCTGCGGGACAGGCGCGCGCAGGTGGCCGGGGAGCGGTCGCTGCTGTCGGGGATACTGCGGCGCGGGGCGGAGCGGGCCACGGTGGAGGCTGAGGCGACGCTGCAGCGGGTGCGGGAGGCGATGGGGATGGCGTACTGAGATGTAGTGCTTCTCCAGGCAGGTGTCACGCCGCCGCCGTGACACGGCGGCGGCTCCGACGGAGACCCGGTCTGTTGTGCCGGCAAACCCGGTCTGGTCTGCCGGTCTGACTACCCGGCGGCCAGGGGGCTGTAGAACAGCTCCAGCTGGATCCCGTCGGGGTCCTCGAAGCTGACGAACTGCCCGAAGTCGGTGTCGCGGACCGGGGAGTGCGTCACCCCGAGCTCGTCGAACCGGGCCGCCCACTGCAGGAGCTCCTCCGGGGAGGACACACCGAACCCGAAGTGGTCCAAGCCCGTGGTCGCGTAGTGGAACGCCTCGCCGTCGTTGCCGGTGTGCTGCTGGAACGCCACACACACCCCGGTCGCGTGGATCATCAGCGTCTGCAGCCAGTCGGGCTTGTCGGTCACGGCCAGGGTCTTGAAGCCCAGCACGTCGGTGTAGAAACGGACGCTGGCGTCACGGTCGCGGACCGAGAAGGACACGTGCGACCAGCCGGAAAGCTCGGGCATGCTGCGCTCCTGTCAAGGGACGGCGATACGGCGATGTAGCGCTCTGAGTCGACGTGCGCACGTTACCCGCGGCGCGGCCGGGCCGGAAGGCACCCGGGCTGTGAACTGCCCGACTCCCCCGGCCCGGCCACGGCACACGCCCACGCCCACACCCACGCCTACGCCGGGTGCTCTACCAGGCCTTGCCGGCGACCTGCCGCGTGGTGGCGTTCAACCGGTTGAACAAGTTGGTCAACGCGATCATCATCACAACCGCCGCCAGCTGCTTCTCGTCGAAGAACTGCGCCGCCTCATCCCACACCGCGTCAGTGACCCCCGCCGCACCGTCGGCCATCCGCGTCGCCGCCTCCGCCAACGCCAGCGCCGCCTTCTCCTGCTCAGTGAACTGCGGGGCCTCCCGCCACACGGCCACCAGCCCGATCCGCTCCTGGGACTCCCCGGCCTTCTTCAGATTGGACAGGCCGCTGAACACACACGGCGCGCAGCCGTTGATCTGGCTGGCCCGCAGATGCACCAGCTCCAGGACGGTCTGCGACACCCCGCCCTTGTAGATGGACTTGTACAGGTCCTGAATGGAGCCGCCGGCCTCCAGGATCATGGCCGGGTTCGCGATGCGCGCTTCCATGTCGTGCTCCCCTATCGATACTGAACGGGTGTTTCATGCCGATTGGGACCTGTTGGTCCGCCGCCTCACTGACGCCGGGCCGCATCGGAATGTGACAGCGCCAGATATGACGTGGGTCACATCCAGCGCCGGGGAGGTTCGCGCAGGTCAGCGTTTCAGCTACCGCTCTAGTTCTGCCACACGGTCAGATCCACCACCGCATACGGGTTCGCATCCGTGCTGGAAGGCATCCGCCGCACCGTCACCAGCACCAGATGCCCGGTGTCGGTATGGATGCAGAAGCTGGTACCCGACGACACCTGCGACAACAGCACGTCGTGCTGGTAACGGGTGTCGTTGAGGCAAGTGGTGTAGCTGCCGGTGTCCTGCGAGTCCAGCACCGCCACACGGTCGGCGTAGAAGCGGCCGTCGACGAAGCTGGTGGCGAAAAAACCCATCGAATCCGGTCCGTTGGCGGTACCGGAAGCCGGGTGATACGTGTCGTTGAGGAAGTCGACGCTATAACCGGAAGCCAGCTGGATACCCCTGTAGGTGCCGAGCGTCGCCCCCGAGGAGGTAGTCGAACCGGCCGAGGACGTACTCGACCCGGACGACGGCGAGACGTCGACGCCACCGGCCGAGGACGAAGTGCCCGAGCCGCTCGGGGTGGCCGCCGCCGAGCTCGACGGCGCGATACCGCCGGCCGCACTGGCCGTCCCCGCCGAGGACGGCTGCGAGGAGCGGCTCGCCGTACCCGCCGCACCACCGGAGCTTTTGGAAGCGGGAGGCACCGACGCCCCGGTCGGCGTCGACGTGGACTTCGAGGCGAAGGCGTGGTCGCCGAACGCGCCGACGGCGACGCCGAGGACGAACAAGGCAGCCGGTACGCCGACGCGCGCCACAACGCTCTTCCTCGGCGGATCCGAAGCAGGCGCCGATGCCGGAAGCCCAGCAGCCGGGGTCGCTGCAGACAACTGAACGGTCGTCGTGGTGTTGGAAGGGATGTCCAGGACCTGAGCTGCCGCGGCACCGGCCGGCGCCGGCTCCTCGGCTTCCTCCGGCTCCTCGGCACCGGCTACCGGCCCGACCTCGGCTTCTTGTTCTTCCCCGCCTTGGCCTTCACCGTCCTTGCGGCCATCCTCGCTGGCGCGCACCGCCTCGGCCTGCGACTTGCCCCCCTCGGCCTGCGGTCCCTCCGCCTCTTGCGGCTTGTGGACCTGCCCCTCCGCCTGCGGTCCCTCCGCCTCAGCCAGCAGCTTGTCCGCCCCCGCCCCCGTCTCGGGCTCCTGCGCCGGCAGCGGCGTGATGATCGACGGCTCCGGCGCCACCGGCACAGCCCGCTTGCGCCCGCCACCCTTCTCGCCCCCGCCCCCATCGCCTTCCCCGGCCTCGCTCTTCACGAGCTCCGAGATCTGCCCCCAGTACTCCCGCCAGGCCTCGACGTCGCCTTCCCACGCGCCGACCAGCGCCAGCGTCACCTCCCGGGTCGGCAGGCGCGCGCCGTCCAGGGCCGCGTCGATCTGCTGTGCGGTCAATCCGGTGCGTTGCCGCAGCTCCTGTCCGTCTGGCCCCTCCGCGAAGTCCCGAAGGTCCCGCAGCCCCTGTGCCAGTACGGCGACCGCCGACGTCGACGACACCCGCTTCACTCCCCTGCCTCGTGCCTCGTCCGATGCGTCGGTGCCCAAGCGTAGTGCCGGGGGCGACGGCGTTTCGACCCCGTTGCGGACCCCGGCCCGGCTGATCGGATCTGTGCGGATGACGCGAAACCTTGACACTTCCGAGCATTGGCAGTGTGCTGAGGCACGGCGTGCGCCCCGCAGATCTCTCAAGAATCAGCAAGGAGGCACCGTGTCATCACCCCCACCCGGTTTCCGACGGCTGCTCACCGCCGCCCTGTCCTGCGCTTTGGCAGCTCTGCCACTGACACTGGGCCCCGCGCACGCGGTGACCGCTCCGACCGCGCCCGCAGCCCCGGCTCAGACATCCGCGGCCACCCTGGCGCCCACGCCCCCGATGGGCTGGAACGACTGGGCCCACTACCAGTGCTCGGTGACCGAACAGATCGTCACCGCCAACGCCGACGCCCTGGTCAGCAGCGGTCTGGCAGCCAAGGGCTACACCACGGTGACCGTCGACGACTGCTGGATGGCGACCTCCCGCGACTCCTCAGGCCACCTGGTCGCCGACAGCACCAAATTCCCCCACGGCATGGCCTGGCTCGGCACCTACCTCCACAGCAAGGGCCTGCAATTCGGCATCTACGAGGACGCCGGCTCCTCCACCTGCGGCGGCTACCCCGGCAGCGGCCAACCCCAAGGCGGCGGCCCCGACCACTTCGCCACCGACGCCGCCACCTTCGCCTCCTGGGGCGTGGACTACCTCAAACTCGACGGCTGCAACGTCTACATCCCCTCCGGACAAAGCACCGAACAGGCCTACCGCAACGCCTACAGCGCCGAAGCCACCGCACTGGCCTCCGCCGGCCGCCCCATCGTGTTCTCCGAATCCGCCCCGGCATACTTCCAGAACGGCGAATGGGGCAACCCCACCTGGTTCGACGTCCTGAGCTGGATCGGCCAGTACGGCCAACTGTGGCGCGAAGGCTGGGACATCGCCACCTACAACGCCTCCAGCCCCAACACCTCCCGCTGGTCCTCAGTCATGTCGAACTACGGCTACAACCGCTGGATCGCCCGCTACGCCCACCCCGGCAACTGGAACGACCCCGACTTCCTCATCGCCGGCGACCCCGGCCTGACCGCCGACGAATCCCGCAGCCAGGTGGGCCTCTGGGCGATGATGAGCGCACCGATGATCCTGTCCTCCAACGTCAGCGCCCTGACCTCCGCCGGCCTCGCGGCCCTGGGCAACAGCGACCTGATCGCGATCGACCAAGACTCCGCAGGCAACCAGGCCGCAGTGGTATCGACCAACGGCACACTCGACGTCCTGGCCAAACCCCTGGCCAACGGCGACCGCGCCGTAGCGGTACTGAACCGCGGCGCCTCAGCCCAGACCGTGTCAACCACACTCGCCTCGATCGGACTGCCCAACTGCACAGTAACCGCGAAGGACCTGTGGTCCGGAACCACATCGACAACCTCAAGCACGCTGTCAGCAACAATCCCATCCCACGCAACGGCAATCTGGCGCCTGACCCCCGCCTCCAACTGCCCCGCACCCATACCCACCGGCGAAGTCGTCGGCAACGGCGCGAAGTGCATGGACATCACCGGCAGCAGCACCACCGACGGCACCGCAGTGATCCTGTACAGCTGTTCCGGCAACGCAAACCAAGCATGGACACGGCCGGGCGACGGCAGCATGCGGTCACTGGGCAAGTGCCTGACCGCATCGGGCACCACGGCAGGCAGCTCAGTAGTGCTGTCCACCTGCACGGGGACATCGACGCAACACTGGACAGCGCATCCGGACGGAACACTGACCAACGACGCCTCCGGATTGTGCCTCGACGTGTACGGAGGCGGAACGGCCAACAACACGAAGCTGGACACCTGGACCTGCGGGAACCACCAAGCGAATCAGGCATGGGCATTGCCAGCGTGAGCACGACCGAGCCCAGAACCAGACCGTAACTGAATGCAACACCCGCGCTGACTAAGCCTGCCGGTGGGGTCGCAGCTGGCTATCACTACGACCCCACCACCAGATCTCCTAAGAACTCCTCCGCCACATCAGTTCGTCGGGGCTTCTTGGGGTGGGACCGGAATACGAGAGAAAGGGGCCGTGATCTTGTATCGTGGCAGGTAGGGGGGCGGGAAGTCGTCTTTAGTCACACCACGTTAGGCTGTGGATTGTTGCCCAGGCGATACTCCTCGGAGGGCATCGAGTCCCATTCAGTGTTCGCCCCGTCGCGCGTCACGATAAACAGCGGACGCGATCGGAGGGCCAGCCCGACGCGTTGTGCGCGTAGGACGATCCCAGGATCATCGGGTCCTGCGTAGCCCTCTGGCGTGTACCGAAGGCCAACGTCGTGTGTCTCGGCGTACGCGATCGTGTCACTCTCCAGCTCCGCCAGGTCTTTCCCGACCAGTCGAAGTCCGTCGAAGGCGACCTGGGGGCCGTGCACGGCATCGGAGGCGATGCAGAACAGCCCCACAGCTTGACTGACATAACCCGTAACCGCAGGCGGGGAAGCAGCTACCTCGCGATGGTGGACTTCGACTCTCCAAATCGGCGCGAAGATCGAGTGATGCCGTACGCACTCGCTGACCTTCGTCGGACCGAAGGTTCCCGCCGTCTTGACCACTTCGTCGAGGCTCATGCCGAACCGGAGAGGCCCAACGCCGATGGTCGGCGCGTATAGCCATTCGTCTCGTTCGACGGCCCCGAGATCAGCTTCGGTGTTGAACGTCATAGCTAAACCTTTGCGGCCACCCGAGAATCGGTGAGCTCTGCGGCGTGGTCTGATCCTGTCGGATCATGCGGTTTCAGCCGCGGCGATGCGTGCGGCGTAGACCCGGTACGCCTTGCGCTCAGCCGGTCCGGCGGCGGCCAGGCCGCCGCTTTGCGCCAGCGCAGCACGGTGCAGGTCGGCCGGGGCCGACAGCCGGACCGAATGCCCCTGGCCTCGGCGGACAGTCTGCCCGCCGTCCAGGGCCGTGCGGACTGCGGCATCGCCGACGTCACGCAGGTACTCGGCGATCAATCCGGGGATGTCGAGAGTGATCTCTGGGCGCTCGGTTGCCGCAGCACGATCGGCCCCGGCCCCGTCGTCCAGCGCATTCGGATTCTCACCCGGTACGCGGGCACCAGCGGCGTCCAGAACGCGCCGGATGGTGCGGGGCGCGACGTCGTGCTGCCTGGCCAGCGCCTTGACGGCGGTGCCCTCGTGGTAAGCGGCGACGATCCGACCGGCGGCATCGGCGGAGACTGCGGCAGGGCGGCCGAGGGTCTTGCCGGAGGCCCCGGCAGCGGCGACGCCCTCGCGCGTGTTCTCGCTGATCATGTCGCGCTGGAACTCCAACACGGCGGCCAGAACAGACACCATCATCTTGGTCCCGGGGTCGTCGGAGGCCAGGTCGATCCCCGACAGCAGACCCGATTCCACGCGCAGGTGAAGCCCACGGCGGATGAGCACCGGCCGCAGCGCCAGGATGTCGGCCACAGAGCGGAACAGCCGGGCGGCGTCAGCGATGCGGATCGTGTCACCGACCGCTGCCGCGTTCAGCAGCGCGGTGAACCCCTCCCGGCGCAGCGACAGCACACGGGAGGATGTGGCCGGGTCGTCGAAGACCGGGCTGCCGGCGGCCAGCAGCGCGGCCAGGGCGTGACGCTGCCGGGCGTCGGTCTGCCTGTCGGTGGAATGGCGCAGATAGACAAGATCGGTCACGGACGTCCCTCGCGCTCGGCGTACAGCCGGCCCCGCGGCGTCGTTCCCTGAGGTCGTGTCAGTACCACGCCACGACTCCCACGGCGCCCTGACCGGTCGCCGCGGCCAGCCTTAGGACCCGCAGCGGGCCGTCCAGAAGCTCCTCGGCATCGGCTTCGGGCGCGTCGCCGTACTCCGCAAGCCAGCGCCGAGAACGCTCGAGTACCTGGCTGCGGCCCTGCCCCGTCAAGGCCAGCGCCTGCTCGACGCCCGCGAGAGCGGCGGCAACCTCGGCATGCTTGAGTGCGAACTCGCCGAACCGCCCAGGCAGCAACGCCGAACGAGCGGCGCCGAGCCCGTAGTGCAGCGCCGCTGCCGGGCTGGCCTTCCGCGCCGTCGCGGCGAACGTGCCCTCACCGCCGTGGGGCATCAGCTCCACGAAGCGCTCAGCCGAGTCGCCGTAGGTCTGCGAACCCGGGTTCGCGACATCGATCAAGGTGGCGAACCGCTCGGCGGCCGCTGTCGGCCGAAGCCAGGATCGGCCCGGGACCGGCTCGAAGAAATCCTCGGCGTCTCCGCCGTGTTCCCACCACGCCATCAGTTCGACGTAACGTGCGAACGCCTCCGTACTGCGGTACTCGTCCAACAAGTCCGCCAACGCCGCGCTCAAGGCCGACAGCTGGGCATCGTCAATGGCCGCAACGGCCCACACGCCCATCACGCTCACCGGACCCCACCCCTCATTACTGTCCGTCGACGACCGGTGATCATTCGCGGCGGACGAGCTCAACCGCTTGCCAGATCATCCCCCGCCATCCGGCGGCAGCCTCTCTCCGGGCAGGGGAACGCACAACCATGATCGCCGCCACTGGTGGCCGGTCAGAGGCGGCCGTCGCGGTCATCCTAGGGGGCGTAATGGGGAGGCGGAATCCTGGACCGGATCCGATTGGATCGGTCCGGCGTTTCCGCTGGTGGCGCGGCTGCGCGCATTGGATCGTCACATGGGGGCGGAATCGATCGATTAAGCCCCCGTACGATGATCGGATCAGGGTGCTCGTCAACCCCGACGCGCCGCCTGTCGGTGCGGACTGGCACGATTGCGGCCGTCGCCAGCAGGCGGCGATCATCGCGGAACGGAAGCTGATGACCACAAAGACACCGCTTGACGCTCGCGGCCTGCTGGCCAAAGCGAACGTCGTCGGATCCCTGGCCGACGGACGCGATGTCCTGGCGGTTCGAATACCGAAAGGCACCGCGTTCCAGACGTGGCATGCATTCAAGAAGCTCTACGACGAGACCGGACTGTGGCCGTTCCTGACCGATCCGGAACGCGACGACCGTCGCCCCACGGTCTGGGAGGCCTTCGAGGCGAATCGCCGGATCGCGGCCAGTGAGCCTTCAGCCGTCACCGCAAGCGAGTTGTTCGAACGCTGGCGTGCGGAATACCTCGAAGAAGACGAGGACGATCCGGACTTCGACGAAGAGGAGTTGGCGGAGATCGCGGCTGGGTACAGCTGCGGGCCGCTTGACCTCCCGCCCGTCCCCGCAGTCGGCAAGTGCTGGGCCGCGAATACCGAGGAGATCGGATTGTGCCCGGCCGGCCCCGGCGGCACCGACATCCCCAGGCTGATCGAGTGGGGCGGGGCCTGCAACTATGGCATTACCGGTGCGCAGCACGAAGCAGTCTTGTCCTACTGGCACCGTGAGCACGGTGCCGAACTGCTGACGCTCGCCTTCGATGTGATCGAGTTGGCCGTCCCCGATCCGCCGGCCGACCCCGCGACCGTGGCCCGCGTTGCCGAGCAGCAGGTCGCCTACTGCTCGGACATCGTCACCCAAGGCGTCGGCACGACGACCGCTCTGGCGCAGGAGCAGGTCTACGGCCACTCCTGGTTCTTCTGGTGGGACTGACCAGAGCCCATCAAAGCGCAGACCGAGAGGACGGACACGATGGGCACCTGGGATGCCGGTCCGTACGACAACGACAGCGCGGCCGACTTCGCCAACGACCTGGACGACGCACCGGAGCACCAGCGCGTCGCCATGGTTCGCGCAGCTCTCACGGCCGCCGTTGAGAATGACGGCTACCTCGACCTCGACGAGGGAGCTCCGGCCGTGGCCGCTGCCGCCCTGGTGGCGTACCGCCTGCCCGGCGGCGAGCATTTCGCGCCGAACGGCTACGGCCCTGAGGCTCCAGTCCCGGACCTGCCGCCGGACCTGGTCCCGCTCGCGATCAGCGCGGTCGAGCGAGTCCTCGGCGAAGACAGCGAACTCGCGGCCCTGTGAGCTGAGGACATGCGGGCGCAGCGACCTTGGCACACGTCGATGTATCAGCTGAAGTCCGTTCTGCTCAGCGGAGCGACCAACGACATGGACCCGCTGTTCGAGGCGGCCCCGTGATCCCCGCCCCGTTCCGCGGTTCGTGGTGCGCCACCGACCTCGGAGATCACCGACCGTGCCGCTACACCTACGAGCGCTACCCGATCGAATCGGTGCCCCCGTTGGACGAGAAGTCGTTCACTGGCGACTTCGCCTGGCGCGGCGATCTCGGGGACGTCCTGGACGGGCAGATGGCCGCGATGGACAGTCTCGGCACCGACCTGGCCGAGGCCGGACTGAGCCTGCCGACTGACTTCGTCACATATATGACCCGGTCGAACCTGTACCGGTGCCTGGACGAGGTGTCAGGCACCTGCTGCTGGACGAGCCTGTCCACGCCGCTGCCCAGCCCCATCGAACCCGACGCTCGCATGGTGCGGTTCTTCCGCGACCAGCAGGACTGCGTGCTGTGGTACCTATACCTGCGGCCCGACGGCGACTCCTTCGTCGTCCACTCCTACCGCGACATCGAATGGGAGGCTGAGGTCGGATCGAGCGGAGACGCCGACGAGATCGAGAACCTCCCGGACTTCGACAACGACCTGGACTACGAGGTCTTCTGGTGCGCGCCAACGGTCGAGATCTTCGCCTACCGGTTCTGGACGGAAAGCGTCCTTCAGCTCGCGCTCCACGGCGAACGACCCATCGAAGACCTTGACGAAGCCCAACTCGCCTACCTCAATCACTACGCGCAAGCCTCCGGCAGGAGCCGATAGCCGGATATATTCAGGATGGCCGGGCTGGCGGGCTCATGTCCCGCCGGTCGCGAACAGCACCCTGGGTTCCAGATCCAGCGTCGTTGCCGGGGTGTGCTCCGGCGGGGTGAGGTCCACGATCCAGTCGCCGAACCGCCGTATCGTGCGGGTGACATACGGGCTGATCGTGCCAGGTCGTCGAGGTCTACCGGGTGGCCGTCTGCGGCGAGGGCGTTCGCCGCGTCGGTGATGTCCAGGGCCGTGGAGTAGATGGCACAGTTCGCCACGAGCTCGTTGAACTTCACCACCCGATCCTGGTAGCCGGGGTCGTTGTGGCTGATCAGCTGGCCGCCGATCATCAGGTGGGCGGCGAACTTGTGGAAGTTCTCGGTCCGGTTGGTGACCATCGTGATCTGATCGCGCAACGCCGGCTCGGACAGGTACCGCAGCAGCGTGATGGTGCGGATCACTCGGCCCAGCTCGCGCAGCGCCTTGTAGATCCGGTTGCGCCGGGAATGGTTCCCCAGGCGGCGCAGCAACGTCACCGACGACAGCCGACCCTCCCGAATGGAGATCCCGGTGCGCAGCAGATCAGTCCAATGCTTCTCCAGCAGTCCCCAATCGATCACGTTGTCCTCGAACAGCGCATCGATGTGCTTGTACTTCGCGCCTGCGGCCGGCCGGTAGAAGTTCAAGTCATGCCAGTTCCGAATCCGTGGCAGCAGGTCGAACCCCAGCAGCGCGGCCATCTCGAACACCGGCAGCGAGGCCCCCTGGGTGTCGGCGTGGATCGTCTCGGGCTTCACGTCGGAGATGTTGGACAGCAGCGAGTCCAACAGGTACACCGCCTCCCACACCCCGCACGGGATGAAGTGGGAGAACAGGGCGATGTAGTTGTCGGACACCAGCCGGAAGGCCAGGGCCCCGAACCCGCCGTAGCGGACGTGGGATTCGGCCAGGAGGTTGTTCTCCCAGGTGTCGATCTGCGAGCCGTCCACCGCGGCGGTCTGCCCGTCGCCCCACATGGCCGCGACGTCCAGCTTCGCGAACGCGTTCACGACGTCCGCCGACGACTTGTAGATCTTGTTGGGATCGGAGTGCTTGTTCCCGGCGGTGTAGATCTCGTGCGTAGACACGCCTCGCATGTGGCGGGCCACCTCCGTCGGCCCCAGGTTGCCGCCGTAGGCGAAGGCTGTGACCACGTACCGGCCCAGGCTGTCGCGGATCTTCGGGTCTGATCCCGAGGCCGGGCCCAGGTGCCGGGGCCAGCCGGTCCAGGATCGCCGCCTCCAGCGCGAGGGCCGAGGGCAGCCGCTCGGCGCCCTTGCGCCGGGCCAGCACCGGCTGGCCGTCCTCCAGCCGCAGGTCGGTATTGGCCGGGTAGCCCTTGTCCACGTCGGCCGCGGTCTTCGTCAGCAGCGCCCGGTAGTGCGTTATCAGCGTCTTAGGGTCGGCTGGCAGGCCCGCCTGCTCGCAGACGTCCCGATGTGCGGCTCGCACTCCTCCCAGGTCATCTGCTGGGTGTGCAGGTTGGCGTAGGAGTCCGACCCGACCACCGCGATGTCGCCGCTGCGAAGCTCGGACGCCAGGTGGGAGAACACGCACACCTCCAGGTGACGCCGGGCCAGCATCCCGGGGCGGCGCCGGTCGCGCAGCGTGCGCTTCCACAGAGGCCCGGCGAACGCGTCGATATCGAGGGTCAGCACGACCTCCTCGCCATCACGCTCGACCAGGACGGTTTCATCGATTCGTTCGGCAATGCGGCCGGCGTCCCGGACGGCCCGCACGAACTCCAGCGCGTCCAGTACCGCCCGCTCCGCCGACGTCGCCTCCAGCTCGATCGCGTCCACCAGTGTGAACAACGTCGGCCGGTGCGACTTGTAGTACTGCTCGCACAGGGGCAGGTAGTTGTTTCCGTGGTGCGCGGCCACTGCCTCGTGTGCTGCGGACAGCCGGTCAACGCCCCCGCCGCCGGCCAGGGCCTTCAGGACCAGGGCACCGGTTCGGCGGGCGAGCTCCGCCTGTGCCTCGGCCTCTTCTTCGGCCTGCAGCTCGGCCGTCTCTTCACCGGCGGGGTCCGGCTCAGCAGTTTCGGTCTCGTCGACAGCGTCTTCGGCATCTGGTCCCACCGCGGGTTCGGGAGCGTCTGGGTCCTGCTCGGCAGCTTCGCGAGCGGCGGCCAGCACGTCGCCGAACACCTCCAGCAGCCGCTCGGATTCGATCCGGTGTTCTTCGCGCAGCGCCTCCAGCCGGAACCGGCCCTTCTTGTGGATGACGCCCATGCGCTTGCAGAACATCTCGGTCACCTCGTCCCGGGCCGAGGTACGCAGCACGTGGATGAAGCCGGCCAGCAGCGTCAGCCGCTTGTCCTCGCCGACCTTGGCCATGTCGGCAGCGTCGGTGACCTTCGCCTCCCCGGCGAAGTGCGAGATCTTCCCGGGCGGGACGCCAGTGAGCCAGGACTCGGTCGGACCGACCGCGTCCAGCTTCGCCAGGTGCGCCAAGCGCTCCTTGAGCTTGCCGATCGTCGCGGCCTTCGCCGGAGCCTTTAACTTGTCGAACTCGCTGCGCGGGGTCGAGGGGTCCACCCACAGCAGGTGAAGCAGCCACGCCCGCTGCGCGCCCGTCATCCGGGCCGCGACGTCCGCGTACACCTTCCCGTTGACCTCGGCGCGGACCCGGGCAACCATCTTGTCCAAGGCGGTGTAACCGGGAAGCTCCTTGCCCTGGACGACCAACTCCTCCAACGCCACGTTGATTAGAGAGGCCGGGTTGTCCTTGCTCTGCGCCGCCGCCCGGATCGCCGATTCAGCGATCTCCCGCACCTCCGCAGAGTCGTACTTCACTCCCAACCTGGCACGCACGAACTCCCGGTGCCGCTTGGCCGTCCGGGTCGCGTCCACCTCGGCGACGACGCTCTCCGGCAGCTCCAGCAGCCCGCGTATGTGGACGACCACCGCATCAGGGACCTCGTCCAGCGACGGGAAATACCGCAGACGCCGATAACACTTCAGCCAGACCACCAGCGCCAACAGGTGCTGATCGGTCTTGGTCGTCGCCCGCGCCCAGGCCACCTCGTCCGCAGCCGGAGTGAAGCTGTCTGCCAACTCCCGCGCCGACACCATCCGCGCGAACCCTGGATCGGCGGTGCGGTCGATCGACGTCAACACACACCTCGACAGGTCATGGATCAGCAGGCTGACAGAATCCTAGCGACGCACGCAGAGGCGATCGACACCGGCACTCAGCAGCTGCGGAACAAGATCACAGCCCCTTTCTCCCGTATTCCGGTCCCACCCCTTCTTGAGACTCCTGTAGACGCCTTCCCGGAACCCGCCCGCCGACGCCTGACCCATCACGCTCCCGTTCAGCAGCAGCAAGCTCCCCCCGCAACGAAGCAGCCAGCAGCTCGGCCTCACGACGTGCCTCACGCTCAGCACTCAAAGCAGCAGCGTCCTGCTGCGCACGCGCCATCACCTGATCCAGACGAGCCGCCGCGGCATCCACAGCAGCCTCGGCGCGCGCCGCCCGCTCCGCCTCGGCGAGCCTCGCCGCAACCTCGCGGTCGGCGCGTTCCGTCTCGGCCACACGCGCCGCATGCGCAGCCTCGGCATCAGCTCTAGCAGCCTGGACCTGCGCGGTCAGATTGGCACGCAACGCCTCCAACTCCGCTGCCGCACGCTGAGCCGCCGCCTCAGCCTCAGCGGCAGCGGTCGCAGCCTTGCCCTCGGCCGCAGCAATCCGCGCATCCGCCGCCTGCCGCACCAGCTCGGCCTGCTCACGTGCGGCTTCCAACAACAGGGCGGTCTCGGCACGGGTGCGGTTGGCCAACTCCGTAGCTTCGGCAGCATCCCGGCGGGCGGCGTCGACTTCCCGGCGCGCCTGTTCACGCATCGCGGCCACGGCGGCCTCACCCTGCTCACGCAGCTCGGCAAGTTGCTCGCCAGCCTCCCGCCGCAGCTGCTGTTCGTGCTCGGCATGCGCGGCGACCGCGGCATCCAGCGCTTCACGCGCCACATCGGCATCCGCAGCCGCCTGCTCAGCACCGGCGTTCGCCGCTTGAACGGCGAGCTCAGCCTCGGCCCGGCGTGCAGCTTCCGCAGCGGCAACCTGCTCAGCCGCGGTCACCCGCGCGGCCGCGTCCAGCTCCACAGAACGCAGCTGCCGCTCCACATTCTCCGGATCGGTGATCGCCTCAGCACGTTCCAACCACAGGTCCACCTGCGCGCCAAGCTGCCGCAACGTCGCCGCGACCGACACGCCCGAGGCCTCGAACCCGGCGCGCGCCGCTGTCACGGGCAGCCCTCCGCCGCTTCCACTTCCCACAGCGGCTGCCACGACAACGGCCCCACCGACCGGCGTACCTCCGGCTGCGGCAGCTTCAGCCCGCGCGGCGGCCTTCCGCGCCCGGTTGAATGTCACGGCGTTGTGCCCGGGATCGTCGCAGTACTCGTGCCGCCGTCCGCGGCTCCCGGGCAACGTCTCCTTCACAGGCCGCGAACACCGCCCGAGCCGCTCGAACTTGCACAGCGGCCGCCCACCGGAACTCAGCTCATCGCTCACGCTCCCATCCTGGCGGACGCGCCGGGCGTGTCGGGCACCGCCACTCCGCGTCACCCTTTTGAACACCATTTCAATGCGTTACACACCATGCAATGCAACGCAATCCTGTAATGCAGTGCAACGAAACCTCCTCCGCATAATGCACGTTATGCGGAGTCGCGAGCGTCGGGTAGGCGGAGGGGCGGGGCGGCGTGATGCAAGGCAAAACGGGGTGCCGTCCACTGTCGTTGTGAGACACCTGACCTGCCTTACCGAAGCTGGCCAGGTATCCTGTCTCGCCGAAGTTGGCCCCGTCTCACTCAATCTGGCCCGATCCGCGCGGGAGCGGCCAACTTCAGTGAGACAACGATCTTCGACACTGCGCCGGCCTCGTCGCCGTGCTGGTCAGACGGCCTGTGTTCGCCGGAGTGAACCGCCGAGAATGGCCAACTTCGGTGAGACAAGAGGAGAGAACTTGTCCCACGGGCCAACTTCAGTGAGACGCCGCGGGCTGATCCGTCTCACTGAAGTTGTCCCGCCGCAGCTCAGGGCTCTGGCCGCTGGCCAACTTCAGTGAGACAGGACACCAGGACTGTGCTCGAGGGTTCGCCGGCCTCATGGAACCCGGCCGATCACCGCTGGTCGGCGTCCAGCGGTGATGGCGCTCTCTGAAAATGGCTCTGGCGAGCATCACGGGACGGTCACGGCCACGTCCGGGTGATTCTTGCGGGTCTGACCTGCTCACGAGGCTGTTGGTGCACATGGTGCTGTGTTGTGGGTGGGGATCTCTGGGGTCTGGTTTGGCCCGATGTCGAGGGGCTTGTGATCGACGGGGCCATGGTGGTTGGCGACCATGTGCGGGTCGACGCGCGGTGCGCGGTCGGTCAAGCGACGTGTCCGGGCTGCGGAGGCGTCTCGGCCCGAATACACAGCCAGTACCTGCGGCGGCTGGTCGACCGACCGCTTGGCGGCCGGCGCCTGGTTGTGCATCTTCGTGCCCGTCGTTTCTTCTGCGTCAACGGGTCCTGCGAGAAGGTGACGTTCGCGGAGCAGGTGCCGAACCTGACCTCGCGGCATGCCAGGTGCAGCCCTGCGATGGCGCGCATGGTCCAGACGGTCGGGCTGGCCGTGGGCGGTCGGCCGGGATCGCGGCTGCTGCGGCAGTTGGGAGCCGCCGTCGAACGGACTACGGTGCTTTCCCGCGTGAAGGCCTTGCCGATCCCGGCGACGCCACGGGTGAGAGTGCTGGGTGTCGACGAGTTCGCGATCAGACGTGGCCGGACCTATGCGACGTTGCTGTGCGACGTGGAGACGCGCAGGCCGGTTGATCTACTTCCGGAGCGGACGGCGGACAGCCTGGTCGCCTGGCTGGCGGCCCATCCTGGCGTCGAGATCATCTGCCGGGACCGCTCCAGCGTCTACAGCGAGGGCGCCAAGCGGGGCGCACCATCGGCGACCCAGGTGGCCGACCGCTGGCACCTGCTCCAGAACCTGACCGCCGCGGTGGAGAAGACGGCCCACGCTCACCGCGCCTGCCTGCGCAAAGCCGCCGAGCCACTCGCCGCCCCAGGTGCGGATCAGGAGCCCGACGCTCCGGGCGGGTCCCCGATCGAGGATGGCCTGCCGCCATCGGACCCCCCGGGCAACCAGCTTCTCGCACGCACCCGACAACGCCACGCTGACGTCCTTGAACTGCTGGACCAGGGCCACACGATGGCCGCGACCGCCCGGATCCTGGGGCTGGACCCGCGCACCGTCAAACGCTTCGCCACCGAGGACCTGGAGAACATGCTCGCCTCGGCCCGTGATCGCCGCCCGGCGAAGATCGACCCGTTCAAGCCGCTCCTCCAGGCTCGCTTTCACAGCGGCTGCCACAACGCCAATCAGCTGTTCCGGGAGATCGCCGAACGCGGCTACCCGGGCAGCCACCAGTCGGTCCGCCGCTACGTCGCCACACTGCGCTCCGGCACAGCCGATCTGGAAGAGCGCCGTGTCGTTCCCAGCCCTCGCCAGATCACCGGCTGGATCATGCGTAGCCCAAGCAGCCTGTCCGAAGACGAACAGCAGCGGCTCAAGCAGGTCATGGAGTCCTGCCCCGACCTGAGCATCGCCCGGGAGCTGGCCGGCGACTTCCATGCGATCCTGCGCCGACGCTCCGGCCAGGCCGATCTCGCTGACTGGAGTCAGCAGGTCCTGGAGCACGGATCACGGCCGCTCCAAGGTTTCGCCGCGTTCCTCCAGAACGACTGGGACGCCGTCGTCGCCGGGCTGTCCCTTCCCTGGAACTCAGGTGTGGTCGAGGGCCACGTCACGCGCGTCAAGCTGATCAAGAGGAGGTGTTTCGGACGGGCGTCGTTCGGACTTCTGCGCACCCTGGTCCTTGCCCAACCACCATGATCTCGCAGTCCAGGTGCGCCTGATCAGCGATAGATTCGCCCCGTGAGCGAGGCAGCAGTCCAACAGTTGACGACCGCGGAGTCCAAGCAGGTGTGGGACCGCTTTGACAACGCCTTCACGTTCCGTCCGAGCATGTACCAGTTTCCTGCGATCACCGAACCCACCGACTCCATCACCTGGAGCCTTCAAGCGCTGGAGGACGACCCCAGGCATCGCAAGCTCGACACGCTGGTCACCCTCATCCATGGCGCATTGGCCGCCTGCACAGCACCCGGCAACACGCTGTTGCTCTTGGAGTGGCAGCACACCAGCTATCGTCTCCGCCCAGACCAGCCCCCGACCGACATTTTCCTACCGGACGCACCTGAGGCATCCCCTGGCTGGCCACGCAGCCCCTACCCGGACGGCGACTACCCCATCCTGCTCGCCGAAGACTTCACCTACGGCACCTTCGGCCACCCATGGGAGCACTCACTCTGCCTGTTCGGCGCGAACCTGCTGGCGGCGGCCGCAGACGAGATCAACAGCCTCCTGAAGCACACGCTCCGACGAGCCGGCCGCCCAGTCCCGAACGGCTAGGCACCCCCGCGCCGCGATCCAGCCGCGACCATCCCGTGATACACGCCAGAGCCCTGAAAATGCAGGTGCCTGCTCGGCGCTTATGCCCGTGCGGGCTTGATCAGTTGGAAGCGCTCCGCGCCCGGCCGTCCCAGGGCGATGCTGTCGCGGAGGACCTTGTCGTGTGCTGCGGGGCCGATTCGCGTGCCCGTCAGTCGGCTGCCGTTGGGCCGTTCGATGTGGGCAACCCGGGTTGCGGCTTTCAGGGCGGTCCAGATCGCGCGTGTCTGGCTTGGGAGGAGGCGATGTGTGTCGGGATCGACGTCGGACTCGAACCAGCGCACGGCCAGTCGCCCGCTGCGGAAGTGCTCGTCACTGAAGCTGACAATCTGTGAGCGCAGGAGCTGCACGATGGCTCTGGTGGGCGGCCCGGTCGGCGGCCGGACGCCGTCGACGGGCTCGACGTCGGCGGGCAGGGAGGCCCCGATCGGCAAGCTCAGAAACGCTTGGACTCCGCCGCAGGTCAGGGCAGTCTCGATGGTGGGGTGGAGGTGCAGTTGGTGCAGGCTGCGTGGTCCGGGCTGGCTGCATCGCCAGGCGGCGTCCGGGAACGCGGCGGTGATGTGCTGCCCGAGAAGGACTTCATCCTCGGGCAGCAGCCACAGATCGGTTGACGTCTGAACCATCGGAGCAGCATGTCAGAGGCATCCGACGTGTTCCAGAGGATGGTCAGGCGCGGCGCAGTGCGACGACCTCCGAAGCAGTTGGTAGCCGTGGGCGTGCGGTTTCCGGGGCGGTGAGCAGGACGACGATGGTGATGGCCTCGCCGCAGTGCGGGCGGGGACGGGTTGCGGCCGGTTCCAGGACCTGCCGGTTCGTTGACGTCGCGTCACGGGGCGCCGTCAACGCATCGACCACCTGGCCCAAACGGCTGTGATCAAGCGATCTGACGTGCCGTTTCCTCCTGTTCGGCGGATCACAGCTTCTTAGAGCTCGGATTGCGGCATGATGCGCGGTCATGGGGCGGCAGATCGAGGAGGGCTTGAACGTCGTCGAGGCCTGGAACCGTGCCAACGCCGTGATCGCCTACGGCAAGTCCGGTGAGATCTCCACCAACCACAAGGAGGAGGTCGAGATGACCGTGGCGTGCCTGCGGATCCTGCAAGCAGGCCTGGTGTATGTGAACACCCTCGTGCTTCAGCACGTCCTAGCCGAACCTGAATGGGCCGATCTGCTGAGCCGGGCCGACCGGCGCGGCCTGACCGCGCTGTTCTGGGAGCATGTTCGCCCCTACGGCGAAGTCTGGCTTGACCTCGGACGGCGGCTCAGCATCGGCGAGAACCCAGACGAATAGCCCTGCCACCTGGGCGTTCGACCGGCACGGCCGGTATCAGAGTTCTACACTGAAAACCATCGGAGCCGGTCGTGGGGAGGGCCTGGTGTGATCGAGTTGGCGTCGGTGATTCGGGATCTGCGTGCGGAGTTGGAGGCGGCGGTGGTCGCAGCCGACGGTTCGGCGCTGCTGTTCGAGGTGGGGCCGGTGGAGCTGGAGGTGTCGGTCGTCGTGGAGCGGTCGGCCTCAGCGGGAGCGAAGGCGCGGTTCTGGGTGGTCGACGCCGGCACCGAGGGCAAGACTTCGTCGACCGGGACGCAGCGGGTGAAGCTGACGCTGACACCGAAACTGAGAGATGGCGGTTCGCCGCGGGTGTCCGGGCGGTCGCTGCCTGGCGAGCCGTGAGCACGGCTGGGACGCCGGGCGGGTGGGACGCGCGCCGGGCGGTGCAGACGGTCGTCGTGGACGCAGCCGGTGAGAAGTGGCTCGGCTCCGGCTACCTGGCGACCGCCGAACTGGTGCTGACCGCCGAGCACGTGTTGCACGGCGCGCAGGCGGCTGAGGTGCGGTTCGTGGACGCCCCCGGTCAGATGCGGAAGTTGTCGGCCGATGTGGTGTTCGCCGATGCCCGCGCCGACGTGGCGGTGCTGCGCCTTAAACGGCCCGAGACCCGGGGGGTTCCCGCGCTGGTGTTCGGACGGCCGGCAGGCCCAGTGGACTGTGACGCGCTGGGGTTCCCCCGGTTCAAGCTCAACAACGACCACCGCGCCGCCGACGTGCCCGGGGAAGGGTTGTACCGGGACACCTACCAGGCGGCGGGCGTGTGCCATCCGGAGGCCAACCGATATGCCGGAACGTTGGAGGTGACCGTGTCGGTGCCGCCAGGGCCGGACCCCGACGGTGCCTCGCCGTGGCAGGGGATGTCTGGGGCCGCGGTGTTCGCCGGTGGAACCCTGATCGCGATGCTCACCGAGCACCACCTGCGGCAGGGCCCGGGCATGCTGACCGCGTTCCGGGTGGACGGCTGGTACCGGCTGCTGGACCCTCGCAAGTTGGCCGATCTGGCCCGACTGATCGGGCTGCCGGAGACGATGGACGAGCTGGCCGTGGTCCGGGACGTCGGCGCCCGGTGGGAGACGGCGACCGGTGGTCCGTCGATGTCGCTGCCGCGAGACGTCGCGAACTACACTGGGCGAGCTGAGACCCTGGATGAACTTATAGCAGTCCTCGACGAACCGGCGCCTGTCCTGAGAATCCACGCGATCGATGGGATGGCCGGGGTCGGCAAAACCACCTTCGCTGTGCACGCCGCGCATCACTTGGCCAGCCGTTTTCCCGACGGGCAGTGGTTCGTACGTTTGCACGCACACACTCCCGGGGTCGATCCGGCCGACCCCGATCAGGTACTCGGCACTTTGCTGACCGCCGACGGTGTGACCGGCAACCTTCCTGACGGTCCGGCACGTGCAGGCCTTTGGCGCGCACGGACTGCGGGCCGGCGGATGCTGTTGGTGCTGGACGATGCGCTCAACAGCGCGCAGGTCCGCCCACTGCTGCCATCGGCCCCCGGCACCCTGGTTCTGGTGACTAGCCGCAGACCACTGACAGGTCTGGCCGACGCCACAGTGACCGGTCTCGAGGTGCTGAGCTCGCCGCAGGCCTGCGCGCTGTTCACCAGGATCGTCGGTCGACGGGACCTGAGGCCGGATGATCCGCAGGTAGTACGGTTGGTCGGGCTGTGCGGACACCTGCCGCTGGCCATCGGGATCATCGCAGCGCGTTTACGCCACCACCGGTCCTGGAGTGCAGAAGATCTGGTTGATGAGGTGACCGCAGTCGGTCCGCTGCCGGCGTTGATAGGGGAGGACGAAAGCGTCGCGACGGCCTTTCACCTGTCCTATCGGGACCTGAACTTCCTCCAGCAACAGATGTTCCGGTTATTGGGCGCATCTCCGGGCATCGACACCGATGTCGGCGCAGCAGCAGCGATGCTGGAGGTCGACCCGCTCGCGGCCAAGCGTCTGCTTCAGGATCTGGAAGAACACCACCTGCTCGACGAGCCGACCCGCGGTCGCTACCGGATGCACGATCTGGTGCGCGAGTATGCCCGCACCCTGCCTGATGCTGATCCAGAGCACAGCAGGACGGCAGTCGACCGTCTGCTGGTCTACTATCAGCGAACCGCCGCCGAACATCGGCTCCACGGCACCGAGGCTGAGCTCTCCTGGCTGCGCGGTGAACGGCCCAACCTGCTGGCCTGCGTCGAATACGCCGCCGACCGGGGCCGGAACGAGGCCCTCATCACCCTGACAGCCGACTTGGCACCCCTGCTGTTGATCGAGGGCCCGTGGTCTTTGGCCAAGACGCTGCACGCCAGGGCGATAGGGGCAGCAGAACGCTGTGGTAACCGGCCTGCCCTGGCCACCGCCCTGGACAACCTGGGGCGTGTGCAGTCGATGACGGGCGACTACACAGACGCAATCGAATCCTTGGAACCTGCCTTGGTGCTGTTCCGCCAGAGCGGGGACCAGGTCGGGCAAGCTGCTACCCTCAACGATCTGGGCCGCATGCGCTACAAAGTGGGCGACTATCCCGGCGCGAACCGAGACCTCGAGCAAGCCCTGGAACTGGCCCGCGGAAACGAAGACCCGACCCGATGGGCCGCTGTTCTCCACGATCTCGGACGGCTACGGTCCAAGAACGGCGACCGCGCCGGAGCGCTTCGCGACCAGCAGCAGGCCCTGGAGATATACGAGGATGTCGATGACGGAGTCGGCTTGACCGCGGTCCTCATCGAACTGGGTCTCACCTGGCCGGATTGCGACGACACGGGTGCCATCCGATACCTTAACAGGGCCTTGGACCAGGCTCAGCTGGCCGGCAACCTGATCGGTCAGGTCGACGCGCTTTACGGACTGGGAACGCGATCCCAGTCCGACGACCACGACCGTGCGATCTGGTTTCTGCAGCAATCCCTGGAGCTGGCACGCCACACAGGTGACAGGTTCGGGCAAGCCAATGCCCTCTATGGCCTAGGAACCGTGCTGCGACGGGCCGGCGACTACGACGGCGCGATCCGGTTTCTGGAGCAGTCCCTGGAACTGGCCTGCCAGATGGGCCACCGGCTCGGGCAAGCAGAAGCCCTGGAAGAACAGGGTGAATGCCTGGCAAGCACGGAGCGGGCAACGGAGGCGGTGGTTTGTCTTCGCCGAGCCTTGGACATCTATCGCGGGCTCGGTCTCCATCAACGCGACCAGCATGTCGCCGCCCGGTTGGCGGCCTTTGATTTAGAGAATACTGATTCTCCAAACTAGATCCTGCCACGGGTTCACAGAACACGCTCTCAGGTGCCCCGCAGAGCCCGGATACAGGTTCAGAGAACAGGGAACGGCTTGGGGCGGCTCGGCGGGGACGTCGTCCGGCGGCCGTCCCGGACCAGTTCGCCACGGTGCTTGACGACTACACCCGGCAGCTGGCGCAGGCGCCGTTCTCGGCGCATACCCGGCGCACCTACGTCTCCAAGGTCCGCCGGTTCCTCATCCGGCTCGACACCTGCCCCGTCGGCGACGGCGACCCGCTGGGCGACAAGCGGGCGCGGGACTGGACGGCGCGCGACTACCGGACCCACCTGCTCGCCGTGGTCAAGCGCGAGCCGGCCATTGTGAACAATGCCCTGGCTGCCCTGGACGACTTGTACACCCGGCGCGGCCTGGGTCCGGCCGACGCCAAGCGGGCCGAACTGCCCGAGACGGCGCCGCGGGCGCGGGAGTCGCGCGACCGCCTGCTGTTCCTGCGCGAGGTCGAACGCTGGCCGAACGTCCGCGACCGGGCGATCGTACTCGTGCCTTTCTACGCCGGAGCCCGCATTTCCGAGGTCGTGGCCCTGGATGTCGAGGACGTCCGCATGTCCAGGAGGGTCGGCGAGCTGCGCTTGTACGACAAAGGCAGCAAGGTCCGCACCGTCCCGATCAGACCCCGGCCCCGCACCGCTCTGGACGATGGTCCGCCGACGGCGGCCAGCCGGGCTTCGGCTCAGCGTCTTCGGCCTTGTCGCGGGGGTTGGCAGCCCGGTCGCGGCAGCGGCGCGAGCGGTAGGTGCCGTCGTCAAGGTCGTGAAGGACTTCAGATTCCGCTGGTTGATCACCTCGAACAGCAGCGAGGCGCCGTCGTCGGGCAACGGCAGGTAGTCCAGTTCGTCGATGACGAGGAGCCGCGGGCCGGCGAAGAGCCGTATGCAGGTTGACCAGCGCCCTTCGTGGGCGGCCTTGTGGCACTTGGCGGCCAGCTCGGCGGCGGTGGTGAAGCAGATCCGGTGCCCGGCCTCGGCCGTGGCGCGGGCCAGGCCGACGGCGAGCATGGTCTCGCCGACCCCGGGCGGGCCGACGAACAGCACGTGGGAGGTGTCGGTCGCGGTGTTCGACCAGGCCGAGGCCCGCGACTCGGAACACCGCCGCGACTGGGTCGTCCTCGTCGACGGCGCGAAGCACCAGATCGACCTGATCTGCGTCGAGGCCGAGCAGCGCGGCACTGACGTCACGATCGTGATCGACTTGATCCATGTACTCGAACACCTGTGGGGCGCCGCCTGGTGTCTGCACGATGCGGCCGACGGGCGGGCCGCCGAGGCGTGGGTCGCCCCCATGCCCGGGCCCCGCTGGCCGGCGCCGTCCGCGGCGTCGCAGCCGACCTGGACAAGCAGGCCCGAACCGCCAGACTTCGCGGCGCGAAACCCAAGGGCGTCGATGAGGCGGTCGGCTACCTCGCCGACAAGGCCGGACACCTGCGCTACGACACCGCCCTGGCCTCCGGCTGGCCGATCGTGACCGGTGTGATCGAGGGAGCATGCCGCCACCTGGTCAAAGACCGTCAGGACATCACCGGGGCCCGCCGGGACCCGGCCGGCGCCGAAGCCGTCCTGAAACTCCGTGCCCTGCGAAGCAACGGCGACTTCGATACCTACTGGGCCTGGCACGAGCAGCAGGAGTTCGCCCGCAACCACCAGGTGCGCTACCGCGACGGGCTCATACTCGCAGCTTGATCCGCCACATGCTCAGCGAGTCTCGGCCCGGGCAAGTTCACGTAGCTGGCGGGCGACGGCATGCGATCGGTGGTCGCCGATGACCGCCGTGGCGGCATCAAGAACGGCCGGATGAGCGTTGGCGACCGCGTAGCTTTCATCGGCTGCGGCGAACATCGCCAGGTCGTTGGTGTTGTCGCCGAAGCACACCATGCGCTCAGCGCCGACGAGTTCCTTGAGCGTGAGCGCGGCCTGTCCCTTGTTCGCCCGGAACTCGCAGATCTCCAGCCAGCAGTATCCAGAAACGTAGATGTCCGGGGAGTAGTGGCAGCACACGCCGGCATCCCGGCTCCACTGCTCGCGCATCGGCGCCAGCCGCTCCGGCGTGTCTACTGCGTTGATCGCGATCACGGTCTGGGTGTCGGTGACCGACAGGTCGGCCACCTGCCGGAGCCGGCGGTCACCCCCAGAGAGCCGCTCGGCGACATACGCGTGCATACCCGGGTTGCCCGTCCCCTGGTAGAAGACGTGCTCCTTGCCGAAAGCGTCGATCGTATACACCAGAGGATGCAGCCCGCACTCAAGGTAGCCCTCGAGAATCAACGACGTGGTCTTCGTCGGCAGCGGAAACCCGCCTTGGATCTGTTCGCCGTGAAGGTCCGCGAGATACCCGCCGTTGAGGAACGCGACAGGAAGGCATAGATCTACTCCGGCGAGTGCGCGGCGAGTCGACTCGCGTGCCCGAGCTGTCGCAGCTGTGATCAACACACCGGCCCCGATCAGCTCGTTCAGGATCGCCGCCGATTCACTGCTGATCTTCAAGTCAGCGCCCAGCAGCGTGCCGTCGAGATCAGTCACGAACAGCGTCCTGGCCGGCACGAACATGGGCTAAGCATCACCCGTCGACACAGGAAAGATCAAGATGCTCCGCCCAATCCCAGCCCGAACGGTCAGGCGGTCACATGACCGGCCAGACAAAACCCCGCAGACCACTCGACGGAGAACCTCCGCCGGCTGGCGCTGCACCCTGACGGCATGGCGCGGCGCGTGCTCAACCTCCCCGAATGGGGCCGCCACGTCACGGAGGCCATGCGCCAGCGCTTCCGCGCCAGCCCCGACCCGCAGCAGGAGAAGCTCCTGGCGGAGCTGGAGACCTGCCTGCCGAACGTCCGACCCGGGCCGGACTGTCTCGGATTCGCTGTGCCGCTCAGGCTGCGCACCGGTGCCGGGGACCTCAGGCTTCCCCACCCTGACCACGTTCGCCACCTCGACGGACGTGTCTTTGGCGGAGCTACACGTTGAGGCGCTCCTGCCTGCCGACGAGTCGACCGCGAAGCACTTGCGGGACTGCGCGGCGGCTGCGTTGAGGGAGCCGGACAGGGCCGACTTCGAAGGGACATATCGGGGCCCTGGCATGGCGGTGACATGCCAGGGCCGTCCGGAGGGCCACCGGAACAGTCGGCCGTAGAGCCGATGGTTCCGACCGGAACCCGCAGGTGTCAGTGGTAGGGCAGGTTGACGATGCTTTGGTTGCCGGTGGCCAGGGTGGTGGGGCTGGTGCCGATGGCGTTCCAGATTTCGATCTTGACGGTGCCGTCGGCGAGGTCGCAGTAGGTGCCGGTGGCTGTCTCCAGTCCGCTGGCCTGGGTGTAGTGCTCGTTGCCGGGCAGGTTGTCGGTGGCGAAGTAGTGGTAGGTCTCGATTCTGTTCCAGGTGCCGGATCCGGTGCAGTCGTAGGAGATGCGGACCTGGGTGCCGTCGCCCACGGCGGTGCCGGCGTCGATCGGCAGGTCGAAGGTGGTGGTGCCGGTGGTGTGGGTCAGGGTCAGCCCGGTGGCGGTGAACGTGACCGGGTTCGTCGGTGTCCCGTCGAAGCTGCCGCCACCTGCGGAGGGGATACTCATCGTGCTCGCGCTTGCGGGACTGGCCTGCGTGGTCCCGTTCGACTGCAGGTACAGCGTCGGCGAACCGCCACCCGACGACGAACTGGATGAGGTCGATGTCGGCGTGGGCGAAGGCGTTGCCCCGCTGTAGGGCAGGTTGACGATGCTTTGGTTGCCGGTGGCCAGGGTGGTGGGGCTGGTGCCGATGGCGTTCCAGATTTCGATCTTGATCGTGCCGTCGGTGAGGTTGCAGTAGGTGCCGGTGGCTGTCTCCAGTCCGCTGGTTTGGGTGTAGTGCTCGTTGCCGGGCAGGTTGTCGGTGGCGAAGTAGTGGTAGGTCTCGATTCTGTTCCAGGTGCCGGATCCGGTGCAGTCGTAGGAGATGCGGACCTGGGTGCCGTCGCCCACGGCGGTGCCGGCGTCGATCGGGAGGTCGAAGGTGGTGGTGCCGGTGGTGTGGGTCAGGGTCAGCCCGGTGGCGGTGAACGTGACCGGGTTCGTCGGTGTCCCGTCGAAGCTGCCGCCACCTGCGGAGGGGATACTCATCGTGCTCGCGTTTCCGGGACTGGCCTGCGTGGTTCCGTTCGACTGCAGGTACAGCGTCGGCGAACCGCCACCCGACGACGAACTGGAGGGACTGCTCGACGGTGTGCTGCTCGGTGTCGGGGTGGGAGTCGGCGAGCTCGACGACGGTGTGGTCGGCGGCGGGCTCGACGGGCCGCCGGGGGTTCCGACGCCGCCGGACGCGGTTCCGCCGCTCCAGGTGTTCGCGCCCGACGCGACCGTCTTGCCGGCCGGGACCTGGAGGACGGTCCCGTCGGAGAAGTGGACGGTGAGCGCGTTGCCGGTGATGTTGGCCGCGACGTAGGTCACAGCGCCGCCGTTGGTGAAGGTCGCGGTCAACGGATAGTCCGCGGTGATGGCGGTGTCGACGTGGCCGAGGGTGGCGAGGTTGTCCACCCAGTGGAAGGTGTGGGCCTTGCTGTCGCCCTCCTCGGAGGTGAACGTGCTGTTGGCGCGGAAGTTCGACAGCGCCTGGCCGCCGTCGCCCAGGGCCAGGTATTCGTCCCAGATGTCCTGCCAGACGGTGGGCTGGGCGCCGTTCAGCATGGTGGTCAGGTCCTTGTAGTCGGCCAGGACCGAGCTCGGGTCGTCGCCGAGGTACAGGTGGCCGCCGGTGACCGGCAGCAGGTTGATGCCCTGGATCTGGGCGGGGTTGCTGGAGAACCAGGTGGAGTAGGCGCCGCCGTCGCCCCAGACCATCCCCACCTCGTGGTGCGGGAAGGAGGCGGGGTAGGCCTGCCCGCCGGCGTCGAACCAGTAGTCGTGGATGGCCGCGGCCTGCGTGGTGTACAGGTAGACGCCGGCGTCGCGCACCGCGGTGTTGCCGGTGGCCTCGCCCCACTGGATCAGGGCGTTGTCGAAGTTCATGCCTTCGGAGGAGGACTCCTGGTTGTTGCCGGCGGCGAACGAGCCGTGCCCGGAGGCCCAGTCGTGACCGTCGTAGATGTCGAAGTCACGCAGGTACGGGAACCGGGTGTCGGTGCGGTCGTAGTTGTCGGCGTCCCGGATGAGCAGGTCGACCATGCCGCCGTACTGGCTGTTGGTGGCCCAGGAAGGGTTGAACTTGGCCAGCGTGGCCGCGGCGGCGATGAAGTAGCCGTAGTGGAAGTGGTGGTCGTTGAGTTCCTGGTCGGACCCGTAGGAGGCGGGGTACCCGATCAGCGTGCCCCAGTTCTTGTCGTAGTAGAACACGTGGGCGGTCTTGCCGGGTGTGGCGGTGAACCAGTCGGTGAGTTTGGCCTGGATCGCGGTCAAGGCCGCGTCGCGCACGGCGGTGTCGCCGACTTCGTCGGAGCTCTCGGCGAGCCGTGCGGCGCGGCCCACGGCCTTGCCGGTCCAGTAGGTGTCGTCGGAGACCTGCTTGAGCGGGTCGGCTTGCTCGGCGGCCAGGTAGTTCTGGAGGGTCGCGAGGTCCGGCCCGGTGCCGTCGGCCACTGCCGGAAGTTCCGGCAGGACGCCGTGGAACGTCATGGTGGTGGTGAAGGACGTGATGCCGGTCAGCACCTTCAAGGAGCCCCGAGGCGAGACGTAGGTCTGGGACAGCGGAGCGCCTGATGTGAGGTACTGCCACTGGTGGGGAAGCAGCGCCGCGACCGTGCCGGAGCCCGCGCCCTCGACGGCGTTGGTGGTGTAGGCGTAGGTGGTCGTCACCAGGCTGGTGGCGGGGTTGTAGTTGTAGGAGGCCGTGGTTCCGGTGACGAAATTGTAGGCGTCCTGGCGGTAGGCGGCGGCGAGCGCGGCACGGTCGGCGGCGGCCGTCGAGGGGGTGGTGGGCAGGACCGCCACGGAGAAGTAGTCCTTCCCCGCCAGTGTCGAGGTGAACGCCGAGCCGTTCTGCGTCCACGTCGAGCCGGTCGGGGCGAAGGCCACGTAGTCGTGGCCGTTGATGGTGAATCCGAGCATGGAGCCGGTGTCCGACCACACGGTCGGGGTCGCGCCGCCTGACGCGCTGATCTGCGCGGCGCCGCCGGTGGCCTGGAAGTAGGCGAAGGGCAGGCCCTCGCCGATGGTGGCGCGCAACGTGTGCGTGCCGTCGCCGAACCACGGGCTGACAGTCCAGTCGCTCCAGCCGTCGACCATGACCTGGGGCGCGTTCAGCTGGGTCACGCCGGCCACGAAGTCCTCGCTGTAGGGGAAGTGGTACTCCCCCACGCCGCCGGCGCTGCCGGTGATGGTCGGCGTCGTCGTGTACGAGAAGCCGAGGCCGCCGGGCTCGGCCTTGAAGCCCAGCGGGTGGGCGAACATCGGCTCGCCGTAGGCGCAGTTGGTCCGCTTCCACAGGATCGACGTCCACCAGTCGTTCGTGGGCACCGCCCCTGCGGGGGCGTTCGCGGTGACCCACTCGCGCGGGTTGGTGGACACCGATCCGCAGCCGGACGGCAGGGCTCCCACCGGCTGGGTGGTGAAGCCGCCGGCCCCGACGCCGTCGGCGTCCGCCGGGACCAGGACGAACAGAGTCAGCAGGCTGACCAGAACGGCCAGAACGGCGCCGAGGGCGATCAGCCGCTGGCCGGTCGGCATACTACGTCCAGCGGCCGCCGAGGTGGGTGAGGATGCTGCGACCGCCCTCGACGAGGAAGGTGGGGGTGGGGACCACGGTGCCATCATGCCTCCTGCGAAGCTGCGCATGGGTAGGGAAGATGGTGCTTTTGTGGGGTTTGACACCCTGAAAGTTGAGAGCGCTCTCAGCGACGCTCACCGTAGGGCGAGAGTGAGGGTGAGTCAATGGTCGTGTAACATTCACGCACTGGCAGGTAGAGAGCCTCTTGACACGGCGAAGCCCGGAAGCGCTCTCATGCTGTACGCCGCTCCTACACGTCGAACTGCCTCAACCGTTGCTGGTCGTTACAGCCATGGCAGAGGGCTACCACGGCTAATCAGCATTGACGTCCCCGCGGCAGGGTGACACTGTCGACGGTGAGGATGGAAGCGCTCTCATATCCAGCGCCGAGGAGGTCTGAGCATCAACGCCGACAAGACGGCCGAGCGGCCGACGCTGGACACGGTCGCCCGCGCTGCGGGTGTCTCCCGCGCCACGGTGTCACGTGTCATCAACGGTTTGCCGGGCGTCCGTTCACAGGTGCGGGACTCCGTCGAGGAGGCGATCAGCCTTCTGGGCTATGTGCCCAACCAGGCTGCACGGAGCCTGGTGACCAGACGAAGCGGATCGGTCGCCCTGGTGATCTCCGAGCCGGAGAGCGAGGTCTTCTCCGACCCCTTCTTCGCCACCATCGTCCGCGGCGTCGGCGACGAGTTGGCCGAGCTCGACCTGGACCTCGTCCTCATGATGGCCCGGCACGCCGGCCGGCACGACCGCATCGTCCGCTACGCACACAACGGCCACGTCGACGGCGTGCTCCTGCTGGCGATGCACGGGGACGACCCGCTGCCCGGACTGTTGCACTCCGCCGGCATCCCGGTCGTCCTCGGCGGCCGTCCGGTGAACTTGTCGGACGAGTGGACCTTCGTGGACATCGACAACGTCGGCGGAGCCCGCCTCGCCGTGGAGCACCTGCTCAGGCGCGGCTGCCGCCGGATCGCCACCATCGCGGGACCCCAGGACATGGGTTCGGGCCGGGCCCGGCTCGGCGGCTACCGCACCGCGATCGAGGCCGCCGGAACCCAGGCGGAGATCATCGAGTACGGCGACTTCAGCCAGGCCGGCGGCGAGCGGGCCATGCGCCGCCTCCTCGAGACCCATCCGGACGTCGACGCGGTCTTCGCGGCCTCCGACCGCATGGCGCTCGGGGCGATGACGGCCTTGAAGGCCGCCGGCCGCCGGATCCCCGGCGACGTCGCCGTCGTCGGCTTCGACGACAGCGAGGCGAGCCGGTTCAGCGAACCCCCGCTGACCAGCGTCCACCAGTCCACCGACGAGATGAGCCGCCGCATGGTGCGCCTGCTCCAGGCCCGGATGGACGGCGACCAGGCCCGGACGTCGGTCATCCTGCCCACGCACCTGGTCGCACGCTCGTCGTCGTGACCCCGCTGGAGCCCGATATGCCGGAACGTTGGAGGTGACCGTGTCGGTGCCCGGCTTCGAGACGTCGTGGGGTCAGGACCGGGATGACGGGGCTGAGGAGCAGTGCTACAGCAAGTAACCCTGAGAAGGATCATGGACCTCGATTCCGGCCCGTGATCCCGTGAGCCGGGAAACGCAGCTCTCGGCAAAAGCGATCACGGTGCCGGATCGGTCGAGGGGCGCATCCAGCTTGTGAACGGGCCGCTATGGTTCGTCGTCGATGAACTACAGGGGCGAGCGCAGGCTATGAGTGGTTCTGCGCGTTGGAGCTCGTGCGAAGCGTGATTGCGCAGGACCGATGGGAGGAAGCGTTTGGTCTGCTCGCTCCTTTTGTCGTCGTCGATCGCCGCACAACCGCCGGCCTTGGGGCCATGGCCGACCTGGGCTTCCTCGGCCGCGACAACGACAGCGGCGACCTGGTGGTGATCACCGGCTACTGGGCGACGCCGAAGCTCAAAATCACCACCAGCGCGAAGACCGCCGACAAAGTGATCGCGGCGGCCCACGCCGTCGTCGAACAGGGCTCGCCTAACTGAAGACAGGCGTGTGCTCGCCAAGTTGCGCACCGACTTCGTTCGCGCCACCAATCTCCTGCGGGTTCTTCTCGTTTCTGGCCAACCTCGAAGCCACCGCCGATAATCAGCCCGCTGCGTCCGGCCGGGAGGTGACGCTTAGCGGCCCCCTCGCAGCAGAAGATCTGTGAGTCGGACGAGCGTATCGGCCCAGGTGCCCAGGATGGCCGCTCGGCGCCACCGCTGAGCTTGGCGAGTTTCGTGGGCGTCGTCTGCGGACGCCTCGCCTATTTCGGCATTTCGGTCCGCGGGATGTGGTGTGGATGCGTCCGGTCTGACGCCGAGGTGATCGCTCATTGGTCTTCCTCGGTGAGCCATTCCTCAGTCGGGTTCGGCATGCGGAGGATGACCTCGTTGTCTACAAGCTCCTCGATCGGCGCACCTTTCGCGTTGATGGTCGACCAGAAGAGTTGGAGCGCGGTCTTCCCGAGCAGTGACGATCCGTTGGCCGAGTACAAGTAGGAATCGTCACCGGTCCGCGCAATGCGGTCAGCCAGCCCATCGGCGACGGCGATCAGTTGACTTGAGAGATCGCGGACGTCTCCGTCTTCGGCGCTGAAACCCAAGACTTCGAAGACCTCGCTGAAAGCGCTCAGCCAGAGCTCGAAGTTGCGTCGAAAGAATTCGCGATGCACTTCCTGGGCGGCTTCTCGGCAAGACGCATCAAGAACGGGGGCGGACTGAAGGAGGAAGGGGATCGCAGTCCTGTGGCGTAGACGGTCATCCAGGTGCGCTACCTTGGTCACCAGCGCGCTGAAACGTACGCGCCCCGCCAGCACCTTGCCCAGATCTGCGTGAAGTAGGCGCGCCGGAGCTGTTGGGATCTCCCAGAGCCTCGCAGTCACGAGGGCGTAATTGATCTGATCCAACCGGAAATCATCCCAGGACTTCCAGAAGCGGACCCACTTTCCCGGGGTGAGCTCTCCTTCCTCTCCTCGCCTTTCGATCTCCGCCTCGAGATCTTTCCTTCCCGGCCAAGGATGCGCTGCGAACCTTCCCGCGTCGCTGAGATTCGCGATGGTCATCTCCAGGCTTATACGCAGGAATGCGTGCACCTCGGCCCGACGAGCCATGACCTGCGGTTCTTGGAGATGCGCCAGGATCTTCGGCCAGGGCAGGCGTGGATCTTCAGGCGGCGGCTTGGGCGCCGATACATCTTTCATGGCCCGAGGCTGCCAGGGGCGGCCTTGATCCCGCAGGCCGTTGAAAACTTGAGAATGCTACGTGCAGGTAACGTGAATCAGCCGAGGCGCCCGCGGGCGGGCGAACGACCCATCAGCGGCTCGGCAGTCCGAGGCACAGGCAGGAACGGTTGCCGTAGGCTCTGCGGTCACAGGAACATCGCGGCGTCAGGGTACAGGTCACCAACACCACGGCGTCCCCGAAGTCAGCATCGACAACACCTACTTCGAGGTCTCGACGCTGCGCGGACCGTTGATGGATCATCCGGGGCGGGTCTCCCCCACTGGTAACCCCTTCGTCGAACATTCAATGCCGCAACTCGGTCAGCGTCGTCTGCGGACCCGTGTCGAACGGTCGTATTTGGCCCCATCCGAAGCTCCCATGCCGGAAACCTTGAAGCACCGTCCTGCCAGGACTGCCCCCGGCCAAGAACTCGCTTGCCCAGCCTTTCGAGCTGAGAACCGGCGATGGGCCTGCGAGCGGTCAGCTCGGGCACACAGCCCGGTGCACGAATCGCCGCAGGTGCCTACGGAAGGGCTCGGGCTGCTCCAGCCAGGGTTCGTGCCCGCCGCCGTCGATCCGGACCAACGGGACTTCGAGCCGGAGTGCGAGCGATTCCAGTGCTGATAGAGGCCGGGGATCGTCGACCCCGCCGAGCAGTTCGGTTTGCGCCGGCAGGCACGCTCGCAGTTCGTCGAGGTGCTGCTCAATCGGATCCGCACGGCCTTCCTTGCCCAGTTCGCTGTTCATAGCCCAGTTGACGGGGCGGCGTCTGCCGGCACTGTGCGCGGCCCAGCGCCAGCCGCGTTGAGAATCGGCATGGTCAGTGAACCAGGCCAGAGTTAGCAGTTCGACTTCCTGTTCTTCCGTGCGATGCGCCAACGCTTCCAGCTCGCGAAGCCGCTCCTGCTGCGACGCGGTCATGCGGCGCGCGCGTTCACCTCGGTATGCGGTGCGCCAGTCACCAACAAACGGTCCGCACAGCAGCAGCAGCGCAGCCACCCGATCCGGGTGCGTCAGGCAGAACCTGCTCGCCAGATCGGTGCCGTAAGAGTGCCCGATCAGCACTGCCTTGGGTGCGCCCCATGCATCCAGCAGTTCGGCGAGATCGTCGACATGGCGGGCGAGGGAATGACGGCCCTGCCACTCGGATCGGCCTGTGCCGCGCTGGTCGTAGCGGTATACCGGCGCGAGGTCCGCGATCATGGTGGCGACATCGCCCAGATAGTCCGGCAGGCCCGGGCCGCCATGGAGCATGACCACGGGTAGCCGCCGCGTCTTGTCCCCCACCGCGATCCAGCGGATCTGCACCTCGTCGATCATCCGTGCGAGGCCCTGTGTCTCCGTCGAGGTCACCGCAGAACCCTACAAGCCCGCACGCTGGGGGTCGTGCTGGCGGTGGAGTCGAGGACAGCCGGGATCCCGGATTCGTCCAAGAGCAGGCCTCGACATGGCGCGTGATGCCTCACTTGTCGGCTCCGATCGGTACGGTTCTGCCCAACCATTCCGATGATCAGCACAATGTGGGGTGCGCGATGGGTTCCTTCTACGACAACGCACTGGTCACCGCACCACTTGAGCGCGTAGTACAGACGCTGAGGTCCAACGGCGCGACCGGACTGGCAGTAGCGATAGCGCCCGGATGGACCATCGTCTACCCGCATGAGAACTTTGATGCGGCCAGTCTGAGCCAGGCGCTGGACACATCGGTTCTCACTGCTGATGTCCATGACTCCGACGTGTTGTGGCTGCAGATATGGACGGCCGGGAGTCTGGTCCATGAGTACTGCAACGCCCCCACGTACTTCGCTGATGAGTTCGACGACATAGACGGCGTGCCCCATGGCCGTGTCCAGTTCGGCGACGGCGAAGAGCGTTGGCTCCCGGTTGGTCCGATCGGCGTGCAAACCCGCCCGTTCGAGGTGTTCGCCGTCGGTGAGCCCGACACCGACGCGCTTCTGGCGGCGTTGTCGAACAAGCCGCTTGATCCCGAAACCCCGACCTACGAGGAGGGGTATCTGTTTGCCAACGGGCTGCACTGGGACGCGATGGCCGCTCTGGGCCTGCCGGCAAGACTCCTTACCACCGGCTACATCTACCTGAGCCACGCCAATGCACCTGGTATGGACTACTCCGCCTTCATACCGTTCGGTAATGCAGTCCAGCCGAATCCGGAATCCCCCCAGCCAGTGAGACGGTTCACGCAGGAACAGATGATGATGGTCCGCGAGCAGTCCCGGATGCAGGTAACCCTGTCCGGAGGCCCACGGGATGGCGAAGTCGAGTGGGTGCCTTTCCTCGCGATGCTCAACGGGATCGACAGCGGCGACGGCGGCTCGTACCGCCATGTCGTCGATCCTGACGATTCGGGGACGAATGCGTGGATCTATACGCCGGGCGAGCCTGTGTCGAATCACCCGTGGCCCGAGGAACTTGGATTCGGCGCTTGAACGCACGCGCGCCTCGACCATCCAAAACGCTGGGAGACGATCGCGTCAAACCTGGGAATCCACGATGGCAGAGACCGCAGAAGTCCTGGTCACACCACTTTCGCCGACGCCCCTGGCCAGCGTTCGCAGAATCAGCCGACAGGGGTCCAGTCTCGACCCCGATTACGGCTCCACGTCCACCAGCGGACCAGGGATGATCGGCACACCGGGCGCCCAGACCTGCACGGAACGGGCCGCGTCGGCACGGGCCCGATAGCTGCGTCGGTACGCCGTCGGCGAGGTCCTGAGAAGCTTGGCGAAGTGCTGGCGCATCGTCACCAAGGTGCCGAACCCGCAGCGCTGGGAGATTGCCTCGATCGGCAGGTCGGTGGTCTCCAGCAGCTCCTGGGCGCGCGCTGCCGCAACAACCACTGCAGCGGCGTGGTGCCGGCCTGTTCCCTGAACCTGCGGTTGAGTGTGCGCGGGCTAGTTCCCAGGTGCGATGCGATCTCTGACAGAGTCACCGTTCCCCCAGCCGTTGCCGGAGCCAGCACATCGTCGGCTCGAGCGATCCGTGGCCGCCGCCAGGTTCGGGGTGGTCGACGTACGGTGCCTGGCCTGCGTCGCGCCGGGCGGGTTTCCAGTGGGAATCCACGCCTGCTGAGATGGCAGCCATCAGCGATGCAGAACACGACCTGCGGTCCATCCTCACCGTGCAGGGCCTGCGGGCGTTCGGGTATGGCTTCAGCAGCGTGCTGTCGGGCACGGTGCTGGCCAGACGGGGGCTGTCCACCGCGCAAGTGGGGGCCGTGTTCGCCGCCACGCTCGCCGGTATGGCCGGTGCGTCACTGTTGGTGGGCCGGTACGTGGATCGGCTCGGCCGTCGCCGCGGCTACGTCACGATCTTGATCGTCATGGCGCTCGCTGCTGCGGTGCTCGCACTGACCGGCTGGCTCCCGTCACTGCTGCTGGCCGCGCTCACCGGCACGCTTTCCACCGACCCCAACGAGTCCGGGCCGATCACCACCCTGGAGCAGGCGATGATCGGCAGCTTCCCCGGGCCCGAACACGCACGCGTGTTCGCCGTCGACGCGTTCGCTGGCGGCTTCATCGTCCAGGCTTTCCCGGTGTTCTGGTTCGCCCGCCGCTACGGCGCGACCCCGCAGCTGATGGGCACCATGTTCTTCGCAGCCGGGCTGCTCCAAGCCGCCTCCAGCATCGCCGCAGGCAGGTTGGGTGATCGCAGCGGCTTGCTCAACACCATGGTGGTCACGCACATACCCTCCAACCTGCTGCTCGCAGCGATCCCTTTCACTGCGACGCTGCCGATCACGGTGGCCCTGCTGCTCGCCCGCTCCGCGCTGTCGCAGATGGACGTTCCTGCCCGCCAGGCCTACGTCATCACCCTGGTCGACCCGGGCGAGCGCACCACGGCCCTGGCTCGTAGGCCTTCCCGGCATCATCCGCGCCGGGAGCGTCCTCGGGTCACCTACCGCGAACGCACCGCATACCTCAGGTGCGTCACCCGGGGCGATGCCTCCGAACCGACCGGCTCGATCGCGATCTTGGACGCGTCGATGCCCTCGAACAGGCGTGAGCCGGCGCCGAGCAGGACCGGTGACAAGGCGATCGAGAACTCGTCGACGAGGCCGAGGTTGAGGTACTGCAGGATGGTTTCGGCGCCGCCGGCGATGCGGACGTCGCGGTCGCCGGCGGCGGCGCGGGCCTGGTCCAGGGCGCTGTGGGGGCCGTCGTTGACGAAGTGGAAGGTGGTGTCGCCGGGGCGTTTCCAGGGGTCGCGCCGGTGGTGGGTGAGGACGAACACCGGGGTGTGGAAGGGTGCCTCCTCCGGCCAGGCGCGCTCGCCGAGGTCGAACATGCGCTTGCCCATGATGCTTGCGCCGGTGCGTTCGAAAGTTTCCCGGGCGATGTCGTTGTCGCGTCCTTCTTCGCCGCCTTCGCCCTGGTTGAGGTTCTCTCGGAAGAACCGTTGGGGGAAGATCCACGCCTGCAGTTCCATCCACTGCGTCATCCAGTAGTCCAGCCTGGGGTCCTGCTTGCGCTGCTCGGGCGTGGCGAAGATGGCGTCCAGCGACTCCGGTGCGGTGAAGCCGTCCAGCGACATCGAAACGCTGAAGAACACTTTGCCGGGCATCAGGGGCCCTCCTTCTCGACGGTGATCGGGGCTGTCGGGGCGATCTCGGCGACGTAGGCGGCCAGGCAGTTGAGTGTCTGCTTGCCGCCTTCGATCACGTGGTACTTCTCCACGGCCTCGTCGCGTAGCTGTTTGGTGGGGAAGACGGTGCGCATCACGATCTGGGTCCCGGTGCCGTGGGGCGTGAAGGCCAGAGTCGACTCGAAGGAGTTCGGGTCGTCGCGGGACTCACCATGCAGCAGGGCGATCCGCTCCGGAGGGACGATCTCGGTCCAGGTGATCCACTCGGGGTAGTCGGTGCCGTCCGGCCCGTGCATCATGAAGTCCCAGACACCGCCCTCGCGGAACTCGAAGAACCGCGTGGTGGTGGTGAACCCCTCCGGGCCCCACCAGCGCGACAGGTGCCGGACCTGGGTGAACGCCTCGAACACCAGCTCCGGCGGGGCGTCGATGACCCGGGAGATCACGACCTCCCGCTCGGCCGTCGCCGACTCGGGCTGCCTTTGTCGCCTTGCCCCTGTCATCGCCTCAGTCCTCCTGCCGCGCCTGCTTGAGGTCCTGCACATACGTGTCCAGCCGGTCGAAGCTCTCGTTCCAGAACCGCTCGAATCCGCCGAGCCATTCGTGGACCGGCCGCAGCCCGCGGGCGTCCAGGCCGTAGAGCCGCTGCTTGCCCGCTCCACGAACCCGCACCAGCCCCACCTCTCGGAGCACCCGCAGGTGTTTGGACGCCCCCGGCTGGCTCATCCCCAACTCCCGCGCCAGGTCGGTCACCGGCCGCTCACCCGCCCGCAGCAGCGCCAGGATGTCCCGGCGCTGCGGCTCGGCTATCGCGTTGAACGCGTCCGACGTCGTCGCTGCTCGTGCCATGCCAGCCATCATATGCCCATATCGGAATACCTCAAGTCGGGCGAAGTCGATCCCGCAGCGTCCCGGGAGACAAGTGACGAGTGCACCGCTGCGCGACCGGCGAGCGGATCGTCCAGGTCGAGAGGCTGGACGGCGGCATCACGGCCGAGATGCGGAAGCTGACCATCGCCACACCGGGCGCGGATACCCGTGACATGGTGCTGCGGACCTACGTCGACCCGTTCGCCGTGGAGCACGCACAAGACTGGCTGGACCGGGAAGGCACCGCCCTGACACTGTTGGCGGGGACCGACGTGCCTGCGCCGGAACTGGTCGCGGTGGACCCTGCCGCCAAGCAGTGTGAATATCCGTCACGGCTGATGACGCACCTGGCGGGCCAGGCCGTTCTCGACGATGAGGGACTGAAGGCGCGGGTGCCTGCGCTGGCCCGCCAACTGGTGGCAATCCACGCCTTGCAGCCCACTGAACAGCCTCGCCGATACGTGGCGTTGAGCACCGCCGTCGTCCCGGAGGCCGCCGACGCAGGAGTGTGGGCTGCGGCGATCAACGTGATCCGCCGGCCCGCACCGCCGTTTGAGGGGCGGTTCCTGCACAGGGACTTCCAACCAGGCAACATGCTGTTCGAGGTGCTCGACGGGCTCGGCGAGATCGACCGGATCAGCGGGATCGGCGGGATCGGCGGGCCGCCGTCAACGCCTACAGCCGTACGCATCACCGGCGTCGCCGACTTGGCGGCGACCTCCTGGGGACCGCCGGACCTCGATGTCTCGCACTGCTCCACCAATCTCGCCCTGCTGCACGGCCCGACGTGGGGCCAGCAGTTCGCTGCCGCCTATGAGCAGGCCGGCGGCGTGCTGGCCGCGACCGACAGCGAACGACTGTACTGGCGGGTACTGGACGCACTGGCCTGCTCAGAAGAAGTACAGCTGGTGACACAGGCATGGCAGAAGGCAGGCAGGGCCGAGCTCACGACCCGAGTGGCGCAGCAACGGCTGGACAGCTACGTCACCGCCCTGATGGACGAACTGGGCTGAAGCCCGAGCCCGACAACATCTTCGCTCCATATTCGTTCGTGGAGCAGGCGCGCGCCGTGGATACTGCGTGGCGATGACGAGCTACGACGACCCCACGACGTTCCGGGGGCAGCTTCAGCGCGGACGCGGCGTCGCGGCACGCCGGGCAGCAAGCGTGCCGGGCGCCGGGGATGCGGTGTACGAGTGTGTGATCGTCGATCCGCGCTGGGATCGGCAAGTTGAGACGCGCGACGTCTACCTGGCCGCCCTGGTGCGGGAGCTGGCTCTGCCGCTGGTGCCGCTCGAGCAGCATCTGGCCGCATTCGATGGCGACGACCCGGATGACGTCGGGCTGCTGCTGGATGTGTTGGCGCTGCTAGCCTCAGCCGGGGCCCCGGACGCGGTCGAGGTCATGCGCCACTACGTGAGGAATGGAAAGCATTGGAACGCGGCGGTGAACGCGCTGGCGTTCGTCGATGCAGCTGAGGCGCCCGGTGTGCGGGACGATCTCATCGACGAAGCTGTTGCCTGCCGAACCGACGACGAACTCCAGGAGGTCGTCGACACCGGCGACGACAGCTGGATGCGGGGCCTGCTTGAGCGCGATCTGCGCATCAGAGGCTTCTACGACGACGGTGACGAGTCGCGTCATCCGGCAAAGGCCGCCGGCGCCGGCTGTCGACAATGGCTGCGCACGATCGCCGAGGCCCCGCGCAACGAGCTTTTGCAGCAGGTCACGCAGGGATCCTGCAGCCGACGATGGGCTCTGGAGGAGCTCGGGCGCCGAGGCGATGGGAGCGTCCTCGACCTCATCGAGGACCCGAGCCTGCACAACCCGGCCGGGTGGATACCCGGCGCCCCTCAGGCACTGGGGCACCTCGGAGCGGCTGCGGTCCCGCGTGCTCGACTCTGGCTTTCGCGCCAGGATGTCACGGCCGAGCTGGGGCTGAGGGTGCTGGCTGGCAGCGGCGACTACACCGATGTCCCTGTTCTCGTGGCGGCCTTGCGCAACGCCCTCGACGACGAGTCGTGGTGCTTCGCCGAGATCCCCGCCGAGGGGTTGGGCCGGCTTCAGGTATCCGAAGCCCTGCCCCTGCTGAGCGCGGCTTGGGAGCAGACGGCCCATTCCTATGCCCGGGGGCCGTTCCTCACGGCACTTCACCGCTGTGTGCCGGAAGCTGCCCAGACCACGGCCGCAGCCGATGAAGGGCTCAGCGATTGTGAGCCGACGGTACGGGAGATCGCCCAAGACCTTGGCGAGATGTGGGGTGTCACCGCCTGCTCATAGCTGCGGCGTTCATGAGCGCTATCCCGGCCTGATCCAGCAGGTGATGAAACCGGTCAGCGGACAACATCCGCCGATACGGCCGCGCGGCAGTGTGGAGCTGCGGATGATCGACGCGCTGCCGGGTGACCTGTGGATTTTGCGGCGATGGGTGCGGCGCTGCCTCCGTACTTGCGCTCAGGTCCGCTGTCCGCGCCCGGACACATCCCGCACCGGGGTGCGCCAGCGCTCCAGCGTAGAGACGCGTTCGCCCTCGGGCACCTTCAGCAGCCCGATCAGGGTTCGGCGCAGATCGGGACTCACCTCGGAATCGATCACCGAGTTGATCAGGGCGATCTCGCCGACGCGCACCTCGGCCGCCAGGCGGGCCAGGGTCGTGATCCCCGGCAGCAGCGCCCTGTGCCTGATCAGCCACACCACCGCCCGGTCGAACAACTCTCTCGGCCCCTCGTTGGACACCCACGCACGGCCGCGACGAACGCCCGCAGCTCCAGCTCGATCGCGTCGAACTCGCGGATGCCGAGCAGATCCCGGACCTCCCGGGCGTGATCCCACAGGGCCTGCTCCCGATCCGGGTACTGCGCCAGGCTCGACGCATCCACGCCGCCGAGCTGTTCGGCGACGAACTCGGCGACCACCGGCGGGACCTGCGCGGGCTTGGTCAGGAACGTGCCGAGCATCCGAACCGTGCCCCACTGCACCGCCCAGCCCAGCCGGTTGTACCCGCGCCGCTGCTCCCGCGGAGTCGGATCGCCGACGAACCGGCCGTAGCGGGCTACGTGCTCCTCAGAAAGGTTCTCTATCGACATGCCGCCAGAAGTCAGCCCCTGGTCAGAGCCCTGGTCAACGGCCGATCCTTAGCGTTGTCGCAGCGATAGTCCCAAGGCCCTGTGTTCACCGCCGAGGTGCAGTTGACGGTCAACGGGAAGGTCGACGATGCGGCGCTGGCTGTTTGAGCGGCGTTGTTTTAGTTGAGTGCCGCCGAAGGCGGCTCCGTATTGGTTGTGGGCAGGCTTGGGTGACTGTGGAGGTGGAGCGAAGCTAGGGGCCTGTTATCCACCTTTTTCTCTGCGGAATCCGCCTTGCCCTCGGTGGTGAGCACCGAACCGCGCGTGTCCCGGTCCGCCAGATGTAAGCCAAGCGCCGCTCGAGCTGGTCCAGGCACTTGCTCGCGGCGGACTGGCTGATCCCCATAGGCCAGCCGCCAGCCCCAAGCTGCCCAGCTCGGTCACGAGCGTCGGCAGCTTCGGGGTCGAGGAACGCAGCGTCCGCTAACGCGGGCGTACCCGAGGCGGACCATATTCGTGTACGTCTTCGCTTCGGCCATGACGACACCGTCCCGAATACGACCGTTTCCGGGACGGTGTTTGTCGAGTTGTACAACGTGAATCACTTGGGTGCGGGCCCCGTGAGGTATCGCTGTATCGCGGGGGCGACCCAGGCTGCGAGGTCGTCGACTTCAGCCTCGGCCAGCGGGGCGATGCCCAGCAGGTTGCGGGCAGCGGCCAGGCCGACGAGTTGGGAGGCGGCCAGGGCCAAGCGCAGAGGGGCGTCGGGGCGCCCGATGGCCGCTGCCACCGGGCGCAGCACGGTGGCGGTGAGGAACTCCCTGAGCACTTCGGCCGCTTCGTCGTCGGACATGGCGGAGCGGACCATGGCGCGCAGCTGCGGCCCAGTCGCCGGGTTGTCCCACAGCCCGAGGTAGAGCTTGGCGATGCGCTCACCGAGGTCTGCGTCCTGGGTGCCGACCAGGGTCGACAGGGCGGTCAGGAACTCTGTCGGCAGCTCTATGCAGGCTGTGAACAGCGCCCTCTTCGTGCCGAAGTAGTGGTGCACGACCGCCGGGTCAAGACCGGCCTCGGCAGCGACCCCGCGAATGGTGGTGCCGAGGTAGGCGCGGTCTGCGAACTGGCGTTTGGCGGCGGCCAAGATCTTTTCGCGCGATTGCGGGTCCCCGGTGCGGCGGCCGGCCGGACGCCCAGGCCGTCGCGCCGCGGGTACGGCCTGCGGGGTGTCGCTGCGCGGGTTCATGTGATCAGCCTAGCAATATCCAACGCATGTTGAATTTCTGTCGCGGCTCCACTACCGTCGCCTCCGCGCGGACCGCAGGTGTCTGCGACACCCCCGGTTCGACCGTGCGGGGGCGTGCGGAATCCTCTATGTAGGCGGAGCTGCCCATGTGGGCGATGATCCTGAAAGAGTTCCTGGAACTGCGGCGCGACAAGCGCACGATGGCCATGATCATCGTATTGCCGTTGCTGCTCCTGGTGATCTTCGGCTATGCGGCAAACTTCCGCGTGGACAGCATCAAGACCGAGGTGGTCGGCCCGTCCGCGAGCCGGGTCGCCGCGCAGCTGAAGGCGCCGTTCGACGTCACCGAGGTGGAGGCCGGTGCGACTGAGTCGCAAGCCGAGGACGCGCTGCGCAGGGGGGAGGTCGGGGTCGCGGTGGTCACGACCGCCTCGTCGACCACCTCGATCGCATTGATCGACGGCTCGCAGCTGTTCACGGCTGAGTCTGCGGTCGCTGCCACGCAGGAGAGCGGCGGCCTGCTCAAGCCGCAGATCCTGTTCAACCCGACGCTCAAGACGTCTTGGGTGATGGTCCCGGCGCTGGTCGGTCTGATCATGGCGTTCATCGGGACGCTGGTCACCGCGATGGGCCTGGTGCGTGAGCGGCAGACCGGGACGCTGGAGCAGCTGGCGGTGATGCCGTTCCGGCCCTCGGACGTCATCGTCGGCAAGATCGCGCCCTACTTCGTGCTCGCCGCGGTCGACCTGATCCTGGTGACGGTGCTCGGCACGCTGCTGTTCGGGGTGCCGTTCGCCGGCAACGTGCTCGTGTTCGCACTCGGCTCGGCGCTGTTCCTATTCGTGGTGCTCGGCCTCGGAGTGCTGATCTCCACGGTATCCCAGACGCAGGGCCAGGCGATGCAGATGGCGCTGATGACCGTGATGCCGCAGGTCCTGCTGTCCGGCATGATTTTCCCGCTCGCTGCGATGGCCCCCGGGGTCCGCTGGATCGGCTACATCCTGCCTCTCACCTACTTCAACATGATCTCCAACGGCATCATGCTGCGCGACGCCCCGTTCACCTCGCTGCTGCTGCCGCTGGGGGTTCTGGCCGGCATGGCAGCGCTCGTTTTCACCGCCGCCGTGCTGCGGTTCCGCCGCGACTTGGCTCCCAGCATGCCCAAGCCCGCCAAGCAGGCGGCCACACCTGCGGGTGCCGCCTCGTGACCCGCCCCGGATCGGACACCGACGGCTGGGGCACGTTCGGCGTCACCATTGTGCGCGGCGGCGCCACCGCACTGAAGGACGTGACCCTTGCGGCGCCCCGCGGACAGGTCTCGGCCGTGGTCGGCGGCGACGGCGCCGGCAAGACCACGCTGCTGCGCGCCCTGGTCGGCCGGATCCTGCCAGTCTCAGGGCGCATCTCCGCCCCACCGACCGAGCGCTGTGGCTTCATGCCCACCGGCGCCTCAGGGGTCTGGCAGGACCTGTCGGTGAATGAGAACTTCGACTTCGTCGCCGCCGCGCACCACCTGTCCGGCGGTGCGCTTGCCGATCGCCGCACCGACTTGCTGGAACAGGCCGGTCTCACCGGCGCGGCCGACCGCCTGGCCGGCGACCTATCCGGCGGCATGCGGCAGAAGCTCGCCTTCTGCCTTGCCATCCTGCACCGCCCGGACCTGCTGGTACTGGACGAGCCGTCCACCGGCGTCGACCCCGTCAGCCGCGTCGACCTGTGGCGGCTGATCGCGAAGGCCGCTGCAGAGCACACCGCCGTCGTCATGGCCACCACGTACCTGGACGAGGCCGAGCGCGCCTCCACCTGCCTGGTCCTGGACCGCGGCGTCGCCCTGGCCCACGGCGCCCCCGACAAGATCCTCGCCTCCACCCCCGGCACTCTGACCAGCGGCGATGCCCCGACCGGCGACCCCGAGCTGTCATGGCGTCGCGGCCGGCAGACCCGCTCGTGGCACCCTGGGCCGCCCCATCCCGGGGAACAGCCCATCGGTGCGGACATGGAGGACTGCGTGATCGCCCTGACCCTGGCCGAGCAGCAGGCAGGTGCGGCGTGAGCGCCGTCGTCCTGGCCCGTGCCGACCGCGTCTCCAAGCGCTACGGCGCCTTCACCGCCGTAGGCGCCGTCAGCATGCACGTCGGCCCCGGCGAGATCGTCGGCCTGCTCGGCGCCAATGGCGCCGGCAAGACCACCCTGATCAGAATGCTGCTCGGGCTGACAGTCCCCAGCGATGGCGCGGTCAGCGTGTTCGGCCGAGTCCCGGACCGCACCACCCGTGGCCGCCTCGGGTACGTCCCACAAGGGCTGGGACTGTGGGACACCCTTACCGTCGCCGAGAACCTGGCCTTCGCCGCCGCCGCGTTCCACAACCACGAGGCCCCAGAGCTGCCGCCGGGACTACAGGCGGCGAGGAACCGGCAGGTCGCCGCCATCGGACTGGGCCTGCAACGCCAACTCGCATTCACCATCGCCCTGGCCCACCGGCCCGAACTACTGGTCCTGGACGAACCGACCTCCGGCGTCGACCCGCTGTCCCGCGCCCGGCTGTGGGACGCCGTCCACGCCCAGGCCGACAACGGCGTCGGCGTGCTGGTCACCACCCACTACATGCAAGAAGCCGAGCAGTGCGACCGGTTGATCCTGATGTCCCGCGGCAAAGCCGTCGCCTCTGGCACCGAAGCCGACATCATCGGCGACACCACCGCCCTGGAAATCGACACCGACTCATGGTCCGAAACCTTCGCCGTCCTCGACCGCGCCCGGCTGCCCGTCACCCTGGCCGGAACCCGCGTCCGTATCGCCGACACGCCGCGCGACGTGGTCGAGCGCGCTCTCGCGGGCGACGAGGTGGCCGCCACCATCCGTGAAGTTCCGGCCACGCTGGAGGAGAAGATGACTGCCCTTGACCGGGTGGCGACCACCAGCTGAACAGCCGATCGGAATCCTGCGGGCAGCCGGCGCCATAAGGCGCCGGCTGTGTTGTGACACTGCTCAAGATCCCTCTCACCGATAACCACGGTTCCTGCGTTCCCCGTCCCCGGTTAACGACACTCGAACGAGCCACAAAGTAACTCGTCGGTAGCTTGGGACGTCCGCGTTGACCCTGCAGGTCTGGTCAGAACACGTCCTCAACGGAGGGCTGCTCCATGGCCGGGCCGCCGCGATGGGGCGTCTGGACGTATTTCTCGGGTGGCGTTGGCAGTGCTTCGATGCATGCGGTGGAGCAGGCGTTGACCAGCAGCGGGAGCACGTCGGTAGCGACGCGGAGCGAGATCCAGGCCTGAACCGGGCCTGAGTTGCCGATCGGTGCGTCGCAGACGCTGCAGAACTGGATTGACGTGGCGCCCCATGTCCCTGGCCTGAGCTCGCCGATTCTGTCGACCTCGGTGGCGAGTCCGGGGAACGGCGGCCGGTACTTGTAGTTGCCGTACAGGGCACGGGTGCTGACGGTGCTGCGCTTGAGGTTGGGACAACGAGTCAGCTCGTACGGGAACCAGTGCAGCCGGTAGGAGGTGTACGCGGTGAACTCCTCCAAGCTCGTCATCCTGCCGATCTCCGGGGGGATGCGCACCAGGTTGCTTCGGTAAAGAACGAGATGACGTACGTCGGTCAGCTTGCTGATTGTCGGCGGGAGGGTGACGATCTGCCGCCGGTGCTCGGGGCTGAGCTCTGCAAGGGGTTTGAATTCCGCTCGTCGGTCTTCGGCCGCTTCCTCTATCAGTTCGAGGAAGTGCCGCCAGCCGGGCGCTCGGGTGTCCTGGCAGTCCTTGTGGAACTTAGCGATCTTCGGCGGCCGGTCGAGGCGTTTACCGAGGCATCGGCAAAGATCGTGGCTCGGACTGGTCATTGACTCGCCTTGACGTCGAGCGGGGCTCGCAGCTGCTCGGCGCACCGGGCGCGAACCGTCATCTTTAGCTCGTCCACGGTGGCTCCCCATCCGCCCTCCCACTCGTCTTCGACACCGTAGAGCCGACCAAGCGGAAGGTCGATCACGTCGCTGCGGTAGTCGATACGCGCAACGATGTCTTCAACCTGTTGGGCAACCCACCGCTCAGCAGCCTGCCCGGTCAGGCACATCTCGGCCATCTGCCGGAAGGCTTCGCTGGCCGCCGCCACCGCGCTGGGCGGCATTCTGATCCCCATCTCGGCCAGAGCGGCCGGAAGCAGATCGTTGACCTCGTGCGGATCTCGGCCGGTGAGCCCTGCCAACTCCCGCAGCGCCGGGCCGTCGTAGCCGTCTGCCAGCCATTGCGCGGCCCACCAGGGGACGTTCTCCGTCGGAGCGATGCCGAGGACGAACCGCGCCGCGAGGGCGTCCGGCGGTGGTACTGGGGTGTTGTAGCGGTCAGTCATTGCCGGGCTCCGGGTCTGCGGCGAGTTCCTCGAGGATGCGGTAGACGTAAAGCAGCATGTCAAAGCCCTCGTTGGCTTTGGCCGGGCGGGGGTACAACGGAGGGAGCCTCAGCGATCTCCAGTCCAACGCCGAGGTCCGCGAGATGATGACGGAGCACTAGCATCTCGCCGTGAGTGCCCCTCAGGCCGTTACGGCGCAGTTGGTCGGCACGTTGACGTGCTTCAGAGATGGTGTCCCTGTAGATGCGCCTGAAGGCTCGCATGATCGGCGTCGCAGATGTGGTCTCGGGCCCGACGGTGGCCACCCACTGTCCCGTCCGTTCGGTGAGGATGGTGCGGGCAGGCTCGGATGGCAGGCCACGCCCGCACTCGAGCCATTCGTTGCCGCAACCCGGGCAACGTGTCGCGAGGAACCACCGGTTCTCACCGTCGACCAGCGACTCGCCAGCGGTGTAATGCAGGCGGGTGTCGCAGAAGATGCACTCGTCATCGGGGCCGTCAAGGCGTGCGAAGACGCAGCCCGCCCACGGGTCGTCGCCAGCGGGGGCGGTGATGGGGCCGGTACTCATGCTCGTGCTCCGGACACGGCCGCCCCGCCGTCCTGAGCGGGGACACGCTGAAGTACCCGGTAGACCGTGGGTCTGGAGACGGAGAATACCTCGGCGAGGTCGGAGATGCTGTAGTCGCCGGTACCGTGCATGCGGCGTAGCTCGCGCTGTTGCTTGTCGGACAGCTTCGGCTGCTTGCCGCGCAGCTTGCCTTTCGCCTTCGCTACGGCCATGCCCTCGCGGGTGCGGGCCCGCAGCAGGTCGACCTCGAACTCGGCGAAGGTGGCGAGGATGTTGAAGAACATCTTGCCGATCGGGTCGGTCGGGTCGTAGACCTGCCCGCCAAGAGACAGCCGGACACCGCGGGCCGCGAGCGAGTCGCCGATTTCGCGCGCGTCGGGCACCGAGCGGGCCAGCCGGTCGAGCTTCGGCACGACCAGGGTGTCGCCGGCCCGGACCGCAGCCAGGGCCTCGCGAAGGCCGGGCCGGTCGCGGTTGGTCCCGGTCAGTCCGTGGTCGAGGTAGACGCGGTCCTCGGAGACGCCGAGCTCGCGCAGCCGATCGCGCTGTGCGGTGAGGTCCTGCTCGTCGGTGGAGCAGCGAGCGTAGCCGATGAGGATCGCGGTCACACCGAGAAGTGTACGGATGGGCCCCGCTGACCGAGACAATTTTCGTACCAGCTATGTGAGACGGCATCGGCCCTGGCCGCGCTCTCTCGTCCTGCAGTCTCGGTCGTGTCCGTTGAAGGATCCTCTTGCGTATACCTTGCCAGGCTTCTTGCTTCGCCCTACTGGACTTCGCTTCCCCTGGACGACCACATCCAGCGCGACCCCCGGACCTTCGGCACCGTCGTTGGCGGAAAGCCCCTGACCTGGTTGGACACGATGTTCACGAAGGACTTCGCGATACGACTCAGCATCCCTGGTATCGAGCGTTTCGTCGCCGAAGGCAAACGTACTATCGCACCTGGCTTCCAGAGGATCCCCGAACCGCGCTCAGGCATCCACTCCACACTTGGCGGCTGGGTACTGGACCGGCTTCTGGAACGCGCCGGTCTCCAACCCATCCCAAGGCACCGCCTCAGACCCGAACCGGACGCGTTCCGACACAGAGGTGCAACCACACACGTTCATCCTCAGTAGAACCCTGCAAGACTGGTCCCGTGACCCTTCCCGCCGGCAAGCTCACAGCGGTGTTAATGACTATCGGCTGCCTTGCCGCGTGCGGCGACTCGGGTGACTACCACCCCTATCACGGCGATGTCGGGACGAACGACGTCCAGGGAACCTGGACCGCAGGCTGCGGCGGAACGATTGAGCTCAAGCCCGGCGGAGCCGCCTCACTTACGAACGTTCCGTCATACAACGAACGCAAGATGTTCACCGACCCGAATATTCTGTACTCGGGTGAAGCGCGCTGGAACATCTCCCAAGGGTCTGGTTGGAAGTCCGACACGAATCCGCCGACTCTGGACCTCGTGATCCGGAACTTCAGTAGTCCACTACAGTTCGCAGCGGTCAAGGGCAAGCTCAGCCTGGCCCTGGACATCGGCCCTCTGGACAAGGACACCTACTGCAAGTACACGCGATCCGCCTCGGCTAGCGGGTAGTTGGTCTGGGAAAGGATCGCCACGAAGGCGGGAAGGGCCCCTCACGGTGAGGGTTGAGCCGACTATTTCAGCGAGATGGCTGCTCTTACGAGCGACCCTCGAGCATGTGGGCGTGCGCCCGCCGATTCACCGAGCTTCGGCGCACGGTAGGAGATAGCACTAACGAGCCGGGAGAAGAACCAAGTCGCTCCCCCGCAGTCGGCCTCGCCGCCGTCGCTACCTCGTACCTCGAAGCGGTCGGCGGTCAGCTCCCAACTGCGCGCGGATTCCCGAACCACGCACAGCCCCGACAGGACCCAATGCCGCTTAGCTAGTTTCTGATCAAGGTTCTGATCTGGTGGTTCGGTGTG
>NZ_BAAAQM010000052.1:0-76263 GCF_039531675.1 Catenulispora subtropica
AGCAGCGCCAGCAGCGCGGCGCCGGTGGCCAGGGGGGCCGCGGCCTGGCCCGAGAGCAGCGCGAACAGCAGCGCGGTGGCCCCGGCCAGGGCCAGGGCGCCGCCGGCCGCGCCGACGCGGTGCGCGACCGCCGGCCGCCAGGCGCCGTCGGAGTTCTCCGAGGCGCTGGCGATGGCGTCGACGACGTCGTCGAACAGCATCGGCGCGCCCTGGCGCTCGCGCGGCACGAGGTAGAGCACGTCGCCGTCGCGCAGGCCGGCGGCGGCCACCGTCAGGTCCGGCGGCAGCGGCGCGCCGCCGAGGCGGGTCAGCACCCAGCCGGCGTGGCCGGGGCCGGCGTGCCGCTGCGCGTCGGAGAGGCGGACCAGCTCCGGGACCAGCTCGGCGACGGTGCTCTGGACCGGCAGCGCCACGTCCACGCGGGCGCGGGGGCTGACGACGGTCGCGCGGCGGGCCCAGGTCATGCGGCTGGGGGCGGACGGGTCCGGGGCCTGGCCGGGCGAGCCGGGCTGACCGCCGGGCGTCGCGGACCCGCCGAACAGGCCGGGGACGCCGAGCTGCCCGGCCTGGGTCAGGCCGCCGTGCGCTCCCGCCATCTCAGGCCCCCGCGCCGGGCGCGGCGGCCTCGATCACCGGCTGGAAGCGTGCGCTGCCGGCCTCGGCGACCTTGCGCAGCGCGTCGTTGACCGCCTCCTTGACCAGCTCGCCGAGCTCGTGCGCGTCGTTGCGGCGATGGGCGTCGGCGTCGATGTCGACGCCGACCACGTGGCCGTTGCCGCGCACCGTGACCCGCACCTCGTCGTCCCGGCTGGTGCCCAGGACCTCGGTCGCCTCCAGCTCGCGCTGGATGCGCTCGATGTTCGCCTGCTGGCCGCGGATGCGCTCCATGAGCGCGTCCACGTTGGTCGCTATGTCGATGCTTTCCATTCACTCCGCCTAATAGGTTTTCAGGAGGCGCTCGCCATAATGTGCTCGGTCACCGTACTGCCATTCTTGGGGTCGACGAGAGTGACATCCGTCTGCGTTCCGACCGGCATTGTGACGGTGGTGCTGACGCCGTCGTAAGTAGTGGTGACCGTGATATCGCCGGGCGGAGTGGCCGGAGCCGCGGGGGCGGGCGGCGCGGCGGGCGCGGCCGGGGCGGGGGCGGGCGCCGGGATCGGCTGGGCGGTGACCGGGATGTCGGAGCCGCGCAGCGGCGGGTCGACCGCGACGAAGCCGCTGGAGTCGACGTTGCCCGCGGTCGTGGTCTGGCCGAGGTTCGGGTACTGGCCCACGTTCGGCACCGTGGTGTTCGGGTACTGCGACGCCGCCGAGCTGCCGCCGGTGTAGGGAACCTGCGGGGCGGCGTTGTTGTACGGGTCGCTGCCCGGCGTGCCCGTCGGGTACGCGCCGCCGGCGGTCGCGGCGGTGTTCGGGTGCGAGTACTGGCCGAGCGTGGCCGCGACCGACGGGTCGTAGCCGCCGTTGGCCGCCACCTGCTGACCGGTGGCGCTGGCGATCTGCGGCGGGGCGTGCAGCGCGTTCTGCGACAGGCCGTCGGTGGTGGGGCGGTTGAAGGCGCCGGAGGGCGGGACGCTGGTGCCGTGCGAGCCGCTGCCGATCAGCTTCTCCACGTCCTGGATGATCGTCACCAGCGCCGCGATCTCCTGGGCCAGCTGGCCGCCGCCGAGCGCGTTCAGCAGCGCCTCGATGCCCTCGATGAAGGCCCGCAGGCCGGCGCTGGCCGAGGTGGACAGCGACACCGCGGCCCAGTAGGTCCACCAGTTGGAGGCCAGCGACGCCACCACGGGGTTCACCGCGGAGACGACCGAGGTGTAGGCGGTCTGCGCGGCCTTCACCAAGGTGCCGGAGACGCCGAGCAGCTGCGAGGTGGCCTCGATGACCTTCACGATCTTCTCGAAGGACTCCAGGGTGTCGGTGAACTTCTTCACCGCGGTCTCCCCGGCATGCCCCGACCACGCCTTGTCCAGGGTCTGCACCGCCGAGCGCGCCTGCTCGATCAGCTTCAGGAACTGCTCGGCCTGCTTGAGCCGCTGCTCCACGAGCTGCGCGATCTTCTCCGGCGAGCCGGTGGCGATCTGGGACACGAACGTGCCCGGGCCGCCGCCGTACGCGGTGGCGTCCATTGCGCTGGAGTTCGGTATCACGAACATGTCGGCACCGCCTGCCTGTGAGTGGGTGGGTGGCAAGAGTCTTCGATGATCAGGCTTCAGGCTAAAGCGGGGCGGGCAGTGGCCAGACGGCAAAAGTACCCACCTGTGCGAGATGGGGGCCGTCGTAAATTAAGCCCGCATCGGAGTGGCGTGACCTCTAGGAGATAGCAGCGGTGTTGCCGACGACCCTGACCCCGCCCCGCGACGCTGCTCGGAGGGGTGGGGGTGGAAGCGGCGGATCCGGCGTGCCCGGGCTGCCGGGCGCGGAGATCCAGTTGCAGGCGCCGCCGGTGCTGGCCAAGGGCTCCGGGCAGAGTCTCAACCAGCTGATGTTCATGCTCCCGATGATGCTCGGCATGGGGGCGATGTCGTTCTTCTACATGGGTGACAAGGGCGGGGCGATGACGTACGTCTTCGCCGCGCTCTACGGCAGCACCATGATCGGCATGATCCTGATGTCGGTGACCCGGGGCGGCGCGCAGAAGAAGGCGCAGATCAACAACGAGCGGCGGGACTACCACCGGTATCTGGGCGGGCTGCGGCAGCAGGTGCGGGAGGTGGCGGCGGCGCAGCGGACGGCGTTGTCGATCGCGCGGCCGGAGCCGACGGACCTGTGGCTGCGGGTGGCACAGGGGCGGCACTGGGAGCGGCGGCGGACCGACGACGACTTCGGGCACGCGCGCGTGGGGCGGGGACCGCAGCGGCTGGCGACACCGTTGCGGGCGCCGCAGACGGCGCCGTTGGAGGACCTGGACCCGGTGTCGTCGGCGGCGCTGCGGCAGTTCATCCGGACGTACATGACGGTGCCGGACCTGCCGGTGGCGTTGTCGTTGCGGTCGTTCGGATCGGTGGCGCTGAGCGGGGACCGCGAGGCGGCCATGCCGTTGGTGCGGGCGCTGATCGGGCAGTTGGTGACGTTTCACGCGCCTGAGGATCTGCGGGTGGCGTTGTGCGTGGAGGACCACCGGCGGGGCGAGTGGGAGTGGCTGAAGTGGTTGCCGCACGCGCAGGCCGCGCCGGGAGTCCAGGACGCGGTGGGGTCGGCGCGGTTGGTCGCGGACAACCTGGAGCGGCTCGGGGAGCTGCTGGACGAGGACATGAGCCGGCGGCCGGCGTTCGGGGGCGGCCGCGCGGCGGGGTATGAGGACGCGCACATCCTGGTGATCGTGGATGGCGGGCGCACGGCCGGGGACACGGCATTGGCGCCCGCGTCCGGGCGGCATGGCGTGACGGTGCTGGAGTTGGTGGGGCCCGAGCCTTCGCCGATCGCGCGGCCGCATCAGGGGCGGCTGCACGTGGTCGGGGAGCGGATGGGCCTCGTCGTGGGCGAGGGCAAGGATCGGCATCTGGAGTTCCTGGGGCATCCGGACGCGATGGACCCGGCGACGGCAGAGGCGTTGGCGCGGCGGCTGGCCGGGGCGTATCAGGGGGCGCCCACGGCGGCCGCCTCGCCGATGGCCGCGAGTTTCGGGTTGCCGGATCTGCTGGGGATCGGGGACCCGGAGCAGCTGGATCCGGCGCGGACGTGGTTGCCGCGCGCTCCGCGGGACCGGCTGCGGATCCCGATCGGGATGGATCCCGAGGGCCGGCCGCTGGCGTTGGACCTGAAGGAGGCGGCCGAGGACGGGATGGGCCCGCACGGGCTGGTGATCGGGGCGACCGGGTCCGGGAAGAGCGAGCTGCTGCGGACGTTGGTCGCCGGTCTGGTGGCCACTCATTCGTCGGAGACGTTGAACCTGGCGCTGGTGGACTTCAAGGGTGGTGCCACGTTCGCGGGGATGTCGGGGCTGCCGCATGTCTGTGCGGTGATCACGAACCTGTCGGAAGAGCTGACCCTGGTCGACCGGATGGCTGACGCGATCAACGGTGAGGTGCTGCGGCGGCAGGAGATGCTGCGGGCGGCGGGGAACTACGCGTCGGTGCGGGACTACGAGCGGGCGCGGGAGCGCGGTGCCGATCTGACGCCGCTGCCGGCGCTGTTGGTGATCATCGACGAGTTCAGTGAGCTGTTGTCGAACCGGCCGGAGCTGATCGATCTGTTCGTGATGATCGGGCGGCTGGGACGGTCGCTGGCGATCCACCTGTTGCTGGCGTCGCAGCGGTTGGAGGAGGGGCGGCTGCGTGGACTGGACGCGCACCTGTCGTATCGGATCGGACTGCGGACGTTCTCGGCCGCGGAGAGCCGGGCGGTGCTGGGGGTGCCGGACGCCTACCAGCTGCCGTCGGTGCCGGGGTCGGCGTATCTGAAGACGGATACGGAGACGTTGCTGCGGTTCAAGGCCGCGTACGTGTCCGGGCCGATGCCGACGCGGGGACGGTCGTCGGGCGGTGGGGCTCACACGAGGATCCTGCCGTTCACGCTGTCGCCGGTGATCGACGCGGCGGCGCCGCCGGTCGAGGCGGAGCCGGATCCGGCGGAGCTGCTGACGCCGGCGGCGGGAGCCGGAGCGGGGCCGAGCATCATGGATGCGATGGTGGCCCGGCTGGTGGGGGCCGGTCCGGCCGCTCACCAGATCTGGCTGCCGCCGTTGGACGAGCCGGTGAGCCTGGAGGCGATTCTGCCGCCGCTGGGCGTTGACGGCGCGCGGGGGCTCTGCCCGGTCGGGTGGGGCGGGCTGGGGCGGTTGACGGTGCCGTCGGCGCTCGTCGACAAGCCCTTCGAGCAGCGGCGTGACTTGTTGTGGACGGATCTGTCGGGCGCTGCGGGACATGTGATGGTGATCGGCGGTCCGCAGAGCGGGAAGAGCACATTGGTCAGGACCCTGATCAGTGTGCTGGCGCTCACCCACACGCCGGAGGAAGTCCAGTTCCTCATGCTGGACACCGGTGGCGGCGCGCTCGGCTCGGTCGCCGGGCTGCCGCATGTCAGCGGCTATGCCACGCGGCGTGACGGGGAGCGGGTGCGGCGGATCGTCGGCGAGCTCACGACGTTGCTGGCCGAGCGGGAGCAGTTGTACGCCAAGGCGGGTGTCGACTCGGCGGCGGCGTTCCGCGCGCGGCGCGCGGAACTCGCCGCGTCGGCCGCCGACGGCCGGGCGTTCGGCGACGTGTTCCTCGTCGTCGACGACTGGACGACGCTGCGGCAGGAGTACGAGCAGCTGGAGGAGCCGATCACGGCGCTGGCCGCGCGCGGCTTGGGCTTCGGCATCCACGTCGTGATCACCACCAACCGGGTCATGACCGTTCGACCGGCGTTGCGGGACACCATCGGGACGCGGCTGGAGCTGCGGTTGGGTGATCCGGGCGAGTCCCTGGTGGATCGGCGGGTGGCGGCGAACGTGCCTTCCAACGCGCCCGGGCGGGGCCTGACGCCGGACAAGCTCCACTTCCTCGGGGCGCTCCCCCGGATCGACGGCGGTACCAGCGCGGAGACGCTGGGCGCCGGTACGGCCGATCTGGTCGCGAAGATCACCGCCGCCTGGCCCGGCGCTGCCGCCCCGCAGGTGCGGATGCTGCCGCAGGAGGTCTCTGCGGCCGAGGTCAGGGCTTTGCTGACGGAGCCGCGGGCCACCGGTCGGGCGGTACCGTTCGGGCTGTCGGAAGCCGATCTGCAGCCGGTGTTCGCGGACTTCGACGCCGACCCGCACTTCATCGCGTTCGGCGACGTGGAGAGTGGGAAGAGCGGGCTGCTTCGGACGATCGCCGCCGGCATCATGGCGGACTACACCCCGGAGCAGGCCGCGATCGCGATCGTCGACTACCGGCGGGCGTTGCTGGACGCGGTGACCGGTGACCACCTGTTGGGATACGCCGGCAGCGAGCCGGCGGTGGTGGAGCTGGTCAACGACTGCGCCGAGGCGATGCGGCGACGGCTGCCCGGGCCGGATGTCACCCCGGAGCAGCTGAGGGAGCGGAGTTGGTGGAAGGGGCCCGAGCTGTTCGTGATCGTGGACGATTACGAGCTCGTGGCCGTTCCGGGGCGCAACCCGCTGGCTCCGTTGCTGGATTACCTGGCGCAGGCGCGTGACATCGGGTTGCACCTGGTGATCGCGCGGGGCAGCGGCGGTGCCGGTCGCGGGTTGTTCGAGCCGGTGCTGCAACGGTTGCGGGAGCTGGGGTCACCAGGGCTCGTCATGTCGGGCAGCAAGGACGAGGGGGCGCTGCTGGGGACGGTGAAGCCGGGTCCGCAGCCGGCGGGGCGGGGAGTGCTGGTACATCGGCGGGCTGTGCCGGTGCAGGCGCAGGTGGCTTGGACGCCGCCGGCGCATTAGGGACGGCGTGGTCGCGAAACCTCGCGGCCGCCGTCCGGTCACCGTCCGGTCACCGCTCGTCCGCCCCCTGGCCGCGGATCCGCGCTGGGCGTCAGACCCCTGATGAGAAGTGGCGCGCACGTGGGTACTTCTGCCGTCGCCCCGACCGGCAGTTGTGCCGTGTGGTGGAGGTGCACGGAATCCCTAACGTATCCGCTATGAGCCGGAGACCTGCTCCGGCGAGTCCCCAGCGCGGGTTTCCCAGACAGAAGGAGGTGGCCCACGTGGCCGGTCCCGGTTTCCTGAGTGATGCCGCTGCGATGGCGCAGGCGATCCAGGGCTTTCAGGAGTGCGCGGCGAACGCGAAGAAGACCATGAACGACCTGGAGAGCGAGCTGACGTCGACGCTGGCTCAGTACCAGGGCAACCAGGCCATCGCCTTCTGGAACCTGCACACGGAGCTGCAGGAGCAGATGACGGTCGCGTCGCGGGAGATCGACGTCATGTCGGATCTCGTGAACAAGAGCTTCCAGAACTACGGGTCGGGTGACACGCAGGTGCACGACACGTTGCGGACGCTGGCCGGGAACGCGGGTGCCAACAGCAGCGTGCTGTCGCGCCTCGGCGGCATCTGAGACCTCCGCTCCGGACTGACAGACTTCGAGAAGGGAACCCGAGCATGACCGCCGACCAGATCAGCGTCAATTTCGGCGCTTTGCAGACCAGTGCGGGGACGCTGTCCACCAAGGCCGCCGCCCTGACCGCGCACCTGGAGGAGCTGCTGCGGAGTCTGCAGCCGCTGAAGCAGACGTGGGTGGAGTCGGGTTCGTCGGCCGGTGTGGCCGCGGACACGGCGGAGACGAAGCTGCGGGCCGCCACGGCCGACATCGTGGCGACGATCAACCAGTTCTCGGCGAAGGTGTCCGAGGCCCACGACCTGCAGTACGCGCTCGAGCAGCAGAACACGAGCTACTTCGCCTGACGCGGACCGCCGTCGGGCACGGCGCGTCCCCCCCGACCGGCGGGAACCCCCCTCCCGCCGGCCGTGCCCACGGCTCCGGCGACCGCTCCGGCCGCACTTTGGTCCAAGCCCCGACCCGTACAGGAGCTGTGAGCGATGCCCGACCAGCCCACGCCCGAACAGTCCTTCTCCATTCACCTGAAGTCGCTGACCGACTTCGCCGCCGAGTTCACGACGCAGATCGAGAGCATCCAGGCGCCGATGGACCATCTGGCCGCCATGTCCGCCACCCCGCCGCAGTACGGGGCGTTCGCGGAGGCGTGGTCGCTCGGGGCCGGGGAGCAGGCGGCGATCGAGGAGATGTACAGCCTGCTCGGCCAGGTGAAACAGGCGATCGCGTTCGCCGGGACCGTCACCGGCACCGTGGCCGAGGGTTACCAGCGCGCCGACGACGCCGTCTCCTCGGCGCTGGGCGGTGCGCCGCCCCTGGGGTCGGGCCACCATGAGGGCAACGGCCATCCGGGGCACAGCCAGCCCTGGCAGAACACGCAGGTGACGCCCACCCAGATCGTGTTCCCGGATCCCGGCGCGCCGGATCCGGGTGCTCCGCTGTCCGGTTCGCCGATGACCGCGCCGCCGGTCACCGACGTCTCGAGCGTGTCGGTCTCCCATCTGGTGACCGGGGACGTCGCGGGTGGGCCGCTGCCGGTGTGGACGCCGCCGCCGGCGCCGGATCCCGGCCCCGACCCGTCCTGGACCGACTACTTCCAAGGCATCCCGCAGGGAGGTGCGTGACCGTGCCCAAGCCCGGCTCCCCCGGCCACTCCACCGACTTCTCGCAGTACAGCCTGGCGCAGCTCACGCACATGCTCTACGAGAGCGACCCGGCCACCGGCGTCAACACCGCGCAGACGTGGGACGCCACCGGCAAGATGCTGCACGAGCAGGCCTCGAACCTGGAGGGCAGGCTCCGGAACTTCGACGGGGAGTGGCGCGGGACCGCCTCCGACGAGTACAAGCGGATGGTCACCGACCTGATCGCCGGCATCCGCAAGGTGGCGGACACCTCGCTGCAGATGCGGGACCTGACGTATGACGCGGTCGACTCGCTGAACAAGGCGCGCGCCGCGATGCCGGCGCCGGTGGACATCCCGACGGTGTCGCCCGCGACCCTGGCGCTGGCCACCCAGCCGCTGCCGATCGACGCCGCCACACCGGCGCCGGTGGCGGCCCAGATGCAGACCGAGCAGGCCAAGGCGGTGGCCGCGGTCACCGCGCAGCAGGACGCGATGGCCTCGGCCTCGGCCGCGCACGCGCAGGCCGTGACCGTGATGAAGACGCTGGCCAGCAGCTACGTGGTGGCGCAGAACCGGTTCCCGCCGGCACCGGACGCCGCACCGGCCACACCGGCCGGGCCCGCGCCGGCCGGCGGTTCGATCGGGCCGGCGATCCCGACGCTGCCGAACGGCGGTGGGGTCCTGCTCAGCGCGCCGGGGACCACCGCCTTGTTCCCCGGACAGACGCAGCCCGGCGGGGCGAACCAGACGGCGGACAACCCGCTGTTCGGGGACATGTTCACGGTCGGGATGGCCGCCGCCGCGGCGGCCGCGGCCGGGAAGTTCGTGGGGTCGGCCTCAGCCCGGACCATGGCGCCGCTGCAGCCGGTCTCGAACGGGCTGAGCCTGGCGTCCACGACCGATCCCAACGCCAAGAAGAACGACGACAAGAACAAGGCGGACCAGCACGCCGCGGCGGACACCGCCGGTGTGCTCGGCTCCCGGTTCCTGGCCGGCAAGCTCGGCAAGCTGGGCGGCTCCGGCGGGATCGGCGGCGGCATCGGCGGCGGGCCCGGCGCGACCGGGGTCGACCCCGGGGCGGCCAAGGCCGCGGCGGACGCGGCGAAGAACCTGGCGATGGCCGAGACCTCGGCGGTGAACGACTTCGCCGGCGGCGCCATGGGCACGGCCGCGGCGGCCGCCGCCGGGCGCGGCGGGATGATGCCGATGATGCCGATGAGCGGCATGGCCGGCGCCGGGATGGGCGACGGGAGCAACCGCCGGATCCCGCCGTGGCTGGTGGAGACCGAGGACGTGTGGGGCGCGAGCTCGCCGGTCTCCCCCGGTCTCATCGGCGGCGACCTGTAGTACCCGATTCCGTCCTATCCAGCTCTGAAGGGAACGAGCATGGCGAAGATACCGAGCACCGGCACCGACTCGGAGTTCCAGGTCGTCACGGCCGGGATCGAGGCGGCGCTGGGCGAGTTCCGGGCCGTGACCGGCGCCGGCCGCGGCGTGGTCGGCGCGGTCGAGACCGTGGTGCTGGACGTGCTCGCCTTCGCCCAGATCGGCGCGGGCGTCGGGTCGGCCAGCGACAGTCTGCACGGCCAGCTGGTCACCGGGCTGGGCAAGGTGGTGTCGTTCGTCGAGACGCTCGGCGGCGCGGTGGAGACCGTGCTGAAGGACTACCAGCAGCTTGACACCGACATCGAGAAGGTGTTCAAGGCCCTGGGGATGAACGGCAAGGAGCAGACGCCGGGGTCGACCACGCCGTCCGGGGTGCTGCACACCGCGCAGGCCGCGGATCCGGCGCAGCCGGCCCAGACGCATCCCGCCGCGCCGGCCGCCACGCCGGCGGCGCACCCGCAGACCGGGCAGGACCCGCTGATCGACGACCGGGTGGTGAACTCGGTGATGGCCAGCGAGGGCGCACACGGCGAGCAGGGCGGCGTGGACGAGGTCTACGGCTTCCGGCAGAGCTCGCACAACGGCTACGACGAGATCATGGCCGCGCGGGCCCAGTACGGCCAGGGCAGCCCGGAGGAGCACGCGGTCGTCGCCCGGCTGCTCACCCGGCACGCGGACCAGGCCGGCGCCGGGGACTTCAGCGACCCCGGCATCCGGGCCGCCATCGCCTCCAGCGCCCACATGCGCGGCACCGGCGGCACCCGGGCCATCCTGAACTCGATGGTGACCGGGCAGATCCAGAGCTCGGCGCGCTCGGTGAGCCCGGACAACATGGCCGCGCTGCAGCAGCTGACGCCGGAGCAGTTCCAGCAGCAGTTCCACGACGCGCGGATCAACTACGACCAGACCGTCTACGGCAACACCACCACGCACCAGGGCGGCCACACCGACACCTGGTGGCACCGCTACGGCAACGGCCTGACCCAGCGCTATGACCGCGAGCAGACGCTGTTCAACACCATCTCGCAGGGCGCCTCCGCGCCGGGCGGCGGGCAGTAAGGGGGCTGACCGCTGTCGCCGCCCAGTGCGGGTGGCGTCGCGGGACGGGCCGCGACGCCGCGGATGACCGCGACCGATCCGGGTGCGTCCGGGAAGGTCGCGGTCGTCCGCTGTGCTCGGGCGTCCTTTGTACTCGGGCGTCCTTTGTGCTCGGGCGTCCTTTGTGCTCGGGCGTCCTTTGTGCTCGGTCGTCCTTTCTCACTCGGCGGTGGTGGCGGCGACCGCCTGCGGACGGGCGGCCGGCGGGGAGGCCGGGCCCGCCGCCGCCGCGCACCGCGCCGGCAGCAGCAGTGCCGCCAGCGCCCCGGCCCCGGCGATCCCGGCGCCGACGCCCATCGCGGTGGTGAAGCCGTCCGAGAACGTCTTCACGTTCGCGTAGCTGCCCGAGGCCGCGAAGACGGCGACCGAGACCGCGGTGCCGAACAGGGCGCCGAACTGGCGCAGCATGCTGAACACGCCTGACGCCTGGCCGATCTCCTGCGGCCGGACCGCGCCCACCACCGCCTTCTGCACCTGTGGGATGGCCGTGGAGATCCCGGTGCCGGTCACCACCAGGGCCGGGACCAGCGCCGGGTAGGAGGTGTCCGGGCCGGTCTGCAGGGCTATCGCGGCCAGGCCCGCGGCGGTCAGAGCCAGGCCGCACGTGGTGAGGAAGCGCTCGCCGAAACGCTCGGAAAGGCGGCCGGACAACGGGCCGAAGACCAGCAGCGTGGCCGTGAACGGCATCATGCGGGTGCCGGCGCCGAACGGCCCGTAGTGCAGAACCTGCTGGTAGTACTGCGCGAGGAAGAACAGCAGGCCGTACATGCCCGCGGTCAGGGTGAAGCTGGCGAAGTTGGCCGCCGAGAAGGCGCGGTCGCCGAAGAAGCGCATGGGGACCATCGGGGCGGCGATCCTTCGTTCCCAGAGCACGAAGACGGCCGCCAGCACGACGCCGCCGCCGACCGAGCCCAGTGTCTCCGGAGCGGTCCAGCCCACGTCGTTGCCCCGGACCAGGGCCCAGACCAGGCCGAGGACACCGCCGGTGGTGAGGACGACGCCGACCAGGTCCAGGCGGGCCTGGGGACCGTGGGTCTCGGTCATGAAGAACACGACGCCGAGGATGACCAGCAGCCCCACCGGGACGTTGACCCAGAACAGCCACTGCCAGGCCAGGCCCTGGGCGACGACGCCGCCCACGAACGGACCGCCGGCCGTGGCCAGGCCGATGACGCCGGCCGACAGGCCCAGGGCGCGGCCCCGCGCCTCGGGCGGGAAGGCGGCGCCGAGCTGGGCCACCGCCAGCGGCATGATGACGGCGGCGCCCGCGCCCTGGACAGCGCGGGCGGTGATCAGCTCGGCGATCGTGGTGGACAGGCCGCAGGCGGCGGAGGCGGCGGTGAAGACGATCAGGCCGCCGACGAAGACTTTGCGGCGGCCGAAACGGTCACCGAGGGCGGCGCCGGTGAGCATGAGGACGGCGAAGGTGAGGATGTAGGCGCTGATCGTCCACTCGAGAGTCTCGACGGAGGAGTGGAGGGACTTCTTGATGGTGGTCAGGGCCGTGGTCACGATCGTGCCGTCGAGGGCGATCATGAAAGCGGCCAGCGAGGTGAGGGTCAGGACCCAGCGTTGCGCGACGGTCATCGGCGGCTTCGCGGGTGGCTGCGTCGACGGCTTCGGAGCCGTGGCGGTACTCATGCCGATGGTGACCGCGCGCGCCGCCGGAAATGGTCGCCGGGACCGCGCCCACTTTCCGGGCCGGGCCGAGTCGGTACTCCCGAGGGCACATCCGTGCCACCCTTGAGGCGCCGGAGAGAGCAAGAAGATGACCATCCTGGACAACGAAGCGACGGCGGGCAGCGAGATGCGGGTCGAGGACGACTTCGTCCGCCTCGCCGATCCCTTCCGCCCGGAGATCCTCGCCCACTGTTACCGGATGCTGGGTTCCGTCCACGACGCCGAGGACCTGGTCCAGGAGACGTATCTGCGCGCGTGGCGGTCGTATGAGGGCTTCGAGGGGCGTGCCTCGCTGCGGACCTGGTTGTACCGCATCGCCACCAACGCCTGCCTGACGGCGCTGGAGCACCGCGCGCGGCGGCCGCTGCCGACCGGGCTGGGCGCGCCGGGGACCGAGCCCGAGGGCGATCTGAGCGCGATCCCCCGGGAGGTCGTGTGGCTCCAGCCGCTTCCCGACGGGCTGATCACGGTCGACGCGGCGGCCGCGGACCCGGCCTCGGTGGTGGCGGCGCGCGCCGGCCTGCGCCTGGCCCTGGTCGCGGCGTTGCAGTACCTGCCGCCGCGGCAGCGTGCGGTGCTGATCCTGCGCGACGTGCTGGGCTGGCGCGCGGCGGAGACCGCGGATCTGCTGGGCTTGTCGGCGACGGCGGTCGCCAGCCTGCTGAAGCGGGCCCGCGCCCGGCTTGCAGCGGTGGCCCCGGACGCCGACGAGGTGGCGGAGCCGAGCGAGGCCGAGCAGCGCGCGGTCCTGGACCGCTGGGCCCGCGCGTTCGTGGACGCGGACGTCGACGCGCTGATGGAGCTGCTGACCGACGACGCGATCTGGGAGATGCCGCCGCAGCCGATGTGGTTCCAGGGCGCCGACATGCTGCGCCGCCTGCTGGGACACCGGCTGCGCCGCCTGCACCGCCGCTATCGCCGCATGGTGCCGACCGTGGTGAACGGCCAGCCCGCGTTCGCGGTCTACGCGGCCGGGACCGGCGCGGACGAGGGCCGGCTCGCGGCGGAGTCGCTGCAGGTGATCACGTTCCGGGGCGACCGGATCGCGAAGGTGTCGGCGTTCCGGACGCCGGGGCTGGTGGCGATGGCGGGGTTGCCGACGGAGCTGAAGGCGTAGGGCCCTCAGTACGGCCCCTGCGTCCCCTCAGCGCGGCATCTTCCGCCACACCGCCTGCGGCAGCAGCCGTGCCACGAAGTACGCGGGGCGGAGCGCGGCGGGGACCCACACCCGGATGCGGCGCTTGCGCAGAGCCTTGACGACGGCGTCGGCGACCTGGTCGGGGGTGCTGGAGAAGGGCGCGGGGGTCATCCCCTCCGTCATGCGGCCGACGACGAAGCCGGAGCGGACCAGCAGGAGGTGGACGCCGGTGCCGTGGAGGGCGTCGCCGAGGCCGCTGGCGAAGCCGTCGAGGCCGGCTTTGGCGGAGCCGTAGACGTAGTTGGCCTTGCGGACGCGCAGGCCCGCCACGGAGGAGAAGACTACCAGGTCGCCGCTGCCCTGGGCGCGCAGCAGGGTGGCCAGTGTCGTCAGGACGCTGATCTGGGCGACGTAGTCGGTGTGGACGACGGCGACGGCGTGCGCCGGGTCCTGTTCGGCGCGCGTCTGGTCGCCGAGGATGCCGAAGGCGACCACGACGACGCCGATCGGGCCGTGCTCGTCGACGATCCCGGCCAGCAGCTCGGGATGGGCGGCGACCTCGTCGGCGTCGAACTCGACGCGGGGCACGGCGACGGCGCCGGCCGCGCGGAGCCGCGCCGCCTCGTCGGCCAGGTCGTCGCTGCGGCGCGCGGCCAGCACCACCGTGCGGCCCGCCGCCAGCCGCTCGGCCACCTTCAGCCCGATCTCGCTGCGCCCGCCGAGCAGCAGCACGGCGCCCTGCGCGCCTTCGGTTCTCGCACCCGGTTTCACGGCGGCCAAGTCTGCCAGGTTCCCGCGGGTGCTCGCCGCACCGCCGTGGCGGGGGTGTTGACCAGGCGATTCCGCGCTGTGCCCACCCTCGCGAGAGAATCGATCACATGTCCGAGTCTCGCCCGCGCCGCCCGTACCGGGTCACCTTCGTGTGCACCGGCAACATCTGCCGCTCGCCCATGGCCGAGCACGTCCTGCGCAAGTATGTGGAGGACGAGGGCCTGCTCGCCGTGGTCGACAGTTCCGGCACAGGGGGCTGGCACGCCGGGGACCCGGCGGACCACCGGACGGTGCGGACGCTGCGGCGTCACGGCTTCACGTCGGACCACTCGGCGCGGAAGTTCCACCGCGGGTGGTTCGACGACTACGACCTCGTGGTCGCGCTGGACGACGGCCATCTGCGGGACCTGCGGGCGCTGGCCCGCGACGAGCGCGACCGGGACAAGATCCGGTTGCTGCGGTCGTTCGACCCCTCGGCCGGGCCGGATCTGGACGTGCCGGACCCCTACTACGAGGACGACGAGGCCTTCGAGCACGTCATGGACCTGATCGAGCGGGCGGTGCCGGGGATGCTCGCCGTGATCCGGCTCGGTCTGAGGGAGACGGCGGCCTGAGGGCCGCGGGGCGTCTCGAGGCCCTGAGACGCCGGTGCGGCCGCCGTGGCCGCACCGGGGCTACAGGTCCCGGGCGACCGGGTGCCGGGCCTCGTACAGCCCCAGCCTGGCCCCGCTGGGCAGCGCCACGTACGCCCGCACGCCCCACCGTGCCTCCACCCGCTCCCCCACCGGCCGCACGCCCTTCGCGGCGAGCCCGGCCAGGGTCGCGTCGAGGTCGTCGCACATCAGGTAGAGCTCGGTCGTCGACGCGCCCTCGGTGGGGTGCACGCCGAGCTCGGCCGGCGGCAGTTGGAAGATCAGCCAGCCGCCCCCGGCGTCCACGTTCGGGAGGCCGAGCACGTCCCGGAGGAACGCGCGGTCGGCCTCGGCGTCGGTGCTGTAGAGGATCGCGTGCGTGCCGTTCATCATGCCCCGACGCTAGCCCGGAGCCGGACGCGCGGCATCCGCTCAGGGCCGGATCCCGTTCGCCCGCGCCTCCTTCGAACGTGTCTTCCACACCTTGGTCCGTTCGGCGGCCAGCCGCGCGTCGCTGCGCGACGCCATCCACTCGTTCTCCCGCAGCAGCTTGCGGTAGCTGGCCAGGCGCCGTTCGGGCAGGTCGCCGGCCTCGACCGCGGCCAGCACCGCGCAGCCCGGCTCGGCCTCGTGCGAGCAGTCGTTGAAGCGGCAGTCCCCGGCCAGCTCCTCGATGTCCGAGAAGGTCTGCGAGAGCCCGTCCTCGGCGCCGGACAGGGCGACGCCCCGCAGGCCGGGGGTGTCGATCAGCACGCCGCCGCCGGGCAGCGGGATGAGCTGGCGGGTGGTCGTGGTGTGCCGGCCCTTCTCGTCCGCCTCGCGCGTCTCACCGACCGCCATGGCCTCGCCGCCGGTCAGCGCGTTGGTCAGGGAGGACTTGCCGACGCCGGAGGGCCCGATCAGCGCGGTGGTGGCGCCGGCGGTGAGCGCGCGGAGCGGGTCCAGCCCCTCGCCGGTCACCACGGACACGGTGAGCACGGTCGCGCCCGGTGCGGTGGCCTGCACCGCGGCCTGGACCTCCGGGTCGTACGCCACGTCCGCCTTGGTCAGGACGACCACCGGGTGCGCGCCGCTGTCCCAGGCCAGCGTCAGGTAGCGCTCGATGCGCGCCAGGTCGATCTCGGCGGCGAGCGACGCCGCGATCAGGACGGTGTCGATGTTGGCGGCCAGCACCTGGCCCTGGGAGCCGCCGTCGGCCGCGCCGCGCACGATCGCCGTGCGGCGCGGCAGCAGCTGCGCCTGGGTCGGCCGCGGGGAGCCGTGTGGGTCGACCATGACCCAGTCGCCGGTGCAGACGCCGGGCAGGGCGTCGGTGCGGAGGGCGCGCACGCCGGGTCCGTCGGCGACCACCACGTCGCACGCCCCGAGGTCCACCCGCGCCACCCGCCCGGGCACGAGCCCGGCCTCCCGGAGCGCGGTGAGGTCGTCCTCGGCCTCGCGGCCCTCGTCCCAGCCGTAGTCGGCCAGCGGATCAGCAGTCGTGGTCATGACGGTGAGGCTAACGACTAACCGCGCGTCCGTTCAGCCGGTTTTCCGGCCGCGGCCAGCGCGTCGGCGACGCCGGTCTCGTGCTTGCCGAGGAAGCGCGGGTCCGGCTGGAACACCGCCTGCCCCAGCGCCTTGAAGCCGGCGAGCACCTCGCGCCCGGAGTCGTGCAGGAGTTCGGCCTCCCCGGCCGTGCCGGGGTCGGTGTCCGCCACGCCGTAGGCGTCGATCCCGGCGGAGTGGCACAGCATCAGCGCCCGCGGCAGGTGGAAGTCCTGGGTGACCAGGGTCGCGTGCTCGACGCCGAAGATCTTCTTGGCCCGTACGCAGGACTCCCAGGTGTCCAGTCCGGCGAAGTCCCGCACGATCCGCGACGCGGGCACCCCGTGGTCCATCAGGTACGCGCGCATGGCCGTCGGCTCGTCGTAGCCCGGCGCGGTCGCGCCGGTGGCCAGGATCACCGTCACCTTGCCGCGCCGGTACAGGTCGAGCGCGACGTCCAGGCGGCGGGCGAGGTACGGCGTGGGGTATCCGCCGTGCTCGGCGGCCCCGAACACGACGGCGACCGGCTCGTAGGGCACGGTGGCCGCGGTGCGCTGGTAGGAGGACGAATATGCGTGCACCGCGGTCACCGGGGCGAAGAACAGCAGCACCATGAGGCAGGCCGCCTGGTACAGCCGGCGCTGGGCCCTGCGTGCCCGGGACGAGGGAGTGCTCACGTTGGGAAGACGCGCAGGGGGCGGGGGCGGTTGCGCATGGATCTTCGATCGGGCCGGTCGGCGAGGGCGCGCCGGGCCTCAGACCGCCCTTATCCGGCGGCGCCGGGCCAGTTCGTCGACCATGCCCTCGGAGGCCGCCCCGGAGGCGTCGCCGCCGGCGGTCGCGGCCCCGGTGCCGGTGCCGGTGCCCGCGCCGGAGCCCGCGCCGAGGTCGCCGTCGCCGACGCCCGGGAACTGCCGCAGCGTGCCCTCGACCTCGCGGCACACCGCGTCCACCGCGATGCCGAACACACCCTGGCCGCCCTGCACCAGGTCGAAGACCTCGGTCGGGGAGGTGCACTCGTAGACGCTGGCGCCGTCGCTCATCAGGGTGACGCCGGCCAGGTCGGCCTCACCGCGGGCGCGCAGGTAGCCGACCGCGATCCGGATGTTCTGCAGCGACACGCCGGTGTCCAGCAGCCGTTTGACGATCTTCAGCGCGATGATGTCGCGGAAGCTGTAGAGCCGCTGCGACCCGGAGCCGGCCGCGGACCGGATCGACGGCTCGACCAGGCCGGTGCGGGCCCAGTAGTCCAGCTGGCGGTACGTGATCCCGGCCGCGGCGCAGGCCGTGGGCCCGCGGTAGCCGATCAGCGGGGCGTCCTCGTGCCGCGCGGCTCCGGCCGGCAGGTCCCCCGGTCCGACCGCGCGCGGGAACCCGCTCCCGCCCGCAGCGCCCGTCCCGCTCATGTGCTTGGCCTTCCGCTTGAAGAGCCCGGTGAAGGACCCGCGCCGATCCGTCGTGACCCGTCCTCGACCGAAGAGCTGCCGTCGTCCGAAAAGATCTGTCGCACGGATTCCTTGACGTGGATCAGCCTCCGCAAACCCCACCTGTTAGCTGTCTTCGACCGTATGCGCGGCACCGGGGGCCGGTCAACGACATCGCCCGGGAGGCATCGGGCGTGTCTTCGCGAATCGGACGATCGGGACGCGGTCCACCCGCGGTCCACCCGGCGAACGGCCGGCGCGTGGTCCCCCCGGCGGCCGGTCAGGCGCCGAAGTCCTCCGGCGAGACCTGGTCGAGGAATTCGCGGAAGCGTTCCACTTCCACCTCGTCCTCCTGCTCGTCCGGGATCAGGATGCTGCTCTCGGCGAGCACCTCCTCGGCCCCGTAGATGGTGGCCCCGGTCCGCAGCGCCAGCGCGATGGCGTCCGAGGGCCGGGCGCTGACCTGCAGGCCGCCGTCGAAGACCAGTTCGGCGTAGAAGACCATGTCGCGCATCGCGGTGATCCGGACCTCGACCAGCTGGCGGCCGAAGGCGGCCAGCACGTCGCGGAACAGGTCGTGGGTCAGCGGGCGCGGCGGAGTGACGCCCTGCTGGGCCAGCGCGATCGCCGAGGCCTCGTTGGCCCCGATCCAGATCGGCAGGTACCGCTCGCCGCTCACTTCGCGCAGCAGGACGATCGTCTGGTTGGACGGCATCTCGACGCGGACGCCGACGACGTCGAGTTCGTTCACGATGTCCACCCTATCGCGCGGCGGGCCCGCCGGGCATTCCGGGGTTGCGGGAAGATTCGCCCGCCCGTCTCCCACCACCGCCCGTGGAGGAGGCGCCACGCGCCGCTGAATCGATGAATGACGCCGGAACAGGCGTGGTCACGGCCGGAGCGGGCGAACTCGAAAGTTCCGCGCGGAGCAGCGCCGCGTAGAGCCTGACGGCCGCCGCACAGGCTTCCGCCGAACGGGCGGCGGCCCGGGAGGCGGCGGCCTGGCGGCCCGCCGTGGCCACGCCGTCGTGCCGCCTGGCCGGCAGCAAACCCTCCAGCAGCCCGGCGGCGTTGCGCGCGCCGGTCAGCAGAGGACGCAGATGCCGGGGTTCGAGCCCGAACTCGCTGAGCGCGTGGGCCGCGCGGACGACGAACACCGCGTCGCCGCCGTAGGCCTCGGCTTGCGGCAGCAGGCCGAAGGAGACCAGGTCGGCCACGAACGAGCCGGGCACGCCGGCGGTGCGGGCCAGGCCCTCGCGGCCGAGGTGCAGTTCGCCGACGTCGGTGGCTCCGCTCTCGAAGAACTCGGGGTCGGCGACGGTGGCCGCGCGGGCGCGGGGCTGCGGGATCGGCGGCAGGGGCGGGGTCAGGGTGGAGACCGGGGGCAGCTCGGACGGTGCCGGAGTGTCGGGGCCCTGGCCCTGGTCCTGGCCCTGGTCCTGGCTCCGGCCCCGACGAGGGGCCTGGCCGTGGCCGTGGCCCGCACCGTGGCCCGGCTCGTCCGGATCCCCTATCCCGAGCCCGGCGGCCGACGTCAGGGCCGCCACGATCCCCCCGGGGTCCTCCGCGGCCGCCCGCGGGCCGTCGGCCGCCAGGTGCTGCCGGATGACCTTCAGCGGCAGGTACTGGTCCCGCTGGGCGGCCAGCACCCAGCGCAGCTTCTCGACGTCCTGCTCGCTGAACCGCCGGTAGCCGGCCGGGGTGCGCTCAGGGCTGATCAGGCCGCCGCTCTCCAGGTAGCGGATCTTGGACACGGTCAAGTCCGGGAAGTCGGCGGCCAGCCGGCCGATGACTTCGCCGATGGTGAGCGCCTCGCCGGACACGCGGGTCAGCCTGCCTCTCCTGCCGGCCCCCCGGTCGAACGTCGGTATCGGGTCCCGGCTGCCGCTCAGCCGGCGTGGAACACCAGGCGGTACTTGCCGACCTGCACCTCGACGCCGTCGCGCAGCAGCGCCTCCTGGATCAGGTTGCGGTCGACGTAGGTGCCGTTCAGGCTGCCCACGTCGCGCACCAGGAAGCCCTGCGCGCTGCGCACGAACTCGGCGTGGCGGCGGGAGACGGTGACGTCGTCCAGGAAGATGTCGGAGTCCGGGCTGCGGCCCACCGTGGTGACGTCCGCGTCGAGCAGGAAGCGGCTGCCGGCGTTCGGGCCGCGGCGCACCACCAGCAGCGCCGAGCCGGCCGGGAGCGCGGCCAGCGCCTCGCGGTCGGCCGGGCCCAGCCCGCCGATCCGCTCGGTGTCCTCCCCGACCGCGGCCTGGTCGGCCTCCGCCAGGTCGACGCCGGACAGGGACATGGTCGAGGTCCGCTCCGCGGCCCCCTCGGCGGCCAGGGGGTCACCCGGCAGCGGGGGCTCGGCCAAGGCGGTGCCGCAGTGCGAGCAGAAGCGGCTCCCCGCTTGGTTGGCGTTCCCGCACCTGGTGCAGAACGGCATGTCGTGGGCCTCCCGGGTGATTCGGTGCGGGCGGTGGCAGCCGCCTGCGTTGGTCGCAACTTATGGGGCGCTTCTCGTCGAGGTCAACCGGAACGCGCCGAGTACCCGGTGCGGATTCCCGTCGCCACCTCGGCGCGCGGCGCCGTCCCGACACGCCGCCGTGTCCACCCTACGTCGTCTCAGCCCTCGAAAACGAAGTCCGGGACCGGACGTTCCGGTCCCGGACCTCAGGCTCGGCTGGGCGCGTCGGCTCAGCCCTCGAGCGTGGCCTCGTAGCCCTTGCTGTCCAGCAGGGCGTCCACCTCGGAGACGTCGTCCGGCTCCACGTCGAAGATCCAGCCCTCGCCGTAGGGGTCGGAGTTCACCAGGTCGGGCTGGCCGTCCAGGGCCGAGTTCACGGCGGTGACGGTGCCGGTGAGCGGGGCGAACAGGTCGCTGACGCTCTTGGTGGACTCCAGCTCGCCGCACGGCTCGCCGGCGGTGATCCGCGACCCGACCTCGGGCAGCTGCACGAAGACGATGTCGCCCAGCGCCTCCTGGGCGTAGTCGGTGATCCCGACGCGGACGCTGTCGGCGTCGCCGGAGCGGACCCACTCGTGCTCGGCGGTGTACTTCAGCTCTTCGGGGGTCATCGGCTTCCTTGCCGCCCTTTCCTCGAGGGTGGTCGGCGGCGCGGCGGCCGCCACGGACCGGCGGGCCCGCGGTCATATTCTGGACCATGGACGGCACCGCGGCGCACCGGGCCCGGTCAGCCCGCCTTCGCGTACTCCGGGTACGGCTGCGGCGCGACGGCGTCCACCAGCACCTGGCCCGGCGTGATCGTCGCCGAGGCCCCCGGCACCGACCGCACGCTGGCCACCACACCGCCGGGGATCTGCATGGCCGGCTGCAGCGTGTTGGGGTCGCCGATCACCTTGTAGACGTAGGGCTGGGTGAGGTTGTGCCCGTCCAGGGCGATCCCGCCGTCCGGGGTGTCGACGAACGCCGAGGACACCACCACCCGCACGTCCCCGATCTGGATCACCTCGGCCCCGGCGGCCCGCAGCTCCTCCAGCGCGTTGAGCAGCGTCGCGGACTTCAGCTGGGCCTGCGGATCGGCGATGGTCATGGTGATCCCCGGCCCCTTGGCCTTGACCGTCCCGGCCAGGATCTGCAGGTCCTTCGCCTTCTGCTGGGCCTGCGCCAGCGCCGCCTGCGCCTTGTCGGCGCTGTTCTGGATCGCCGCGTTCTGCGTCTGCAGGTCGCGCAGCTCGGCGTCCAGCCGCTGCCCGCGCGCGGTGACGTCGTCGAGGATGTGCACCAGGTCGTCGCTGCGCGCGGCGCGCAGGAACTGGTCGGAGGTGTTGGTGGCGTGCACCTGGATGGCCAGCGCGGCCCCGAACGCGGCCAGCAGGACGCCGACGACCACCTGGTTACGCGACATCCGCGGCGGCCACAGGGCGGCGAACAAGCGCTTGCGGCCGAGGGACACGGGATCGGCGGGAGGGGAGGCCTGCGGGGCGGGGTGCGGCCCCGGACGCCGGGACTCGGCCCCCGGGCGGTGCCGAGGGGAGTCCGCGGCATGAGCGGCCGGCCCGGACTGCGGACGACGGCGCGGACCCGGCTCCGACGAGGCGTGCGCGGCCGGCGGACGGCCGGAGGCACGCCGCGGCTCCCCGGGCGGCGGCGGCCCGACACGGCGCTTGGGGGGCGGCCCGGCCGGAGTACGACGGCGCGGGGGCTCCTCGGAGGCGGGCTGCTCGCTCGGCTCGGAGCGGCGGCGGGGAGGCTCCTGGCCTCCGTCCCCCTCACCGCTCGGCTCGGAGCGGCGGCGAGGCGCGGGCTCTTCTTCCTCGGCTTCCTCGGCTTCCTCAGCCTCATCCGCGGCGGCGACAGGAGCTTCTTCCTCTGCCTCGCCGGAAGGCTCTCCCCCGGAAGGCTCTTCGCCGGAAGACTCCTCGTCAGCAGGCTCATCGGAAGCGACCGGCTCAGGATCCGCAGACTCCTGCGCGGCCTGATCCTCCCGCTCCCCGGGCTCCGGCTCAGGATCCGCCTCACCCTCCGGCCGCACCTTCGGCGTGAACGGATCCCGTTCCTCGCCCTCCCCCGGCTCCTTCTCCGGCTCAGCCCCGCTTCCCGGCCGCGTCTGCACCGAACGCTCCTTCTCAGGCGTGGAAGATGTGGCGGCGGATGGCCGCGGCGTTGGAGAAGATGCGGATACCGAGCACGACCACGACGCCGGTGGTCAGCTGCGAGCCCACGCCGAGCTGGTCGCCCAGGAACACGATGAGGGCGGCCACCACCACGTTGGCGACGAAGGAGACCACGAAGACCTTGTCGTCGAAGATGCCGTCGAGCAGGGCGCGCACGCCGCCGAAGACCGCGTCCAGGGCCGCCACCACCGCGATCGGCAGGTAGGGGGCCAGTCCGTCCGGGACGGTGGGATGGAACACCAGCCCCGCGATCACGCCGATCACCAGTCCGATCGCCGCGATCACGACGCCCTCCAGATCATCTCGTAGCCCGGTTCGGAAAACTGCTGGGGCCACCGTACCGAACCCTCGGGGGTCCTCAAGGCACCGGCACCGCATCGTTGACAGTCAGCTGGGAGGCCGCGGGCAGCGCCAGATGGTCCTTGGTACCGGTGTCGAAGCGGATGCCCCACTGGGACTTCAGCCCGAAGAGGTACTTGCCCTCGGTGCTGTTCGCGAACTTCGCCGCCATCGACTTCGGGTCGCCGATCGCCTGCAGCGTGTACGGCGGCGACAGTGGGCGGAAGTCGACCAGGATCGCCGAGCCCGCGGTGCGGATCGCGGACAGCGCGGTCAGCCGCTGGCCGTTGATGGCGATCGCCTCCGCACCGGAGTACCACAGCCCGTTCACCGCGTGCTGCAGATCCACGTCCTGCACCCGGCTCAGGTCGCCGCCGCCCTGCTGCCGCACGTCACCCCCGGAGGGGTTGGCGGAGCCGGTGGCGTCGCCGAGCACGACCTCCAGCCCCGGCCCGGTCACCGGCACCGCGCCGGTCGACACCGACATCGCCGCGAACGCCTTGCCCTGCTCGGTGGACGGCCCCAGCGCCGCGGCCTGCGCGGCCTGCAGCTGGGCCCGCACCATGGAGATCTGGTCCTCGTCGACGGAGTTCTTGCGCTCCACGTCCTGCACCCGGGAGATCAGCTGCTTGCGCTCCCGCTCCACCTGCGGCGCCTGGCGGTGGGTCTGGATCGCGGCGATCACCAGCACCAGCGCGATCGCGGCCACGCCCAGCAGCACCGTCGGCGACATCCGCTTGGTCCAGTGCCCGTGCTCCGAGCTCTCCCCGCGGGCCTCGCGGCGCGCGGCGGCCTCAGCGTAGCCGGGATCCAGCGTCTCGCTGAGCAGACCGGTGAGCAGCGACATGGAGGCGTCGCGGCGCCGGCCGTCCGGAGTCCTGGTCGGGGACCCGTTCGGCGTGCGGGGCGGCGTGGGCATGGAGGTCATCCTGGCATGTCCTCAGCCGCGGTCGCCCGTTGACCGGGCCGTCACCGGCCCGTGCCGCGCGTCACCTGCCGGGCCTGCACGAAGTACATGGCTCCGGCCAGCAGGTACAGCGCGGTGCCCCAGCCGACGAAGGCCCAGCCGAAGATGTTGCCGATGTCGGTCAGGTGGCTGTGCTTCTCGCCGATCTGCCCGAGCAGCAGCAGCGGGAAGGCGTACAGCAGGTTGAAGGTCGCGGCCTTGCCGAGGAAGTGCACCGGCAGCGCCACGCCGTAGCCGGCCTTGCGCAGCCGGGGGGTGATGAACAGCAGCATCGCCACGTCCCGGCCGACCAGCACCACCGGCAGCCACAGCGGGATGATGTGCCTTATCGTCAGCCCGACCAGCGTGGCCAGGATGTAGAGGCGGTCGGCCAGCGGGTCGATCATCGCGCCGAACTTGCTCATCTGGTTCCAGCGCCGGGCCAGCTTGCCGTCCAGCCAGTCCGAGAACCCGGACAGCGCCAGGATCACCAGGGCCCACACGTCGTACTTGGGGCCGCCGTAGTAGGGCGACAGGATCAGGCCGAGGAACACGGGAACGCCGGCCAGGCGGGCGAGGCTGATGAGGTTCGGGATGGTGAAGATGCGGTTGGAGACCGGCAGCTCCTCCTCGGCGTCGTCGGAGTGACCGTCGTCGTACGCCTCGTAGTCCTCGTCGTACTCGCCGTCGTCATAGCCGTCGCCGTTGTAGGCGTCACCGCCGCCGTTGTAGCCGTCGCCGTCGTAACCGTCGCCGTCGTGGCCGTCGTAGCCGAGGGAGCGCACGTCGACGGTGGCGTCGTCGTCCGGCGACCGGTACCCGTCGTCGTACCCGTAGTCCCGGTACGACTCGTCGTAGGGCTCCTCGCCGTAGCCGTCGTCGTAACCGCCCGCCCTGCCTCGTTTCACGAGAGAACCATAGGCGATCAGCACCCCTGGCCACGGCGTCGGCGCGGGTCCGGGGCGGTTTCACCAAGAAAGGGCAAAGTCTGGTTCAAGAACTGGCCCATGATCATCAACTCAGCGTGTCCAAGCGGTAGCCTCTGTGATGCAGGACCGGCCGACCCACCGCACCAGCCCGCACGGTGTCGCCGAGTACGAAACCGCTCCACCCGCGCCCTGTCTCCCTCTCCCCCCAGGTGATCCGGCAGCGCGGGTGGAGCGCTCAGCTTTACGGACGGTGTCCTCGCCGGCGCCGCCCGCCACGACTCCCCCCGGTCGTGTACAACCTCACACCCCCCACGCGATCCTTGCGCCCCTACCTTCGCTGCGGCTCAGACCTGCCGCAGGGCCCTGTCGCGCCCGCCCGCCTCCGGGTGTGGGCACCCACGGTAGCCGCCGCGCGCATAGCCGTCATGTTGAGCTCTCAACATCCGTAAATCTGCGTACACAGATCTACAGCGCTCACCCGCTGTGCTAGCCCCCATTCCGTGAATATGATGGGCTTGAACAAGTCCATTCCACTCGACGCGCAACATGAGCGCTGTCACCGCGTTGGCGGGAACGCGGCACGGGAATGGCACCAACACGCAAGGGGGGAACACCCGCCGTGTCAGAACACACATCTGCACACTCCGCCGAGCACGAGGACGAGGACGATCAGGAACTGGTCCCGGCCTCCGGCGGATCGCTCGCCGGCCGCGGCCATCGCCCGGTCCGTTACCGGCCCTCCACGGGCTACCTGCCGTGGCTGCTCACGATGTGCGACCGTGAGCTCGCCCGGCACATGACGCGCCTGCTCGCCGAACTCGACCTCACCGAGGCCCAGTACGGCGTGCTCCAGGCGCTGGTCCATCTGCGCCGCGCCTCCTCGGCAACGCTGGCCCGCTCGGTCTCGGTGACGCCGCAGGCCATGGTCGGGCTGGTGGCCGCGCTGGAGCGCAAGGGCTACATCACCCGCGAGTTCGGCCGGGGTGCCGGCCGCGTCATCGACGCGGAAGTCACCGCGCGCGGCAAGGAGGCCTACGAGGCCGCCAAGCGCCGGGTGCGAGCCCTGGACCGCTCGCTGCGCCGGTCCTACACCGACGAGGAGTTCGACCAGCTGGTGGGGCTGCTGGAACGACTCCCCGGGGTGCTCGGCCGGCTCGACGACCAGCGCGGCAGCCGCCGCCGGGGCGTCGACGACTAGGAAGCCCACCGGCGCGGAGCGCACAGCGCGACCGCACATCATGCGAGTTCTGCCACCGTCTTGACCTTTCGCTAAAACGAACGCGGGCTGCGTTCCCCGGAGCGGGAAATCTGATATACCGTCAGATCCATGACTGACGGCATACCGGCCGCTCCGGGGACCGCCGCGTGGTTCCGCGAGGGTCCGGACGGCTTCGTCCTGCTGGCCGGCCGCTGCACGACGTGCGGCGCCCTGAGTTTCCCCCCGCGCCCGATCCCGGGCTGTCCGGACCCGGACTGTGACGGGCAGGAACAGAGCCCTCACCCGTTGTCCACCACCGGATCGCTGTGGTCTTACACCGATGCCCGGTATGTCCCGCCGCCGCCGTACCCGCGACCGCCGGATACAGAGTTCTCCCCCTACGCACTGGCCGCCGTCGAGCTGACCGCCGAGCGGATGATCGTGCTCGGACAGGTGGCCCCCGACGTCCCGATGGCCGATCTGCGCGTCGGGATGGCGATGGAACTGACGCCCGGAGTGCTCGTTTCCTCCACGGGCGTTGAGGAACGGGTCTGGAACTGGAGGCCCACCGCATGAGCCGGCCGGACTCCGTCGCCGTCCTGGGTGTCGGTATGCACCCCTGGGGCGCCCTGGGCAAGTCGTTCATCGAATACGGCCTGGTCGCGGCGCGCGCCGCCCTGGCCGACGCCGGCATCGGCTGGCGGGACGTGCAGCTGGTCGTGGGCGGGGAGACCATCCGCAACGGCTACCCCGGCTTCGTCGCGGGCTCGGCGCTGTCCCAGGCCCTGGGCTGGCAGGGAGCGCCGGTCGCGAGTTGTTATGCGGCATGCGCCACTGGAGCCCAAGCGCTTTCGACGGCCCGCGCGCATATTCTCGCCGGCCTCGCCGATGTCGTTTTGGCGGTCGGCGCGGACACCACCCCTAAGGGTTTTTTCGCACCCGTCGGAGGAGATCGCCCGGACGACCCGGACTGGCTGCGATTCCGCCTCCTCGGTGCCACCAACCCGGCCTACTTCGGCCTGTATGCGCGGCGGCGGATGGCATTGCGCGGTTCGACCGAGGCGGACTTCGCGGCGGTGAAAGTAAAGAACGCACGCGCCGGCTCTCTGAACCCCAACGCGCGCTTCCGCGCGGAAGTGGACGCCGACACCGTCCTGAACTCCCCGATGGTCAGCGACCCTCTGCGCCTGTTGCAGATCTGCGCGACCAGCGACGGGGCGGCGGCGGTGGTCCTGGCGTCCGAGGAATACGCGCGGCGGCTGGATCGGGACGCGGTGCGCATCCGCGCGATTTCGGCGATCACTCCGGAGTATCCGAGAACCGTTCCGGATTTCCCCTACCTGGCCTCTGATTCGACCATGCTGACCGCCCCCGCCTCCCGGACCTTCCGCGAGTCCCTGGCGCATTCGGCCTACGAGGCCTGCGGCCTGGGTCCGGAGGACGTGGACCTGGCCGAGGTCTACGACCTCACCACCGCGATGGAGCTGGACTGGTACGAAGAGATCGGCCTGTGCGCGCCCGGCGAGGCCGAGAAGCTGCTGCACGACGGCGTCACGGCACTCGGCGGACGCGTCCCGGTCAACCCCAGCGGCGGCCTGAGCTCCTTCGGCGAGGCCATCCCGGCCCAGGCGATCGCGCAGGTCTGCGAGCTGACATGGCAGCTGCGCGGCGACGCCGGCGCGCGCCAGGTGGAGGGGGCGCGCGTCGGCGTCGCGGTCAACCAGGGCCTGTTCGGCCACGGGGCGGCGGTGGTGGTGGGGCGGGCCTAGTTCCCGCCCTGCCGTCCCGTCGTCCCGGGCACGAACGGGTTGACCTGGAGGTCGTCACTGCACGAGCCGGAGATGTTCCAGGACAGCGTGGTCTGTCCTGGGGAGGCCGGCAGCGAGATCTGGACCTGCCGGACCGAGCCGATGGCCGCGCACGAGAGGTTCTTCGAAGTGGCGGGCGCCTCCCACTCCCAGAGAGCGGAGGCTGTCTGCCCCGGCTTCAGGTCCACGGCGGGCGGCGTACTGTCCCCGGCCGCCAGCCCGCCGGCCGGGCCGCGGGGCGTCTGCCGGGCGGAGAAGATCTGCTTGCCGGAGCTGTCCGCGGCCGCGAGTTCCGGGTAGCCCTGCAGGCGGCAGGTCGTGGTGCCGGTGTTCCGGAACAGCAGCGGGACGACTTCGAGACCGCTGGCGGCGCCGCCGTGGCCTTCGGTGACCGAGAGTTGGTTCATCTGGCAGGACGGCGGGGTGGCCGGCGTGCCGGAGGTCCCGGTCGCCCCGGGCACCTGCGCCGAGCCAGTCGTGGTCGGGCCATTGCTCGGGCTGCTGCTCGAGTTGCTACTCGGGTTGCCGCTCGGGTTGCTGCTCGAGTTGCTGCTCGGCGTGGTCGGCACCGTGGTGGCCGCCTGGCTCGGCGTCGCAGAAGTCGGATACGGCGACTGCGCCGTCGTGGTCGCGCCCGGCGGCAACGGCGCGGACGAGGCGCCGCCGCCGAACCGCGCGACACCCACCACGACCGCCACCGCGGCCGCGGCGAGAACAGCGGCCCCGGCCGCCCGCCGGTTCCCGGTGCGCCGAGTCCCGACCCGCCGCAGCTCCTCCGGCGGAGCCATGGGCTGACCGGCCAGGTCCATCCGCGCCCCCCGGAAGAAGTCCTCGATCTCAGCAGGCATGGGAAACCCCTTCCAGCTCCGCGGCGAGCGCCGCCCGGCCCCGCGACAGCCACGACTTGACCGTGCCGACCGGAGCCCCGGTCTCCACGGCGATGTCGGTGACGGGAAGGTCCAGCAGATAGTGCAGGACCAGCGCGCGCCGCTCGGCTTCTCGCAGCCCGCGCAGCGCCCGCACCAGCACGACGGTGTTCTCGGACGGCGCCGGCGCCGCGGGCCCGGGCTCCCACGCGCCCGCGGCCCTCGCCCGCCGCGCGACACCGAGGCGGCGCCACCGGTCGGTGGCCATCCGCTGCACGACCATCCGCAGCCAGGACTCGGGCTGGTCGTAGCCCCGAACCCGGGACCAGCGCTGCCACGCCCGGATGTAAGCCTCCTGCACCAGATCCTGGGCCGTGCCCAGGTCTCCGGTCATCGCGTACGCATATTGCAGGAGGCGATGAGACGTACCTCTGTAGAAGTCGTCGAACTCGGAGTCATCGGCCATCCCGCCCCGTCCTTCGCCCTGGCGCGCAGTGCGCGTTCCGTTTTCCTACAGACACGGGGAGGGTCGGGGCGAGGTTGCGGCCGGCGGCTCAGCCCTCCGTCTTCTGCACCCGCGCCACCAACTCGGCCAACTCCCCCAGCCCCATACTCCCCGGCGCCCGCCCCTCGGCCGCGAACTGCGCGCTGAGTCGCTGCATCAGGGCGTTGACCGGGGTGGGGACGCCGTGGGTGCGGCCGACGAGCACGATCTCCCCGGACAGGTAGTCGGTCTCGATCGACCCCGCGCCGCGGGCCAGGCTCTGCCAGCTGGAGCCCCCGCCGCGCGGCGTGCCGGGGATCTCGGCGAAGTCCATGCGGTCGGCCTGGACGGCGCGGCGCTCGCCGGGGCCGACGAAGGGGATTCCGGCGGCGTTCAGGGCGCGGCGGCCCTCGTCCTGGGCGGTGTCGACGAGGCGTTCGGCGAGTTCCTCGTCGGCGGACAGGTCGGCAACGGCCTCGAAGGCGTTGCCGAGGTTGTTGAGCAGCTTGCCGTACTTCCAGCGCATCACGTCGTCGACCACCGGGGCGTCGAAGCGGCTCTCGGCCAGGTCGTGGCCGATCTGCTTGATGCGGTCGTCGATGCCGTCGGGGTAGCGGCCGACGGTGAGGATGCCGGACTGGGGCGCGCAGTGCGCGGCCACGACGCCGGGTTCCAGGTGCAGGGAGGGCAGCCACACGCACAGCCCGTAGACGTTTTCGAACAGCCGCAGGGCGACGCGTTCGTTCTCCACACCGTTCTGCGCGCAGACCACGGGGATGAGTTCCGCGGCGGTGCCGGCGCCGCCCGCGACCGGCAGTCCGGCCCACTGCTGGAGCACGGCGGCGGTGTCCTGCGACTTCACGCATAGGATCAGCACGTCGTCGGGCCGCAGCTCGCCGAGTTCTTCCGGGCCGGCCACGGCCGGGATGGGCAGCTGCAGGTCGCCGTCCGGCGTGAGCAGCCGCAGGCCGTGCTCCCGCAACGCCGTCAGGTGCGCGCCGCGCGCGACCAGGACCACGTCGTGCCCGGCCTCCGCGAGGCGCCCGCCGATGCTCCCGCCGACCGCGCCGGCGCCGATGATGATGTAGCGCATCTTCGGACTGTAGCGGGCGTGGCCGCTGTGTGAAGGGCAGCCGTCCATCCTGAGAACGGCTGATTTTGCGATCTTGTGTCCACAGGTTCTACTGACAAGTAAACCAATACGTGTTTGACTCCCGGTGTGAGCGATCCGACACCGTCACCAGTCGATCCGGATCCGTACGCGGAACGGCCCTGGCTGAAGTTCTACGCGGCGGGGGTGCCCACAGACGTCACGATCCCCTCGGTCCCGGTGACCCGGCTGCTCGACGACGCGGCCGACGACTTCGGCGACCGGACGGCCCTCGTCTTCTTCGGGCGCAAGACCGGTTACCGGCAGCTGCGCCAGGACGTCGACCGGCTGGCCGGGGCGCTGCGGGAGCTGGGCGTCGAGCGGGGCGACCGGGTCGCGCTGGTGCTGCCGAACTGCCCGGCGGCGGTGACCGCCTTCTTCGCGATCCTCCGGCTCGGCGCCGTGGTGGTCGCCTGTAACCCGCTGTACACGGACTCCGAGCTGCGGCACCAGCTCACCGACTCCGGCGCCAAGGTGGCGATCGTCTTCGACGGCGCCTACGCCACCCTGGACGCCGCGCGCCCCGGGACCGCTCTGGAGCACGTCATCTCGGTGTGCCTGGCCGACTTCCTGCCCGCCCTCAAGCGCAAGCTGCTCGACCTGCCGCTGGGCGCGGCGCGGGAGAAGCGCGAGCGGCTGATCACACCGCTGCCGGCCGGCGCCCGCGCCATCCCCTACCCGGAGCTGATGGCCACCTCCCCCGGCCCGGTGGAGCAGGTCCCGGTCGACCCGGCGCACGACTTGGCGGTGCTGCAGTACACCGGCGGGACCACCGGACGGCCCAAGGGCGCCATGCTGACCCACCGCAACCTGGTCGCCAACGCGCACCAGGTCCGGGCCTGGGACCCGCACGCGGAGCCCGGCAAGGAGTCGGTGCTGTGCGTGCTGCCGCTGTTCCACGTCTACGGGCTCATGCTCTGCGTGGTCACCGGCGTGCTGCTGGCCGGGACCCTGGTCCTGCTGCCGACCTTCGATCCGGAGCTGGTGCTGGACGCGGTCAAGCACGAGCGCCCCACCGTGTTCCCGGGCGTGCCGCCGATCTACAGCAAGCTGCTGGAACACCCGAAGATCGGCAAATACGACCTGCGCTCCATCCGCACCTGCATCTCCGGCGCGATGCGGCTGCCGGTGGACACCATCGACGCCTTCCAGGCCGCGACCGGCGGCCGGCTGGCCGAGGGCTACGGCATGACCGAGTCCTCACCGGTGACGCTGGCCAACCCGCTGAACTCCAACGCCCGCCCCGGCACCATCGGCCTGCCGCTGCCGAACACCCACGTGAAGATCGTCGACGAGTTCCGCCAGGACCGGGTGCTGCCCATCGGCGCGGCAGGGGAACTGGTGGTGTTCGGCCCGCAGCTGTTCCAGGGCTACTGGAACCAGGAGGACGAGACCCGCCTGGCGCTGCGCAACGGCTGGCTCTACACCGGCGACATCGGCGTGATGTCCCCGGACGGCTACGTGACGCTGATCGACCGCAAGCGCGACGTGGTGATCGCCTCGGGCTTCTCGATCTACCCCTCCGAGATCGAGGACGTGCTGCGCGAGCACCCCGCGGTCTACGACGCGGCGGTGATCGGCGTGCCGGACCCGTACCGCGGCGAGAACGTGAAGGCCGTCATCCAGCTCGCCGAGGGCATGGCGGTGACGGCGGAGGAACTGGACGTCTTCAGCCACCAGCACCTGGCGCCGTACAAGGTCCCGAAGCTCTTCGCCTTCCGCGACGAGCTGCCGCGCAACATGATCGGCAAGGTGCTGCGCCGGGTGCTGCGCGAGGAGCACGCGGCCGAGCACGCGGAACTCGGGGACCTGCCGCCGGACCAGGATCCGTTCGCCGATTTCAAGCGGTGAAACGCCCGCGGCGCGGCCGCGCGGGGTGTGAGACCCTCACGCCATGTTCGGAACCGTCGACCTCCCCGAGTTCGTGCTCGGCGCCCTGTTCATCGTCCTGCTGCCCGGCCCGAACTCGCTCTACGTGCTGACCGTCGGCGCGCGCAAGGGCGTCCGCACCGGCTACCGCGCCGCCACCGGCGTGTTCCTCGGCGACACCGTGCTGCTGACCCTGACCGCGCTGGGCGCCGCGTCGATGCTGAAGGGCTCGCCGACCACGTTCGACATCGTGAAGTACCTCGGCGCCGGATACCTGGCGTGGCTCGGGTTCGGGATGCTGCGGGCCGCGGTACGGGGATGGAAGGCACGGCGCCAGGCGGTCGCGGAGGGCGTCGCGGACACCGAGGCGGTCGCCGAGGAGGCCGAGCGGCCGTTCCGGCGCGCGCTGATCGTGAGCCTGCTCAACCCCAAGGCCATCCTGTTCGACCTGGCGTTCCTCACCCAGTTCGTCGATCCGCACGCCGCCCATCCGGCCGAGGCCTTCGTCGTCCTGTCGACGATAGTGATGCTGTTCTCGGCCGGGTATCTGAGCGTCCTGATCTTCATGGGGAACCGGCTGGCGACGGCGTTCCGGCGGCGGCGCCGGCTGTCGGCGTCGATGACCGGCGGCGTGGGGTCGCTGTTCGTGGGGTTCGCGGTGAAGCTGGCGACGGCTTCGCTGGGGGCGTAGCTCCCACCTCCGCGGCATCGTGGGGTCATCCCACCGAGTGAACAATCTCCCGCCCGGTTCGGGCGTTAGTCGATACTTACTACTGGAGATCTATCAACCACCGGTACACGAGAGGTCACACCATGCTGCGCATCGCCCTGCCGAACAAGGGATCGCTGTCGGAGGCGGCCACGGCGATGCTGCATGAGGCCGGCTACCGCCCCCGCAAGGACGGCAAGGAGCTGATGGTCGCCGACCCGGCCAACAACGCCGAGCTGTTCTTCCTGCGGCCGCGGGACATCGCCACCTACGTCGGGTCCGGGCGGCTGGACGTCGGAATCACCGGCCGTGACCTGCTGCTGGACTCCGGGGCCGGCGCTGAGGCGATCATGGATCTGGGCTTCGCCCGGTCCACCTTCCGCTTCGCGGCACAGCCCGCGACCGTCGAGAAGGTCGCCAAGGAGCCCGGGGTGGCCGGCCTGGCCGGACTGCGGATCGCCTCGGCGTATCCGGGCGTGGTGCGCGACCACCTGGCCGCCGCCGGAGTGACCGCCGAGGTGGTCAAGCTGGACGGCGCCGTGGAGGTGTCGATCGCGCTCGGCGTGGCGGACGTGGTCGCCGACGTCGTGGAGACCGGCACCACGCTGCGGCACGCCGGGCTGGAGGTGTTCGGCGACCCGATCCTGACCTCCGAGGCCCAGCTGATCCGGCGGATAGGGGCCGAGGACAGCCCGGCGGTGGAGCAGTTCGTACGGCGCCTGAAGGGTGTGATCACGGCGCGCGAGTACGTCCTGATGGACTACGACATCCGGGCCGAGCACGTCGACGAGGCAGTCCGGATCACGCCGGGCATCGAGTCGCCGACCGTCTCCCCGCTGCACGATCGAGGCTGGGTCGCGGTCCGCTCGATGGTCAGGCGTGCCGAGGCGCAGCGCATGATGGACGACTTGTGGGATCTGGGTGCGAGGGGAATCCTCGTCACGGATATCCTCGCGTGTCGGCTTTAACTGTCATGGGTTCGGCGAGCCCGGAATGACCGGAATGAAACGGACCAGCGTGCAGGTGACGGACAACCACGATCGCGACCGCCAGGTGCCCGGACCGCCCGACCCGTTCGCCCTCCCGGTGCCCGAGACCGTGCCGGCGCTCCCGGCGACCTTCCGCCCGACCCGCACCCGCGTGGCCGTGTTCGCGGTCTCCGCGGTGCTCGTCGTGACGCTGGTCGTCGTCGCCCTGATACTGCCGGACACCGGGCCCACCGCCTGGTCCACCCCGGAGCGCGTGGCCTTCGCCGCGATCGGGCCGCTGATCTCGGCCGGCCTGTACCTGCTGGCCCGCCCGCGGATCGTCGCCGACGAGCGCGGCGTCACGGTGGTGAACACGGTCCGCACCCAGCATCTGGAGTGGGCACAGATCGTGCGGGTGAACCTGCGCCCCGGCGATCCGTGGGTGCTGCTGGACCTGGACAGCGGCGAGGTGCTGCCCGCGATGGGGATCCAGGCCTCCGGCGGTCGCGCGGCGCGCCGGGCGGCCGGCGAACTGCGGGCGCTGGTGGACGAGCACACGCGGACCGAGCGGGACGACTGAGGCTCCTGACCGTCCACGATCAGCCCCGGCGCGCCGGTCATTGACAAGGGACGCAAAGCTCTGCTGAGATCACGCGGCGGCGAAGATCGCCGCGTGATCGACTCAGAGTCCTGGGGGCGGGATGAGCAGGTACCGGCGGGTCGCGGCGATCGCCGTGTCGACGTTGGCGGCTTCGGCGGGAGCGGGTGTGGCGGGGGTCGCCGCGCCGGCGCACGCCGACGTGGCGAACACAGTGTTCGTCGACGCGTCGGGGTCTCCGTGCAGCGACGAGGGACCGACGGCGGGCACCGGCCCGCTTCCGTTCTGCACCCTGCCCGCCGCGCTGGCCTCACCGACCGTGGGCAGCGGTACGACCATCTCCCTGCGCGGGACGTTCCCCGGCGGCGTCGACGTCACGAAGTCCGGGATCACCATCCAAGGGAACTTCGCCCTCATCCGCGGTGGCGCCTACGGGATGTCCATCAGCGGACAGCACGACGTCCATGTGGACCACCTCCGCTTCGGCGGGCAGGCCGGCGAAGCGGTGCGCGTGGACGCGTCGTCCGGCATCGCACTCAGTCACATCAGCGCATCAGGCTCGCAGATCGGTGCCGCGACGCCCGACACCACCCTCCCCGCGATCCGCCTGACCGGCGTGACCGGGGCTTCGATCACTGCCGGCAGCATCCACAACAACGGCGGACCGGGGCTGGCCGTCCAGGGCTCGTCCCAGGTCGTGGTCTCCGGCACCGTGGTGGCGGCCAACGGCGGCGGCGGAATCCGGCTCACCGACACGGCCACGGCCGACGTGGTCTCGGACACCGTCGACGAGAACTGCGGCGCCGGAATCGCGGTGCTGGGCGTCTCGACCGACGTCAACCTCGCCAACACGATCGACAGCAACGCCCGCACCTGTGGCGCGGTCGCGGGCGCCGCGCTGGTGGTGGACGTCTCCGGGGCCGGGACCTGGCCGACCGTCGACTCCAACATTCTCACCGCGACGCCCGGAGCCGACACGATCGTCCTCCAGGGCGGGCCGATCCCCGACGGGCCGTCGTTCGACGCGGCCGGGCACGGGACCCACGACCTCAGCGTGGACCCCGGCTTCGCGAGCGCGCTCGCGGCCGGTTCGTTCCTGCGGGCGGACTTCGGCCTGGCTCCGACCTCGCCGGCCATCGACTCCGGCGACTCCGGTGCGCGCGACGAACCCGCGCGCGACGCCGTCGGCAACCCGCCGGTCGATGATCCGCACGTCGCCGACACCGGAAGCGGCCCGATCGGCTACGCGGACCGCGGCACGCTGGAATACACGCGCTATGCCGCGCCGAACCCGACCATCACGGCCACCACCGGCACGACTCCGGCGACGTACCGGACGGTCAGCGTGGACGTCACCGGCGACGGCGGCGCGTGGTGGCCGATCGTCAGCTACTCCGTCGACTTCGGCGACGGCTCGTCCACCGGTACCCTGCCCTACCCCGCCACGGCACCACTGCCTACGCACGCTTACACCGAGGACAAGACCTACGAAGGCACCGTCACGACCACCGACAGCCAGGGGAACACCTCCAAGAAGGGGTTCTCGGTCGCGGTCGCCAAGCGGGTATGGCCGCTACCGACGCTTCTCCTGTGGGAGGGCGGATCCGTGTACGGACCGAGCGGAGAGGTCACCGCCGAGGTCCAGGCTCCCGCCGCGGATCCCTGCCTGGGGTCGATCTCCGCCGACTTCGGCGACGGGTCCCCGGCCGAGATGTGGATTTACGCCCCCGGATATGGCTGTTCGGACACCACTGTCACACACCCCTACACCAAGCCGGGCACCTACACCGTCACCGTCACGGCGACGGACAAGGACGGCTGGCCGGCGGCCGGGCCGCTGGTCAAGCAGATCACGGTCTACGGACCACCGACGCCCGTTCCGCCGCCCACGACTCCCCCGACCACGCCCGCTCCCTCCTCCCCCACCGTCCACCGCATCGGCGGCACCGACCGCTACGAGACCGCGCGCCTGGTCTCCCAGGCACAGTGGAAGCCGGGATCCGCTTCGGCCGTCGTCCTGGCGCGCGGCGACCAGGCACCGGACGCGCTCAGCGGCGTCCCGCTGGCCGCGCACGTCCACGGGCCGCTGCTGCTCACCGACCCGGAGGCGCTCGACGCGGCGACGCGCGCCGAGATCGATCGGGCCACCGGCGGCCCCGGGCCGTCGAAGACCGTGTACATCCTCGGCGGGGACAAGGCCGTGTCGCCCGGCGTCGAGGCGGGGCTGCGCAAGGCCGGCTACACCGTGGTCCGTTATCAGGGCGCGGACCGCTACCGCACCTCTCTGGCGGTCGCCGGCGCGTTCGGCGGCACGTCGCACGTCATCGTCGCCACCGGCCGCGACTTCCCCGACGCGCTGGCCGCCGGACCGCTCGGCGCGGTGGAGAACGCGCCGATCGTGCTGTCCGACGGCGACACGCTCGACCCGGCCGTGGCCGGGTTCGTCTGGTCGCATCAGAACATCGATCCGGTCGGAGGCGCCGCGCAGCGCGCCGTGGCGAAGATCTATACGACGGGCCGCATCGTGAGTCACGACCTGGCCGGGCCCACCCGCTACGAGACCGCGGCCGCGGTCTCCGACGTGATCGCGCGGGTGACCGGCCATGCGCCGACCGGGCTGGGCGTCGCGTCGGGCGAGTCGTTCCCGGACGCGCTCACCGGCGGCGCCTACGCCGCCAACGCCGGGATGCCGCTGCTGATCACGGAGCCGGACACGCTGGCCGAGCCCTCACGGGTCCGGCTGGCGCAGTGGGCGAACACGCTGAGCGCGGTCACGGTCTTCGGCGGACCGAAGGCGGTGGCGGACACGGTCGTGAGCAGTGTCGCCGCTGCGGTGAAGGGCAAGGTCCAGTAGATGAGAAGGGGCCCCGGCGCGTCGCGGGGCCCCTTCCACAAAGCCTGTTCACAGGTGCTTGTAGACCGCGTCCAGGTCCAGGCCCCGCGCCAGCATCAGCACCTGCACGTGGTACAGCAGCTGCGAGATCTCCTCGGCGGTGCGGTCCTCGTCCTCGTACTCGGCGGCCATCCAGACCTCGGCGGCCTCCTCGACGATCTTCTTGCCGATCGCGTGGACGCCCAGGCCCAGCAGCTCGACGGTGCGCGAGCCCTCCTCGCCGCGCTCGGCCTTGGCGGTGAGCTCCCCGAACAGGGTCTCGAACGTCTTCGCGGTGATCGGGACAGCGGTTCCCACGCGGACCTCCACGGGCTCGTCGGCGGTGGGCGAGGCGTTCACTGCGCCGCGCCGATCTGCTTGAGGACCAGGGCGGTCGCCACCGCGGCCTCGACGGCCTCGCGGCCCTTGTCCTCGCGGGAGCCCGGCAGGCCGGCGCGGTCCAGCGCCTGCTCCTCGGTGTCACAAGTGAGCAGGCCGAAGCCGATCGGGGTGCCGGAGTCCAGGGCGACCTGGTTCAGGCCGTCGGTGGCCGCCGCACAGACGTACTCGAAGTGCGGCGTGCCGCCGCGGATCACCACGCCGAGGGCGACCACGGCGTCGTAGCCGGCGCCGGACGTGGCCAGCGCCTGCGCCACCACCGGCAGCTCGAAGGAGCCCGGGACGCGGAACAGGTCGTGCGCCGCGCCGATCTCGGCCAGCGCCTTCTCGGCGCCGCCCACCAGCCCGTCCATGACCTGGGTGTGCCACTGCGCGGCCACCACCGCGACCTTCAGGTCCGCGCCGCCCTCGATGCTGATGGCCGGCGCTCCCGCTCCGCTCACGTTCTGTTCACTCCTCGTGCGTTAGTGGCTGCCGCGCGTGCCGTTGTGGTGCGCGCGGCAAAGTCTTCCAGAACCGGCCCCGGGGTGGGGTCCAGTCTCAACGGCGGGGTGTCCGCCGGTCAGCGCGTCAGCCGGTCATCCCGTCCGCCGCTCAGCCCGCCTGCCGGTCAGCCGGTCAGCCGGTCAGCCGGTCAGCCGGTCGGCCACGAACCCGACCGCGGTCGCGAGATGCTCGGCCGCCCGCTCGTCCAGGTCCGGCAGCTCGTGGCCCATCCGGTCCCGCTTGGTCCGCAGGTAGCGGATGTTGTCGGCGGTCACGGTCACCGGCAGCGGCACCCGGCCGGCCACCTGGAGCCCGAAGCCCTCCAGCGCGCTGCGCTTGTCCGGGTTGTTCGTCAGCAGCCGCATGGACCGCACGCCGAGGTCGGCCAGGATCTGCGCCCCGGTGCCGTAGTCCCGCGCGTCCGCCGGCAGCCCCAGTTCCAGGTTGGCGTCGACGGTGTCGTGCCCGAGCTCCTGCAGTTCGTAGGCGCGCAGCTTGTGCATCAGGCCGATGCCCCGGCCCTCGTGCCCGCGCATGTAGAGGACGATGCCGCGGCCCTCCAGGTCCACCGCCCGCAGCGCGGCGTGCAGCTGCGGGCCGCAGTCGCAGCGCAGCGAGCCGAAGATGTCGCCGGTCAGGCACTCGGAGTGCACCCGCACCAGCACGTCCTCGCCGTCGCCGATCTCGCCGCGGACCAGCGCGATGTGCTCGGCGCCGTCCACCTCGGAGCGGTAGCCGACGGCCTGGAACTCGCCGAAGGCGGTGGGCAGCCGGGTCTCGGCCACCTTGGTCACGCTCTTCTCGGTGCGGCGGCGGTAGGCGATCAGGTCGGCGATGGAGATCAGCGCCAGGCCGTGCTCCTTCGCGAACCGCGCCAGCTGCGGCAGCCGCGACATCGAGCCGTCGTCCTCGACCACCTCGCAGATGCCGGCCGCCAGCGGCAGCCCGGCCAGCCGGCACAGGTCGATCGCGGCCTCGGTGTGCCCGGCGCGCACCAGGACGCCGCCGGGGTTGGCGCGCAACGGGAAGACGTGGCCGGGCCGTGTCAGATCGTCGGCCGAGGTCGCCGGGTCGGCCAGCAGCCGGATGGTGCGGGCCCGGTCCGCGGCCGAGATGCCGGTGGTGACGCCGTCGCGGGCGTCCACCGACACCGTGTACGCGGTGCCCTTGCGGTCCTGGTTGATCGCGGTCATCGGCGGCAGGTTCAGCCGGTCGGCGTCGACGGCCGGAAGCGGCACGCAGATCACCCCGGAGGAGTAGCGGATGGTGAACCCGACGACCTCGGGCGTGGCGAGCGAGGCGGCGAAGATGAGGTCGCCCTCGTTCTCCCGGTCCTCGTCGTCGACCACGACGACCGGGCGGCCGGCCGCGAGCTCGCGCAGGGCGCGCTCGATGCCGTCCAGCACGATCGGCTCGCTGGCCTCCAGAACACCCGACTCCACGGCGCTCATACCGTGACCTCCTTGAAAGCGGCGGACTGCGCCGACGGCACAGCCTTGCGGGCCCTCGCCTTCACCATCCACTGGCGCAGCCCCGCGACGACTATCGCGAAATAGAAGACGTAGACCAGGCCGGACACCGGCAGGCCGTTGTTGAAGGCCAGCGGGACGCCCACGACGTCGACCGCGACCCAGACGAACCAGAACTCGACGTACCCCCGGGCCTGCGCGATCGTGGCGACCAGCGACCCGATGAAGATGTAGGCGTCGGGCCAGGGGGCCCAGGACGCGTTGTAGTGTTCGAGCACCTGCGCGAAGGCCACGGTGCCCAGGCCCAGACCGACGGCGAGCAGCGCGCGCTCCGTCCAGGTGGCCCAGCGGATGGTGATGTCGTGCTCGTTCCTGCGCACCGCGTTCCACCGGAACCAGCCGTAGACGGCCATCCCGGCGAGCGCGACCTGCCGGGCGGCGGTGCCGCCGAGGTGCGCTGATATGTTCGCGCCGAACAGCAGCACACAGCCGGCTATCTGCACCGGCCACGCCCACATGGAGCGGCGCATCGCGAGCGCCACGGTCGCGAGACCGAGGAGGTTGCCCAGCAGGTCCGACCACTTGACGGTCTCGCCGAACAAGTGGAACGCGACCGCGTTGGCCCAGTGGAACATCGCGCTCACGCCCGCTGCGCGCCGATAGCGGCGCCGGTCGCGAGGGTCGCATCGGTCGTGCCGGTCGCGCCGGTCGTGCCGTTCGCACCGGTCGCGCCGTTCGCACCGGTCGCACCGCCGGCCTTGCCGTCGAGCCCGAGCAGGCGCTCGGTGTACTTGGCGATGACGTCGACCTCGAGGTTCACCGCCGCCCCCGGCTGCTTGCGCCCCAGCGTCGTGAGCTCCAGCGTGGTCGGGATCAGGCTCACGGTGAAGCTGTCGGCGTCGGCCTCGACCACGGTCAGCGAGATGCCGTCCACGGTGATCGAACCCTTGTCGACCACGTAGCGGGACAGCGCGGCCGGAAGCGAGACCCGCACAACCTCCCAGTGCTCGCCGGGAGTCCGGGACAGCACGGTGCCGACGCCGTCGACGTGTCCCTGGACCAGGTGGCCGCCCAGGCGCGCGCCGAGCTGCATGGGGCGCTCCAGGTTCACCGGGTCGCCGGGCCTGAGATCGCCGAGGTTGGACTTGACCAGGGTCTCGGCCATCACGTCGGCGGTGAACTCACCGGCCGCCGCGGCCTCCCGGCCGTCCTCGATCACGGTCAGGCAGACGCCGTTGACGGCGATGGACGATCCGTGCTCCGCGTCCGAGGTGACCAGCGGGCCGGCCACGCGCAGCCGCGCGGAGTCGCCCTCGGTCTCCAGGGCGACGACCCGGCCGAGCTCTTCGACGATGCCAGTGAACACCGTGCACTCCCCTATCCGCCTCATCCGCCCGCCCGGTCGGCGCGCGGCCAGAACCCGGGCTCCGGGGAAAGGGGGTGCGTGAAGGGAGGCGGCGCGCGACGACGAAGAACCCGCCCACGGCGGGTGCCGTCACGAACGCCACGACGGGTCGGCGGACCCGTCGCGTGCAGCCTCCCATCCGGACTTTAACCGTCGGTCCCGGAATTCCACCGGATCGGCCGCCCGTTCGCCGAGGCGATCGAGCGGTTCGCGGACTGTCACCGCCGGTTCGGAATTTCACCGACCCCGGAGCACGCGTTCGTCGTACGGAACCAGTGTGCCACGCGATTCATTCCCGGCCGGCCGGGCGTGGTGCGCATCACGCTGACTCGCCTCGGAATGTAACACGTTCTAGTTTTTGGCGGAAGGCCGAGCTCAGGCCAGGCGGGACAAGGCCAGCTCCGCCTGCTGGCGCAACTTCACGATGGCCGCGTCGGGGTCCTGCGCGCCGTAGACCGCGGAGCCGGCCACGAACACGTCGGCGCCGGCCTCGGCGCAGCGTTCGATGGTCTCGGCCGAGACGCCGCCGTCGATCTGCAGCCAGAGCGAGCCGCCGTGCCGGTCGATCAGCTGCCGGGTGCGGCGGATCTTCGGGAGCACGACGTCCAGGAACCGCTGGCCGCCGAAGCCCGGCTCGACCGTCATCACCAGGATCATGTCCAGTTCGGGGAGCAGGTCCTCGTACGGTTCGATCGGCGTGGCCGGCTTCAGCGCCATCCCGGCCCGCGCCCCGGCCCCGCGGATGCTGCGCGCCAGCCGGATCGGCGCGTGCGCGGCCTCGACGTGGAAGGTCACGCTGCCCGCCCCGGCCTCGGCGTAGTCCGGCGCCCAGCGGTCCGGGTCGGCGATCATCAGGTGGCAGTCGAGCGGCCGCGGCGAGGTCTTGACCAGCGATTCGACCACGGGCAGACCCAGCGTCAGGTTGGGCACGAAATGGTTGTCCATCACGTCGACGTGGATCCAGTCGGCCGACGGGACCGCGTTGACCTCGTCGGCCAGGCGGGAGAAGTCGGCGGAGAGGATGGACGGGGAGATCTGGACGGAGCTCATGGCTCAGATTCTCGCAGATGGGGGTTCCCGGCCCCGCGCGGCCCATCGACTGCGGACGTACCCCCCACTACGCTTCGGTGCTGACGACGAGGTCTGAGAAAGCGCAGGTGAGGGCGGCATGGACACCGACTACGCCGGGAGCGGCGACGACCACGCGACCGAGCGGCTGTCGTACCGCAGAGGACCGGACTCACCGGCGCTGCCGGAGGAGACGATCGGCGGGAACCTGGCGCGGATCGCGGCGGCGTACCCCGAGCTGGACGCTCTGGTGGAGTTCGCGACCGGCCGGCGGTGGACGTACCGGGAGTTCGACGCGGCGGTCTCCGATCTCGCGCGGGCCCTGGTGGCGGCGGGCGTCGCAAAGGGCGACCGGGTCGGCGTCTGGTCGCCGAACTGTGCCGAGTGGGTGCTGGTGCAGTACGCGACGGCCCGGGTCGGCGGCATCCTGGTCAACCTCAACCCGGCCTACCGCGACCACGAGATCCGGTTCGCGCTCAAGCAGTCGGGGACGAGCCTGCTGTTCACGGCCACCCAGGTGAAGTCCAGCGACTACGTGGCGATGGTCGACGCGGTGCGGCCCGACTGCCCCGAGCTGCGGGAGGTCGTCTCCTTCGGCACCCCCGGCTGGACGGCGTTCGTCGAGCGCGGCGCCGACGTGGCGGCGGAGACACTGGCCGAGCGGGAGGCGGCGCTGAGCCCTGAGGATCCCATCGACATCCAGTACACGTCCGGCACGACCGGCTTCCCCAAGGGCGCGACGCTTTCACATCGCAACGTTCTGGGCAACGGCTTCCAGGTCGCCGAGATCCAGGGCTGGGCCCCCGGAGACCGCGTCTGCCTGCCGGTCCCGCTCTACCACTGCTTCGGCATGGTGATGGGCAACCTGGGCGCCACCAGCCACGGCGCGTGCATGGTGCTGCCCGGGCCGCTGTTCGATCCCGCCGACACGCTCGCCGCGGTGTCGCAGGAGCGGTGCACGGTGCTGTACGGCGTGCCGACCATGTTCATCGCGGAACTGGCGCTGTTGGAGAAGGCCGGCGACAAGTACGACCTCGGCTCCCTGCGCACCGGCGTGATGGCCGGCTCGCCGTGCCCGGTGGAGGTGATGAAGCGGGTCATCGCCGAGATGGGCATGGCTGAGGTCACCATCTGCTACGGCATGACCGAGACCTCGCCGGTCTCCACCCAGACCCGCCGCGACGACAGCCTGGAGCGCCGGGTCGCCACCGTCGGCCGCGTGCACCCGCACGTCGAGATCAAGGTGGTGGATCCCGACAGCGGTGAGACCGTGCCCGCCGACACCCCCGGCGAACTGTGCACCCGCGGCTACAGCGTCATGCTCGGGTACTGGAACGAGCCCGAGCGCACCGCCGAGGCGGTCGACGCCGACGGCTGGATGCACACCGGCGACCTGGCCCAGATGGACGCCGACGGGTACGTGAGCATCGTCGGCCGCATCAAGGACATGGTGATCCGCGGCGGGGAGAACGTGTACCCGCGAGAGGTGGAGGAGTTCCTCTACGCACACCCGGACATCGAGGACGTCCAGGTGATCGGCGTCCCCGACGAGCGGTACGGGGAGGAGCTGATGGCGTGGATCCGGATGCGCCCCGGCGCCGAACCGCTGACCGCCGAGGCCGTGCGCGACTTCTGCCACGGACGGCTCGCGCACTACAAGATCCCGAAGTACGTGCACCTGGTGGACGGCTTCCCTATGACGGTCACGGGGAAGGTGCGGAAGGTCGAGATGCGAGATCAGGCGGCGAGGATCCTGGGGCTGGAGTGACCGTCCTGTTGGTCAGGCCGCCGTGTTCCGCCACCGGGACCAGAACGCGGACAGGTCCTTGCCGGACACGGCGGCCGCCAGCGTGCGGACGTCCCCGGGGCGGATGACCCCGTACTCGTAGGTGCTCACCAGATCGCGGAGAAGCTTGTCCATGCCATCGCGGCCGATGGTGTGTTCCAGGTCGTAGAGCATGCACGTGCCCTCGTGGTAGACGGCGTCGTGGTAGAAGGGGTCACCGGCCTTCTCGTACACGTCCATGGAGACGTCCATACGTTCGTCGGAGGCGATCCAGTCACAGTTGTGGACGGGAGTGGCATTGCCCTGGAACTCCTCCGTGCTGTACTCGGCGAAAGCCTCATCGAGCCAGGGGTGGCGGTACTGGTCGTCGCCGACCAGACCGAACCACCACTGGTGGGCGACCTCGTGGGCCACCGCGCCCTGGTAGGCGGAGGCGAGCACATAGTTCGGGTACTCCATACCGTCGAACGCGGCGCCGAACTCGTCGAACACGATCGTGAAGCGCGGGTACGGGTAGGCGCCGTAGCGCGTGCTGTAGTAGTCCAGGGCTCTGGCCGCGTAACGCATCAGGTCGCGGCAGTTGGAGTCGCTCTCGGAGTTCGGCCAGTAGGCGTCGACGGTGACGCCCGAGGCGGTGACCGTGCTGTCGTGATGGAAAGCGCCGGCCGACCAGGAGAAGTCCCGGACCCTGGCGGCGGTGAGATGGGTGACCAGCCGGTCCCCTGCCGCTGTCTCCCCCGCGACGACGCCGGTGGATGGTACTTGGAGCGCGGCCGGGTGATCGAGCGTCACGTCATAGTCGGCGGCGAGTGAGTAGTAGCTCTCACCGAAAGCGACGTAGGGCGGTAGCTCCCAGCCGTTCTCGTCCTTAACCGCGAGGACTGCTAGAGCGTTGCCGAGGTAGGTGTCGACCCCGTTGATGCCGAACCGGTCACGCTGGACCGGGACGTCTATCGAGAGCGTGAAGCTCACTTCGCCGCGAGCACCCGGGGCCAGCGCGGTGTCCAGGACTATGCGGTAGGCAGTGCAGTTCTCCCGAGTCTCGGCGACTTGTCCGCCGACCAGAGCGCTGATGCGCTCGGCTGGCGTGCCGCCGCATCCTGCGGTTCCGTTGCCCCACAGGCGTATCCAGAACTCAGTGATGGGGACCTTGCCGGGATTCGTGAAGGCCATCTTCTCGGTTCCCGTCCAGGAGTGCCCCATCGCGTCACTCTTCAGCGAGACCGTGTAGAGAGCTGAGCCCGGCGCTGTCGGCTCGCCTATAGCGACGGTCTCCCCATGCGAAGGCGCGGCCGTAATAGGAGCTACCGGCGCCGTCTTGGCGGCCGCTACCGCCGGCCCGGATGCTAACGGAGTAGCCCTCGAAGAAGCGCCCTGCGGCACCGCCAACCACGCTGCCGCCAAGACCGCCATCCCCGCCGCACCACACGGAACCCACCAGCTCGCACGCCTGTACCCCGACACACGCCCACCCACCCCTCCGCCTGTAGCACCCCTGCTACTCACCCTGACGGTGTGAGGAGCGCGAAGAGTTACAGCGAGGCGGGGCCGGAGGCGATCTTGTGACAGAACCAAGACAGTTCCCGGTGGTGATCGGCCCTAGGAACGGCGCAAGAGCGCCAAGTACATAGCGTCGGTGCCGTGCAGGTGCGGCCACAGCTGCACGTCGGGGCCGCCACCGAGATCCGGAAGGCCTGGCAACAGGGGCCGCGCGTCCACACGGGTCACGTCCCGTCGGGACTTCACCACCTGGCGGACCACATCCCGGGTCTCCTCGAGGTGCGGCGAGCAGGTCACGTAGGCGACCAGGCCGCCAGGGCGCACCGAATCGATCGCCGAGGAAAGGAGGCGGCGCTGAACACGGGTCAGACGCTCCAGGTCCTCCGGTCCGCGACGCCAGCGGGCCTCCGGTCGCCGGCGCAGGGCGCCGAGGCCGGTGCACGGGGCGTCGAGCATGACGCGGTCGAACGACTCGTGCTTCCACGGCGCGCGGATGCCGTCGGCGGCGATGACCTGGAGGGTGCCGGGCTTCGGCAGCTGGGTGGTGGCCGGGATGGCAGCCGAGGTTGCGGCCGAGGTGGCGGCCGCGTCGGAGCCGGCGCCGGTGGCAGCGGCGGTGACGGTGGCGGTGGCGATGGCGGTGGCGGTGGCGGTGGCGTCGGCCAGCCGATCCCCGTACCCCCGCAGGGCCCTGCGCACCAGCTCGGTCCGGTGCGGCGCGATCTCGTTCGCCAGCAACGACGCCCCGCGCTCCAGCGCCAGCCCGGCCAGCAGCGCGGCCTTCCCGCCGGGGCCGGCGCACATGTCGAGCCACCGCTCGTCGGGGCCGTCCAGCGGTGCGGCGGCCAGCGCGGCGGCGACCAGCTGGCTGCCCTCGTCCTGCACGCCCACGCGTCCTTCGCGCACCGGCGCCAGGGCGCCCGGGTCACCCCCGGCCAGGTAGGCGGCGTAGGGCGAGTAGCGGGCGGCCAGCGCGCCGAGGTCGGTCAGCTCCTTGGCCTCGGCCAGGCCGGGGCGGGCGACCAGGGTGACGCCGGGGCGGGCGTTGTCGGCGTCGAGCAGCGCGCCGATGTCCTCGTGGGCGCGCTGCGCGCCGCGGTGGGCCTGCAGCGAGTCCCAGAGCGCCGACACGATCCACCGCGGGTGCGAGCGGGACACCGCGAGGTAGCCCTCGGGATCGTCCTGCGGGTCGGGGGCGATCCGGTCGATCCACTGTGGGAGATCCCGCTGGCCGACCCGGCGCAGGATGGCGTTGGCGAAGCGGGAGGCGCCCTCGTTGGCGACCTCGCGGACCAGCTCGACGGTGGTGGACACGGCGGCGTGCGGGGGGACGTCCATGGCCAGCAGCTGGTGGGCGCCCAGGCGCAGGGCGTCCAGGACCTCGGGATCGACGGCGTCCAGCGAGCGGTCCACGCAGGCGGCGATGACCGCGTCGTAGGTGCCGAGGCCGCGGAGGGTGCCGTAGACGAGCTCGGTGGTGAAGGCGGCGTCGCGGCCGGTCAGGTCGCGCTCGCGGAGCAGCTTCGGCAGCAGGAGGTTCGCGTAGGCGTCCCTGGTGCGCACCGCCTCCAGGGCTTCGAGCGCGGCGGCGCGCGCCGGATCGGCGGGGGAGGTGGGCGTGGTGCGCGGTGCCATCGATGACTCTCTGTTCCGTTGTGGGGGCCGGCGGGGTGGGGGCGGGCTCAGACGAAGGTCTCGTCCCCGGCCAGGCGCAGGCCGCGCGCCCAGTCGGCGGCCGGCATCCGCCGCTTGCCCTGCGGCTGCACGTCGCCGAGCCGCACGGTGTGGCCGCTGCCGGTGCCCACTGTCAATCCTCGCGAGTCCCGGACGATCCGGCCCGGTGGGACGTCGGTGGTGCCGGGCAGCGCGGTGACCGGGAAGATCTTCACTCGGAGATCGTCTTCGCCGTCCCGGCCGGGCAGGACGGTCCAGGCGCCGGGCGCGGGGGTGCACGCGCGGACCAGCCGGTCCACGCGCAGCGCCGGGGCCGTCCAGTCGATGCGGGCGTCGGCGGCCAGCAGCTTCGGGGCCAGGGAGACGCCGTCGGCGGGCTGCGGGACCGGCCGGGCGGTGCCGTCCTCGATGGCGTCCAGGGTGGCGGCCAGCAGCCGGGCGCCGGACTCGGCCAGGCGGGCGAGCAGGTCGCCGCTGGTGTCGGTGCGGCGGATCTCGTCGGTGACGGTGCCGTAGACCGGGCCGGTGTCCAGGCCCTCCTCCAGCAGGAAGGTGGAGGCGCCGGTGATCTCGTCGCCGTGCAGGAGTGCCTGCTGCACCGGGGCGGCACCGCGCCAGGCCGGGAGCAGGGAGAAGTGCAGGTTCACCCAGCCGTGCCGGGGGATGTCCAGCGCGGACTTCGGGATCAGGCCGCCGTAGGCCACGATCGGGCAGCAGTCGGGCGCGATGGCGGCGAGCCGGGCCAGGAACTCCGGATCACGAGGCTTCTCCGGCTTGAGCACCTCCACACCCGCCTCCTCGGCCAGCTTGGCGACCGGGGAGGCCTCCAGGTGGCGGCCGCGGCCGGAGCGGGCGTCGGGGCGGGTCAGGACGGCGACCACGTCGTGGCGGGAGTCCAGCAGCGCCTTCAGGGCGGGCAGCGCGGGCTCGGGAGTGCCGGCGAACAGGATGCGCATGGTCAGATCGCCCGTCCGAACGTGGCGTGCGGGGAGACCTTCACAACCGGTTCGGGCTGCCCCTGGCCGGCCCAGTCGGCCAGCCGGATGGCGCGCATCGCCTTCTTGCGCCACTCCCGGTCCAGGCGGTCGATGAACAGCACGCCGTCCAGGTGGTCGGTCTCGTGCTGGATGCAGCGGGCCAGCAGCTCGCTGCCCTCCACCACGACCGGCTCGCCGTGCATGTTCCAGCCCTTGGCGACCACGCGCATGGCGCGCTTGCAGGGGAAGGCCAGGTCCGGGATGGACAGGCAGCCCTCCTCGCCGTCCTGCTCCTCGTCGGACAGGTCGAGGCCGGGGTTGATCAGGTGGCCCAGCTCCCCGTCGACGTGCCAGGTGAAGACTCGCAGGCCCACGCCGATCTGCGGAGCGGCCAGCCCGGTGCCGGGCGCGTCCAGCATCGTGTCGGTGAGGTCCTTGACAAGGGTGCGCAGCTCCTTGTCGAAGTCGACGACCGCGGTCGCCGGGGTGGTCAGGACCGGGTCGCCGAAGATGCGGATCGCCTGGACGGTCAAGGGTCGCGCTCCGTTCGTGGGTTAACGGGGATTCGGCTATTAGTGTACGGAGGGTCCGGGTGCTGGCGGAGCGTGGCGGATCGACGTCAGGGCGCTCCCCGACGGGAACGACCCCGCAGCCGGCCCCGCGGTCGGCCCCTCAGCCGATGCGCACCGGATCGATGCGGACGCGGACCCAGTCCTCGGCCTTGTTCGCGCTGCGGACACCCTGGGCCTCGCGGACGGCGGCGGCGAGATCCCCGCCGAGACGGCGTGGCACGCGGACCAGCGCGCGGTGAAGCTGCAGGTGGGAAGGCACTTCGACAGGTTCCTTCGGCTTCTCCGGCCGATCTCCTCTTCCCAGCCGGTCCGGACGCTTCGCGGCGGCCCGGTGCGCGGCGCGGTCGTCGGAACGGGGCACCTCGACGGCGACCGGTCCCAGCACTTCGGCCGCCTCCGGCAGCCGCAGCAGCCGCAGCTCCTCGGCCACCGCGGAGGGCGTGCCGGTGAGTTCGGCGACCCGGGCCAGCGGCGGATAGTGAAGTTCGCCACGGTCGGTGAGCTCACGCCGGGCGTGCCACACCGGATCCCAGCGCACCAGGGCCTGCACCGGCGCCAGTCCGGGCTCGGCCATCACGACCACCTTGCCGCCGTCGCCGCCGGAGCGGACCAGCGCGGCGGCGTTGAGCCAGCGGCGCAGCGCCTCCTCCCCGGCGCGCAGGTCGCGCCGCGCGAGCAGGGACCAGCCGTCCAGGAGCAGCGCGGCCGCGTAGCCGCCGTCGGCCACCGGCTCGGCGCCGGGGGTGGCGACGACGAGCGCCGGCCGGTCGGGGACCCGGTCCAGGACGGTCTCCCCCGCCGAGGAGACGACTTTGACGTTGGTGAAGGCGCGGCCGAGCTCCTCGGCGGTGCGCTGGACGCCGACGGCGAGCATGCGGAAGCGGTCGCCGCCGCAGGGCCGGTCGTTCAGGAGACCGTCACAGCGCCAGCCGCCGGCCGGGCGGCCGCACCACAGGCACGACGCCATCGCGTGGCCCGACGACAGTTCGAGCGGGCCGTGGCAGTGCCCGCAGCGCGCGTGTTTGCGGCAGCGGACGCAGGCCAGCGAGGGGGCGTAACCGCCGCGCGGAACCTGGACCAGGACCGGGCCGTCGTTGAGGGCGGCGCGGGCGGTGCGCCAAGCGAGGTTGGGCAGGCGGGCCGCGGCGGCGGCCGGGTCGCGTTCCTTCTCGATCTCCTCGCCGGAGGTGCGGATGAGCGGCGACTTCGCGCGGACCGTGGACCGGAACGCGGTGAGGGGGTACGCCCAGCGGCTCTCGACCAGCTGCGCGCCCTCGGCGGTGCAGGTGTAGCCGCCGATGAGCGCGGCCGCGCCGGTGGCGTGGGCACGCAGGAGCAGGACTTCGCGGACGTGCGGGTAGGGGGCGCGGGGCTCGGCGTGGAGATCGTCGCCGTCGTCCCAGATCGCGACGAAGCCGAGGTCGGCGACCGGGGCGAACATGGCGGAGCGCGTCCCGATCACCATGCGGACGTCGCCCCGGAGGACCGCGAGCCAGTTCTGGTAGCGCTTGGCGGGGCCGAGCTCCTCGGAGAGGACGACGTGGTGGCCGGGGCCGGCGACCTCGGTGAGGGCGGCGTCGAGGCGGGCCAGGTCGCGGTGGTCGGGGACGATGGCGAGGGCGCCGCGGGCGGGGACCTGGAGTGGGCTTGCTTCCTCCGGTGAAGGCGCAGCGGCGACGGACTCGTCAGCTCGGGGCGCGGTACCGGCGAGACCTTCGTCGTAGCGGTCGGCGTCGAGGTCGCGGAGGTTCTCGGTGTCGATGTCGTAGTCGGTGGGCAGGTCGGGATCCGGGAGCGCGGGATCGGTGGGATCGGGCCCGAGGTCTGGAACGGCCGGGTCGTCGGCCTCCAGGGGCGCTTCGGGATCGTCGGAATCCGCGGAATCCGCGGAATCCGCGGCGATCGCCGGCTCGGACACGGCTTCGGGCTCGGGGAACACGACGGCGTCCGTCGCCACAGCGTGCATGGCGGTGGCGACGGCGGTGGCCCAGTCGGTGGCGGGCAGGCAGGTCCAGACGGCGCGCGGGAGTCTGGTCGCTGTCTTGCGTTGCAGCGCCTTGATGAACTCGCGGCCGCCGCCGTAGGCGCCCCACGGCGCGCCGTCGACCGGCTTCTCAGGGTTCGCGTCGGAGGCTTTCGCAGGGGTCTTCTCCGCGGCGGCGTGGCGCGGCGGGACCGCCAGGCGCAGGACGTCGGCGAGGGTGCCGGCGTAGCGGTCGGCGACCGTGCGGGCCAGGTCGAGGATCTCCGGGGTCAGGACCGGGAGCGGGGAGACGATCTTCTGGAGGTACTCGAAGCGGCCTGCGAAGTCCGATGCGGCCTTGCGGCCGATGACGAACCCGTCGACCAGCTGCCCGGCGAAGCGGACGCGGATCCGTACGCCGGGCTGCGCCTCGGCGTCCATGTCGGCGGGGACCAGGTAGTCGAAGACACGGTCGAGGTGGCTGAGCTCCAGGGAGAGGACGACCTCCGCGTAGGGCAGCTCGGCGGCGGGTTCGCGGGACTGCTTCGGCTTGGCTTCGCGGACGGATCTGCGGGCGGTGCGGCGGGCGGCTTCGGCGGGGGCGTCCAGCAAGGGAACCTCAGTCGGCTTGTCGTCCGGACTTCCCTCCGTGTTCGTCTGCTCCTGCGCCTCCACAGTGTCAATTTCTACCTGATAGCGGTGACACCGGTTGGGTGGGCGGCAAGGTTCGTCGCGGTTAGGCTGCCGCGCATGTCTGAAGATCGCACCGCCGTTCCGGGTTTCGCCGTGCATGTCGCCGATGCCGTGTTGGAGGCGGTCGAGCTCGAACCGTCGCAGATCGTGGCCGGGGAGCCGCGGGTGTCGGAGCTGGTCCTGTCCGAGTCGGAGGACGGCCGGGTGGTGCGGGGCATCTGGCAGATGACGCCGGGCGTCGTCACGGACACCGAGGCCGACGAGGTGTTCGTCGTGCTCTCCGGCCGCGCCACGGTCGAGTTCGAGGACGGGACCGTGCTGGAGGTGGGGCCCGGCGACGTCGCGGTGCTGACCGAGGGCGCACGGACACGGTGGACCGTGCACGAGACGCTGCGGAAGGTGTATCAGGCGACTGTCGACCCGGTCGGCTGACCGTTTGAGCCGACCTGTCGACCTTTCACCCGTTCGGGCACTGTTGCCCGGACGGCGCGCCACCATAGCCTGGAATCGGACGTTTTGTCCGGTACGCGAGGGTTCGGGGAGCGAGAGCGCACGGAGTGAGGGGGTCCGCCATGGTCGACGCCTTGCTGCTGTTCGGGCACGTGGTCGGAGTCGTGGTCCTGGTCGCCGGGATCGGCCTGGAGGTCTACGCGGTCTCCGCGGCGAGCCGGGCGACGACCGTCGCCGAACTGCGGCTGGCCGTGCGCCCGGCCCGCGTGCTGCCGGCGATGATGCCGCTGGCCACGCTGCTGATGACCGGCTGCGGGCTGGCCCTGGTCGCCCACGACGGGGAGTTCCGCTTCGGCGACGCGTGGGTCGTCGCCTCGATCGGCATCGTCGTCGCCATCTCGGTGGTCGGCGGCGGGTTCAGCGGACGTCCCGCGACCCGGCTGCTCGACGCCGCCGACGCCGCCCCGGAGGGCCCGCTGCCGCCGCACCTGGCGGGACTGGTCCGGGACCCGATCCTGCTGGCCAGCGCCCGGATCACCGCCATCGCGGCGGTATGGGCGGTCTGGCTGATGTCGGTCCGCCCGCACGCCGGCGGGACCCTGATCTCGCTCGCCGTGGCGACCCTGCTGAGCATGATCGCGATCGCCGGGTCGGTGGGCCGGCCCGTACCGGCCGTGGGAAGCGATGTGGAGATCGGCCGGGAGGGCGCCGGGTAGCGACGGTTCCGCCGTCCGGGCTCCGGGCCTGGATGGTGCGGCGGCGAGCCCCGCCGCTACGCTGCGGTCCGTGGCGGACGTGACGATCTCTCCAGTCGAAGCCGGCGATGCCGGCGAGATCCTGACCCTGCAACGGGCCGCATACGTCACGGAGGCGCAGCTGTACGGCGACCCCTTCCTGCCGGCCCTCACCCAGACCTATCAGGAGTTGCGGGCTGAGCTGGCCGAAGGATTCGCTCTCAAGGCCACCTGCGACACCCGCATCATCGGCGTCGGGCGCGCCCGCCAGGACGGGCCGGTGTGGCATATCGGCCGCCTGACCATCGCCCCCGACGCCCAAGGGCAGGGGATCGGGACCCGGCTGCTCACCGAGCTGGAACGCTCCGCGCCGGCCGGCGTCGAGTCCTTCGCCCTGTTCACCGGCCATCTCAGCGTCGCGAACATCCGCCTTTACGAGCGGCTCGGCTACCGCGAGGAGCGGCGGGAGACCCTGCGGCCCGGGGTCGACCTCGTCCACCTGGCCAAGCACGCCGGGCGCTGAGCCCGGCTCACTCGGCCCGAGCGGGCTCCGGACGCGTCTCCGGCTCCGGAACCGCCTGCGCCGCCACCGCCGCCTTGGCAGCCTTCGCCGCCTGCTTCGCCTTCTTCGCGGCGGCCCGCTCCTGCGCCTCCTCCAGCAGCCGCTGTGTGTCGCGGACCACGATGCGCTCGTAGTAGAAGGCCAGGAAGGGCACCACGCCGACCAGCATGATCAGGATCGTGCGGACCGGCTTGTAGCGGGCACGCAGGCACAGGTCGAGCGCCACGATGAGGTACACCATGTAGCCGTAGCCGTGGACGATGCTGACCGGCTTCTCCAGCGTCTTGTTGTGGGCCCAGAGCTGGAGGGGGATGACCACGAAGGTGAGGAGCAGGAGCATGGTGCCGGTGAACAGGGCCATCACGCGGTAGCGGGTGATGGCGCCGGAGGTCAGCGTTGTCATCGTGGGGACCTGTCCTGTTTCTGGTGGTCGGTTCCCCGTGAGCCTACCCGGCGGGCTTCGGCGCGCCCGAAGGCGGTCGCCACTCCGGCGGCCAGGGCCGCGGCGGCCGCCACGGCGGCCAGTATCGGACGGTAGGACGCGTCCGACGCGGGCAGGGCGACCAGGGCAGTCGAGCCGGCGATCAGCGCCGCCAGCCCGATCACCAGGACCGGAGGCACCAGGCGGCGCAGGGTCGCGGCCGGGATGCTGACCAGGTCCATCAGCAGGAGGAACCCGGCCAGGAGCACGGCGTCCACGCCCGCGGCCCAGACCGGGGGCTGATGGGTGGCGACCAGGACCGCGAACAGACCGACCAGCAGGGTGTTGCGATGGACGACGGCCAGGCGGTGCAGCCGCATCGAGGCCACCACCGGGCGGCCCAGGTAGGGCTGCGCGAGGAGCATGAACGTCCCGACGGCCGCCAGCAGGACGAAGACGTCGGTGAAGTCCGGCGGCCAGGTCCAGAACGGCAGGCCGACGCCCATCACCGCCATCGCCACCCCGTAGCCGGCCCAGAACGGGCGGTTCAGGGCCGAGCCCTGCTCGGCGGACCCGGCGGTTTCCTGGCTCATCGCGCCCTCCCGGCGACCGGCATCTGCAACAGGGGCGCCAGCGCGAGGTCCAGCGGTGCGACGCCGTCCCAGTTCACGACCGGCACGCCGAGCTCGCCCAGGACGAAGCGCACCGCCTGGCGGTCCAGGCGCCACAGCCGCAACGCCAGCATGTCCAGGTGGTCCGGTTTGCCGGCGGTGGTGGGGTGGGGTTCGTGGGCCAGCACGTCGATCACCACCAGCGGGTGACCGCGGTCGGCCAGGTCGCGGATCGCCTCCACCACACCGGGATCCAGCAGGGGGCTGAAGACGTAGATCAGGGCGCCGCGCGGCAGCACCCTGGTGGGGAGCCTGTTCAGGCCGCCGGTCTCGTAGGTGAAGTCCTTGCGCAGGTCCATCACGGTCTGCGCGATCCGGTAGAGGTGCGCGTTGCCCGAGCCCGGCGTCAACCACTGCACCCGGCCGGACAAGGTGACCACGCCGATCCGGTCGTGCGCCTTCAGGTAGGCCTGCGCGAGACCGGCCGCGCCGCGGACCGCGATGTCGAGGGTGGAGCGCGGGCGCAGGTCCTCGGTCGCCGGAGGCTGCGGCAGGTCGGACAGGGCGTCGATGACCACCACCGCCTCGGCGGCCCGCTCGGCCTCGAAGGTGTTCACCTGGAGCTCGCGGCGCCGGGTGGTGGCGGGCCAGTTGATGCGGCGCTGGCGGTCGCCGAAGACATAGGGGCGGACCGCGATGAACTCCACGCCCTCGCCGGGGGTGCGGGCCGAGTGCTCGCCGAAGCGGTCCGGGAAGCGCTGCGGGACCAGGACGGTGTCGTCGGGGGCCGGGACCGGGAAGGCCTCGACCTCGCCGAGGTCGGCCTGCAGCGCGGCGACGCGCAGACCCGCGGTGTCGTAGACGTCGACGGCGACGGCACCCAGGGACCAGCGGCCCCAGCGCGGGACCAGCAGGCGCACCGTGATCACCGCGCCGGTCAGTTCCAGGGACTCCAGGCGCACGCCCGACGGCGTGGCCGTCGGATCGAACTCGTGGAAGTCCCGCAGGCGCGGCGGCAGGTACTCCTGGCGGGTCCACCCCGCGGCGGCGTCCGCGGCCAGGCGGATGGTGGCGGTCACCGTCTCGCCCTCGAAGCAGCGGCGGTCCGGGACGTCGGCCTCGGCCCGGATCCGCGCCGGGTGGGAGCCGCCGTGCGCGGTCAGCAGCAACAGCGGCACGGCCGCCAGCGGTACGCACCACCAGGCCCCGAACACGATCGCCGGGACCAGGGCGCAGACCGCGGCGGTCAGCAGGCGCATGGCGCGCTGGGAGGGGCGCCAGCTGATCGGCGGGACCGGGGGCGCCACGGGGCCCCGGTCCCGAGCTCCGGCCCGGGCCGGAGCCGGAACCTGACCGGGCATCTGCGCCCGAGCCGAAGCCGAAGCCGAAGCCGGAGCCTGGGCCGCGGCTCTGGACGCCGGCCCGGCGCCCCCGATCCGCTCGCCCGGGGACGGCGAGCTCATCGGTGGGCCGGGGCCTGGCTCGTGGTCTGCGGGCCGGACGGCACCGCGTCCTGCTGCCGCGGCAGCGTGCGCGGCGTGGGCGTCGCGGAGACCAGCGAGGCGACCACCTCGTCGGCCGACACCCGCCGCACCCACAGCTCCGGCCGCAGGCTGATCCGGTGCGCCAGAGCCGGCACCGCCACCGCCTTCACGTCTTCGGGCACCACGTAGTCGCGTCCGGACAGTACCGCGCGCGCCCGCGCCAGCTGCACCAGCGCCAGGCCGCCGCGCGGGCTGGCGCCGACCTGGATCTGCGAGTTCGCACGGGTGGCGTTCACCAGCGCCACGACGTACTCGACGACGTCGGCCGTCACCTCCACCGCCTCCAGCGAGGCGCGCATGGCCAGCAGCTCGGCGGCGCCCACGATCCGCGCCAGCTCCACCCGCTCGGCCTTGCGGTCCAGGCGGCGCAGCAGCATGGCGGCCTCGTCCGACGGCGGCAGGTAGCCCATGCGGACGCGCAACAGGAACCGGTCGAGCTGGGCCTCGGGAAGCGAGTAAGTGCCCTCGTACTCGATCGGGTTGTCGGTGGCGAGGACCACGAAGGCCGGGTCCAGCGGGTGCGACTTGCCGTCGACCGAGACCTGCCCCTCGGCCATCGCCTCCAGCAGCGCCGCCTGGGTCTTCGGCGGCGTGCGGTTGATCTCGTCGGCCAGCAGCAGCTGGGTGAACACCGGGCCGGGCCGGAACACCATGTCGCCGTCGCGCTGGTCGTAGAACGGCGCGCCGGTGACGTCCGAGGGCAGCAGGTCCGGGGTGAACTGGATGCGGGTGAAGTCCAGGCCCAGGGCGGTGGCGAAGGAACGCGCCATCAGGGTCTTGCCGAGGCCGGGCAGGTCCTCGATCAGGACGTGGCCGCCGGCCAGCACACCGAGCAGGACCAGCTCCAGGGCGGCCCGCTTGCCGACGACGGCCTTCTCCACCTCGTCCAGCACGGCGAGCGCCTTGCGGCAGGTCTGCTCGGGGGTCAGCTCGTCGGTCATCCCGTCACTCCCGTTCTCTACGGTCTGTTCTTGCTGCACGCTCACATCCGCTCCAGCCGGTCGATCAGCTCGATCACCGCGCGCAGCGGAACGGCGTCCTTCGGGACGCCGCGCCGTTCCTTCAGCAGCGCCGGATCCACCAGCGACCACAGGTCCGGACCGATCAGGGCGGCCGCGGTCCGCGGGTCCCGGTAGAGGTTCACGCCGTGCCGCTCGGCCAGCCGCGCCGCGGCCAGCCGGGTCAGCTCCCGGCGCAATCCGCGTTCGTAGCCGCCGGGTTCGCGGGTGGTGCGGAGCATGGAGGCGTACCAGGCCACGCCGATGTAGTGCCGCTCCAGCACGCGCTCGCGAACGTCCCCGTTCATGCCGACGGTGCGTCCGGCGACCGTGTAGAAGGCGCCGAGCGCGATCGCGGCGACGCAGCCGCCGAGCACCGGGCCGAACCACTGCGCGCCGAGCACCAGCCAGGCCGTGCCGCCGACGACGGCGACCATGGCGGCCAGCGCCAGGCCGATCGCGGTCCAGCGGCCGCGTTCGCGGGCCCGCTGCTCGGCGCGCAGGCGTTCGGCACGCTGCGGGTCCGCGGCGGGGGTCAGGGTACTCATCGCGGACCTCCGGGAGAAGCGGCACCGGTACCGGCGGTGGCCGCGGCCGCGTCGCGATCCGCCAGAGCCGCCCGAGCCGCCTGGGCCGCCTGGGCCGCGGCGGCCCGCGCCCGGAGGTGCTCGGAGATCGCGTCCAGAGCCTCGCGGGCGCCGTCCCGCTCCGGCTCGCCGATCGAGTGCCCCGAGAACCGGGCTTCCCGGAACAGGTCGGTCAGGCGGCGCGCCGGACCGGCCGGGATGAGCTGTGCCCCGGTGACGCGCCGGAGGAAGTCCTCGGGCGTGTCGGCGGCGTGGCGGCCGTTGCCGTCGGCGCCCAGCGCGTCCTCCATCGCGGCGTAGCAGGCGATCACCGCTTCGCGGGCGTCACCCCGGTAGGCCAGCGCCTGGCTGCCGGCGGCGACGGCGTCGGCGAGCTGCTCCAGGTCGGCGTCCACCAGATCGTCGAACTCGAGCACCGGCAGCGCGGCGCGCGGGAACCAGCGTTGGCGCACCAGCCGGTAGACGGCGTAGGCGATCAGCCCCACGGCGGCGGCCAGGACCAGGATCAGCAACGACCGGGCCACCCATTCGGACAGGCTCAGGCCGCGCAGCGGCGAGGCGTGCTTGACGTGCCGCGTCTGGGACTGGCTGGCGCTGGACATGGTGGAGCCGGTGGGGTCCTGCTGGAACGGGTCCTGCGGCGGCGGCTGTGGAGGCTGCCGGCCGAAGAACAGCAGCCCGATCGGGGTCGCCACGGCGGCGGCCACCAGCAACAGCGCTGTCGCGGTACCCGCCCGGCGAAGCGGGCCGAAGCCGTCGTCGCGGTGCTTGGCGAACGCGGCGGCCACCACGACCAGCCCGAGGACGGACACCAGCGCGCCGGCCGGCCGCAGGTTCCGCCAGAGCCCGTCGGCCACCCCGTTGTCCAGACCGCCGGTGCGGCGCGCGGCCAGGCTGAGCGCCGCCACCGCGAGCACGACGACCGCGGCGGGCACCCACCGCCTCGGGTTCCCGGTCATGCGGCCCCGGTACCTTGCTCGGCGGCGCGCTCGGCGCGGATCCGGGCCGCCGACCGCGCCAGCGCGTGCTCCAGGCCGCGGTCCACCTGGCCGCCGACCGCGCGCACCGCCGCGATCTCGGCCAGCGCGGCGTCCCGCACCTCGCCGGGGATCTCCTTCAGGTTCCCCGGCAGCGCCTTGACCGCGCCCCACAGGGAGACGTCCTCCATACTCAGGGCCAGCGCGCCGTGTTTGCGCATCAGATCCACCAGGTGGTGCCTCCGCAGATGGGCCAAGGTGTTGGCGGCCTTCAGCGCCGCAGCCCAGATCAGCAGGTTCAGGACCGGCACCGCGATCAGCCACGTGCCGAAGTGGATGTTGTCCGACGTCAGCCAGGCGGGCCGGTGGTGCATACGGTCGGCCGAGTGTTCGACCCGCTGCTCGATCCACGCCGGGAAGGCCATCACCGCCAGCGTGCCGAGACTGGTGAGGGCGAACGGGATGCCGATGTAGGCACCCCAGCGCGGCCACGTCGTGGTGGCCTGCAGCCGGTGCCGCAGCCGCATGAACGGGCACGGGAACAGCACCGAGGCCAGGTTCCCGGCGGCGATCGGCGCCAGCGGCAGCTCGGCGATGATCGGCCAGTTGTGTTTCACCCAGTGGTGGTCCTTGGTCAGCAGGATCACCAGGCCCGCGACTCCGAAGGCGTATCCGGCCTCGAAGACGTACAGCACCTGGTTGCGGACCCGCAGCATGCGCGCCGGGTCGCCGCCGGCGGACAGCACCCGGAGCGCCCACTCGGGCTCGGCGGCCAGCTGGTTGGTGAGCGAGGCGTCGGCGACCGCGGTCAGCACGACGGTGACTATCAACGTCAGCGGATCACGGACCTGCGTCCCGAACGGATCCCAGTACAGGAAGGCACCGGTCGCCAAGCCCAGCCCCATGGAGGCGAGCATCCCGTACATCCAGTCCGGCCACACCCGCAGCACGCGCCAGAACTCCCGGGGCAGCGTCACCTTGGGGGCCGGGCCCGCCGCGGGCCCGCTCGCGGCCGTGGTGACGGCCTCGGTCATGGTGTGGCTCCCCCCTCGTCGCGCGGGCCCCGCCAGGCTACCGGCGGCTCCTGCCAAGGGAGGATAACCCTTTCCAGTGAGTCTGTGGCGTGTAGCGCTTCCTTGACGGGCGGCGGTGGGAGCCACGTGGGCGAGTGACGGTCGGTGGATGACCTCGGGTCCCTGCGTAACCCGTCTGGCAGATCCCGGCAAAGCGCCCGGGAGCTGCGGAGGCGAAGCTGGGTCCGAACACTCCGTCCCGTCGGCGCAGGAGGATGCATGGTCACGGTCCGCGATGTGATGACCGAGGCGCCCAAGTCGGTGCTGGATTCGGACAACTTGGTGCACGTGGCCCGGGTGATGCGGGACGAGGACGTCGGGTGTGTTCCGGTGGTCGACGACACCGGCCGCCTGCTGGGCATGCTGACGGACCGCGACCTGGTGGTCGAGGCGGTGGCGGCGAACGACGATCCGACCATCCGCCAGGCCGGCGAGCTGATGCGCGGGGAGATCCACACCGTCGACGCCGAGGCCCCGGTCACCAACGCCGTGGAGACCATGGGCCGCCAGCGGGTGCGCCGCCTGCCGGTGGTGTCCGCGGGGAAGCTGGTCGGCGTGGTCGGGGTCGCGGATCTGGCCAAGAATCTGCCCTCCGCCGCAGTCGGTGAGCTGATGGCCCTGATCTCGAAGTCCGGGCACAAGGACAAGCTTCCCTAGCCGGCCGGACAGCCTCGCGGCCCGGAGACCGTGCAGCCCGAGCCGGAAGCGGTCCCCGCACCGCTCCGACTCGGGCTCTGTACTGCTCGCCGTGGACTGCTCGCCGTGGACTGCTCGCCTCAGGACGCCCCGACGGCTACTTGCCCAGACCCACCGAGGCCAGCCAGGCCTTGGCCACGTCCGAGGGGTCCTTCTTCTGCGTGTCGATCTGCTCCATCAGCCCGGTCAGGGTCGCGGTGTCCAGCTTCGCCGACACCGCGTTCAGCGCGTCCACGCCGGCCGCGGGCAGGTTCTTCTTCGATACCAGCGGCACCACGTTCTGCACGCCGAACAGGTGCTGGTCGTCGTTGAGCACCACGAAGCCGTTGGTCTTGATCGCCGAGGTGGTGCTGTAGAGGTCGACCACGTCGGCATCACCGTGCTGCAGCGCCGAGACGGTCTGCGGCCCGGAGTTGTCCAGCGCCTTGAAGTCCTTGAAGTCCAGGCTGTAGACGCTCTTCAGGCCGACCAGGCCCTGCTGCCGGGACTTGAACTCCGGCGCGGAGCCCAGCACCAGGTCCTTGGCGTACGGCCCGAGATCCGAGATCTGCTTCAGGTTGTCCTTGGTGGCCAGCGCCTGCGTCACCACCAGCGAGTCCTTGTCCTCGGCCGCGGCCGGCTGCAGCAGCTGCAGGTTGCTCGGCAGTTTGCCGGCGATCGCCTGGTCCACGGCGTCGGTGGTGTTCTGGCCGGCGGTCTTGTCCAGGAACGCCAGCAGCGAGCCGTTGTACTCCGGGACCACGGTGATCGAGTCCGCCTTCAGCTGCTGATAGAGCACGTCCCGCTGGCCGACGTTCGGTTTGCGGTCCACCGAGATGCCCTTGGCCTCCAGTGCCTGCGCGTAGATCTCCATCAGCAGCACGTTCTCCGGGAACGCGGCCGACCCGACGACGACCTTCGAACCGCTCTTGGAGCTCGAGCAGGCGCTCAGGGCGCCGGTCGCGGCCAGGGCGACCGCCAGGGCGGCGCCGACTATCCGGGCCTTGCTACCCGTCGTGCGAACCATCATTGATTTCCCCTCCAGACATTAGGCACGTCGAACCTACTAACCACCACCGACTCAGGCATGTTTCAGCGACCATGATTCGAGACCGTTCCGTGACCGGAACGGGTCCGGGGCCTCACGGCACCGCCGGCTGCCCGCCCTTTTGCGTCGGCAGCCCGGCGGCGGCCCATGCCCGGAACCCCCCGATGAGATCGGTGGCCCGGACCAGGCCGAGCCGTCGCAGATCGCGCGCGGCGAGGCTGGAGGCGTAACCCTCGTTGCAGAACACGACGACGAGCCGGTCCGCGGTGACGCCCGGCAACCGCCATTCACTGTCCGGAGCCAGACGCCATTCCAGGTGGATGCGCTCGACGGGGAGCGCACCGGGGATCTCGCCCTCCGCCTCGCGGTTCGCGTGCGGCCGGATGTCGACCAGCAGCGCTCCCTCCCGCTGCAGGGCCTCCGCCTCCTGCGGCGTGACACGCTCCAACTCGGCGCGGGCCTCCTCCAGGAACAGGTCTATGGAGCTCACACCACTTCCTCCAGACTCGCGTACTCCCGCGTGGGCAGAAGCGGCGGCGAATAAGCGTGCACGGTCGCGGCCGGACGGATACCCACGTTGCGGACGACATGCGCACGGTCGCCTCCGAAGCCCAGGGCCTGACCGGTGCCCAGCCGCCGCGTCCCGATCGCCGCGCCGGGATAGCGGTGCTCCTCCAGCACCTCGCCGGTCAGGACGGCGAACGCGCCGGCGGCGCCGCCGTGGTCGTGCGGCTGCGTGCCCTGGCCCGGCAGCCAGCTCAGCAGCCACACCTCGACGCCGCGGGTCAGCGCCAGGCGGGTCCACCAGCGCTGTGGTTCGGTATGGCGGACCAGGGGACGCAGGGCGTCGGCGTGATCCCGGGCCAGCGTCCTCGTCAGCTCCCTGAGCTGGGACGGCGTCCACAGCGGCCGGTCGGGCTGGACGAGGTCGGACAGGAAGGGCGCGGCGAGGTCGAGCTCAGGCGGCAGGGTCGCGGGGGCAGACATGAAGGCTCCGGGGTCCAGGGTGTGCGGTCGGAAACGAAGCAGTCCCGGTACACATGCAGGACGCCACACGCAGCAGGTCGACCGGACGGTCGGACCAGGCGAGCAGCGGAGCGGACATGCGCAGATGCTGGCACGGGCCGCTGGAGCGCCGTCGGAGCCGTCCGGGATCCGGGCGCCCGCCGTCTCAGCGCGTATCGGACTCCGGACAACCGCCGTCCCAGGGAGCGGACACCCGGACGCACCCGGACTACCGCAGCCCCACCGACCTCAGCCAGTCGTCCGCCACCACGTCGATGTCCTTCTTCTCGTTCACGATCTTCGCCATCATCGTGACCAGCGCCGCGGTGTCCAGCTTCGCCGACACCGTGTTCAGGGTCCGGGTCGCGACCGGCGTCATGCTGTCCCGGTACACCAGCGGCGTCACGTTCTGCGCGCTGAAGACCTGCTCGGGGTCGGCGAGCACCTTGAAGCCGCGCGTGACGAGGTTCGGATCGGTGGTGAACAGCGTCGCCACCTGCACCGTGCCGTCGGCCAGGGCCTTGACGGTGATCGGTCCCCCGGTGTCCAGCGACGTGAAGTCCCTGAACGTCAGGCCGTACTTCTCCTGCAGCCCCGGCAGGCCCTGGTACCGGGTCTTGAACTCCGGCGGCCCGCCGATCGTCATCCCGGCCGCGAACGGCGTCAGATCGGCGATCGACGCCAGGTGGTCGGCCGTGGCCGTGGCGCCGGTCACCACCAGCGCGTTCTTGTCCTCGGCCGGCGACGAGTCGAGGATCTCCATCGACGCCGGCAGCCGCATGTCCAGCTCCGAGTCGATCTCCGACGTGGTGGTCGCCCGCGACTTCGCGTCCACATACCCCAGCAGCGCGCCGTTGTACTCCGGGATCACCGTGATCGAGCCGGACTGCACCTGCTGGTACAGCACCTCCCGGCTGCCGACGTTGAACCGCGTGACGACCTTCACGCCCTTGGCCTTCAGCGCCGAGACGTAGATGTCGGCCAGGAGCACGTTCTCGGGGAAGCTGGCGGAGCCCACCGTGACCTGCCCCTTCTTGGGGCCCGGGGACAGCGGGTTGCCGTTCGTGCAGGCGGCGAGCATGGCCAGGGCCAGGGTCGCGACCGGCAGGAGGATGGCGGTCTTTCGCATGGGTCGTCCTTAGTGCTGGCCCCCCTGCCTGGCCTGTCGTGCTGAGCCGTCCTAGACGGTGGCCGTCCTCCTCGGTCGCAGACCCGGCGACACCATGAGCCGGCGCAGCACCGCGAAGAACAGCAGGTTGAGTATCGCGGCTATGACGATCAGGACGGCGCCGCCGGCCACCTCTCCGTAGTCGGTGGTCGCCAGCCCGTCGATGATGAACCGCCCGAGCCCGCCGAACGAGGAGTACGCCGCGATGGCGGTGTTCGCCACGGCGTTGACGGCCGCGAACTGGAACCCGGTGAGGATGAGCGGCAGGGCGGCCGGCACCTCGGCCCGCCAGAGCACCTGCCACTGGTTCAGGCCCATTCCGGTGGCCGCGTCGGTGAGCTGCGGGTCCACGTGGCGCACGCCCTCGTACGTGTTCAGCAGGATCGGCGGGATCGTCAGCGCCACCAGCGGGATCATCACGGCGCTGAACTTCACGCCCAGGACGACCACCAGCAGGACCACCAGACCCAGCGTGGGCAGCGCCCGCGCCACGTTCGCCAGCGACGACACCACCAGGCCGCCGCGCTTGGTGTGCCCGGTCAGCAGCCCCAGCGGGAACGCGATCAGCGCCCCGATGAGCACCGCCTCGATGGAGTACTCGAAGTGCTGCAGGAACCGGACCGGGATGCCGTCGGAGCCGTGCCAGTTGCCGGCGGTGGTCAGCCACCCCCAGGCGTCGCTCAGGACGTTCACCGCGACCTCCGCTTGTTCCAGGGCGTGAGCAGCCGCTGTGTGATGACCAGCAACAGATCGCAGGCCAGCGCCATGGCCACGATCATCACGATCCCGGTGACGGCCAGATCGGACCGGTCCAGCTGGGCGGCCGCGGTGAACAGGGCGCCGAACGCCCCCACGCCGATGACCGTGCCGACGCTGACCATGCTGATGTTGCCGACGGTCGCGATCCGCAGGCCCGCCATGATCGGCGGCACCGCCAGCGGCAGGTCGACCGCGAACCAGCGGCGGGTGCCGGTGTAGCCCATGGCGACGGCGGCCAGGCGGACGTCCTCCGGGACGCCCCTGATGCCGTCCACGATGTTCGGCACCAGAGCGGCCAGGCTGTAGAACGACAGCGGGATGATGACCGTGGTCTGCGTCAGCCCCGTCGACGGCACCAAGAGCACGAACAGCGCGATCGACGGCAGCGAGTACACCACCGTCAGCACCGCGACCACCGCCGGGTAGACCTTCGGGTACCGCACACACACCAGCGCCAGCGGCACCGCTATCAGCAGTCCGAACAACACCGACAGCAGCGCCATCGTGAGTTGCTGCTGGATCAGCGACGCATAGGTCCCCAGATAGCTGGGGATGTGCGGGAACAGGTTCATCGGCCGTTCTCCGGGCTGCTCCCGTCTTGCGCCGCCCGGATCGCCGGCACCAGTTCCTCGACCGAGGCGACGCCTATGACCTTGCCGTCGTCGTCGACTCCGACCGCCCGGCTGGAGGGCGAGAGGATGGCGGAGTCCAGGGCCGCGCGCAGGGAGTCGGACTCCGCGTGGAAGGTGTGACCGTAGGACACGAGGTCCCCGGTGGCGACCTTGGCCAGATCACCGTCCCCGGGGACCTGCCGCGCCTCGAGCCAGCCCAGCGGCCTGCGCTCGGCGTCCACGAGCAGCAGCCACGGCTGGGAGCTCTTGAGAGCCAGCACCTCCGCGGAGGGCGCGTCCACGGCGACGACCGGGTCCGGCCGCAGCGGGACTTCGCCGGAGGAGAAGAACGACAGCCGGCGCACGCCGCGGTCCACGCCGAGGAAGCCCTCGACGAACTCGTTCTTGGGGTTCGCCAGCAGCTCCGAGGGCGTGTCGAACTGCTCCAGGACGCCGCCGGTGTTCAGCACGGCGACCTTGTCGCCCAGCAGGATCGCCTCGTCGATGTCGTGGGTGACGAACAGGATCGTCTTCCCCAGCTCGGACTGGATGCGCAGCAACTCGGTCTGCAGGTCCTTGCGCACCACCGGGTCGACGGCGCTGAACGGCTCGTCCATCAGCAGCACCGGTGGATCGGCGGCGAGGGCGCGCGCCACACCCACGCGCTGCTGCTGGCCGCCGGACAGCTGGAACGGGTAGCGCCCGGCGTGCTCCTCTTGGAGACCGACGGTCAGGAGCAGGTCCATCGCCCGCTCCCGCGCCTTGTCCTTGGACCAGCCGAGCAGCCGCGGCACGGTCATGACGTTGGCGAGGACCGTGCGGTGCGGGAACAGCCCCGCGTTCTGGATGACGTACCCGATCCCCCGCCGCAGCTCGGGCGCGGGCTTCGACTTGATGTCGACGCCGTCGATCAGGATGCTGCCGCTGGTGGGGTCGATCATGCGGTTGACCATCCGCAGCAGCGTCGTCTTCCCCGACCCCGACGGACCCACCAGCACCGTGATCCGGCCGCTGTCGGCGGTCAGGTCCGTGGCGGCGACCGCCACCGTCCCGTCCGGGTACGTCTTACCGACCTGCTGGAAGGAAATCACCCCGTGAGCCTAGCCGGTCGGTCCGACGGCGGGGCGGCGCGCTGCGCGGAGCGCATTCCATTCCTAGAACCTGTTGCAGTTTCAAGAGCCCGACCCTATGTTCCCCCCATGCGAACACCACTCTCCACCGCCATGGGCCTGGAGTTCCCCCTCTTCGCCTTCAGCCACTGCCGCGACGTGGTAGCCGCTGTCTCCCGGGCCGGGGGCCTCGGTGTCCTCGGCGCCGTCTACTTCACCCCCGAAGAGCTCGAGACCGAGCTCCGCTGGATCGACGAGCACGTCGACGGCAAGCCGTACGGGGTGGACGTCGTGATGCCGGCTTCCGTCTCCGCCTCGGTGGGCGAGGCCACCGCGAAGGACTCCGCTCGCAGCTCCATGGAGGAGACCCTCAAGTCCTACATCCCGGCGCGCCACCGTGACTTCGTCGAGGAGATCCTCGACAAGTACGAGGTCCCCGCCCTGCCCGCCGACGCCGACCACAGCCACCAGCTCCTGGGCTGGACCGACGCCACGGCCCGCCCGCAGGTCGAGGTCGCGCTCGACCACCCCATCGCGCTGCTCGCCAGCGCGCTCGGGCCGCTGCCCGCGGACATCGTCGACCTCGCCCACCGCAACAACGTGCGCACGGCCGGCCTGGCGTCCAGCGCCCACCACGCCCGCAAGCAGGTGGAGTCCGGCGTCGACATCATCGTCGCGCAGGGCACCGAGGCCGGCGGCCACACCGGGGAGATCTCCACCATGGTGCTGATCCCCGAGGTGGTCGACGCCGTCGGCGACACCCCGGTCCTGGCCGCCGGCGGCATCGGCAACGGACGGCAGATGGCCGCGGCGATGGCCCTCGGCGCCCAGGGCGCGTGGACCGGTTCGATCTGGCTGACGGTCGCCGAGGCCGACACCGACCCCCGCGTCGTCCCCAAGCTCCTCGCCGCCTCCTCCCGCGACACCGTCCGCTCCCGCGCCCTCACCGGCAAACCGGCCCGCCAGCTCCGCACCGACTGGACCGACGCCTGGGAGGCCGCCGACTCCCCCGGCCCCCTCCCGATGCCGCTCCAGTACATGCTCGTCTCCGAAGCCCACCGTCGCATCTCCCGCGCCGGTCGCAGCGAACTGATGGGCATGCCGGTCGGCCAGATCGTCGGCGCGATGAACGACGTCCGGCCGGTCCGCGAGGTCGTCTACCAGCTGATCAACGAATACGCCGAGGCCGTCGAACGCCTGAACACCATCACCGAGGCCTGATACGCCTGCACGCCGACCTCCGCCGGACCCTCGCGCGGAACCACTCCCGAACCACCCCGAAACCGCCCCAGCGACAGCACGTCGTTCGCCCCGGCGAACGCCCGTAAGGGGCACCGACGAAAAAACATCCACATCCGCCGATAACCGTGCGGTCACCGCCTGTCACGCCGTACTCTGCGAACTGGCACCGGTGGCCTCACGGCCCCGGCGCCCCAACCGGTCGCGCCGAGGGCAGACGCGACCGGGACACCGGGGTCTCTTTCCGCGCTCTAGAGGCCCCGGTGTCGGCAAACTCTCCAGATCCGCCCCGGCGAACCTCTCAGCGATCTCCCCCGCCCCGAGATCGATTGATCGCCGAAAGTCCGGAGACCCCAAACAAGAACCCGTTCTAGTTTCCCCCTCCGAAACCCTTGCAGCCTCTCAGGGCCCGTGTTCTACTCCACTACTGACGATCCATCAGATGGAGAGGGCAGGGGCCGCGCATGGCAGGGCTGGGTTTCTGGAGACTCGCACAGGAGAACCCCGACTGGACCGCCGTCATCGAGGAGTCCGGCGGGGAGTACCGGGCCGGAGAGGTCCTGGCCGCCGCCAACCAGACCGTCCACGCCCTGCGCGCGCTGGGAATGCGCAACGGCGACGGCCTCACGCTCCTGATGCCGAACCTCGTCCAGATGGTCGAGATCTACGCCGCCGCGCTCCAGGCCGGGTGGTACTACACGCCGATCAACTTCCACCTGACCGGGCCCGAAGTCGCCTACATCATCGACGACGCCGAGGCCAAGGCGTTCTTCTGCCACGTGCGCTTCGCCGACATCGGGCTGGCGGCGATCGCCGAGCTCGAGAAGGACGGCAAGGCCCCGCCGAAGGAAGCACTGATCAGCGTCGGGGGCGACATCCCCGGCTTCACACCGATCGAGCAGTTCCGGGCCGGGCACAGCACCGACGCTCCCGAGAACCGCACCTTCGGCACCGCCATGCACTACACGTCCGGCACGACCGGCAAGCCCAAAGGCGTCCGGCGCGCGCTCTCCGGGCAGGACCCGGACGCCATGGCCGAGCTGGGAACGATCCTCCCCGGCTTCTTCGGCATCACCCCCGGCAACGGCGGCGTGCACCTCGTCACCTCCCCGAACTACCACACCGCGGTCACGCAGTTCGGCGGCAACGCCCTGCAGATGGGCCACACCCTAGCGCTGATGGACAAATGGACGCCCGAGGGCACTCTGGAGATGATCCAGCGCACCAAAGCCACCCACACCCATATGGTCCCGACCCAGTTCCACCGCATGCTGAACCTCCCGGACGAGGTCAAGCAGCGCTACGACGTCTCCTCGATGAAGGTCGCGATCCACGCCGCCGCGCCGTGCCCGCAGCACGTCAAGCGCGCGATGCTCGACTGGTGGGGGCCGGTCGTCTACGAGTACTACGCCGCAACCGAGGGCGGCGGCACCATCGCCACCCCCGAGGACTGGCTGGCGCATCCCGGAACGGTCGGCAAGGCGTGGCCGATCGCCGAAGTGAAGGCCTTCGACGACGACGGCAACGAGGTGGCGACCGGCACGCCCGGCACCGTCTACATGAAGATGGCCGTCGGCGACTTCGAGTACAAGGGCGACAGGGAGAAGACCGAGGCCAACCGGCGTGCGGGCTTCTTCACCGTCGGCGACATCGGGTACTTCGACGAGGACGGCTTCCTCTACCTCTGCGACCGCAAGATCGACATGATCATCTCCGGCGGTGTGAACATCTACCCGGCCGAGATCGAGGGCGAGTTGCTACGGCACCCGGCGGTCGGCGACGTCGCCGTGTTCGGCATCCCGGACGAGGACTGGGGCGAGCAGATCAAGGCCGTCGTCGAGCTGAACGAGGGCTACGAGCCCTCCGACGCGCTCGGCGAGGAGATCATCGCCTCGCTGGACGGCCGGCTGGCGCGCCTGAAGTGGCCCAAGTCGGTCGACTTCACCGACCAGCTGCCGCGCGAGCCCAACGGGAAGCTGTTCAAGCGGCGGCTGCGCGACCCGTACTGGGCCGGCCACGAGACGGCGATCTGAGGCCCGCCCGCGATGACGACCCAGACTTCCGCGACGGCCCAGACCTCCTCGACGGCACAGCACTCCACGACGACGCAGACCCCGGATTCCCGCGCCCTCCACGTCCTGGAGTTCCCCGGCGGCTACACCCGCTCCACCGGCCCGGTGATCGGGCGGTTCCTGACCGGCCTGCGCGACGGCCGCCTCCTCGGGGTCCACACCGAGGACGGCCGGGTGCTCGTTCCGCCGACCGAGTACGACCCGCAGACCGCCGCCGCCCTCGGCGGCGCCGACGCCGACTGGGTCGAGGTCGGCCCGGCCGGCACCGTGACCACCTGGACATGGGTCACCGACCCGCGCCCCGACCACCCGCTGGACCGCCCCTTCGCCTGGGCCCTGATCAAGCCCGACGGCGCCGACACCGCGCTGCTGCACGCTGTGGACGCGGGCTCGAAGGCCGCGATGGCGACCGGCATGCGCGTGCACCCGACGTGGCGCGACGACCGCGTCGGCTCCATCAAGGACATCGCCTGCTTCGCCCCCGGCGAGGGCCCGGCCGACGTGCCGGCCCCGGCACCGGCCCCGGACGGGGCCGAGCTCGAACCCGTCTCGATGATCACCGTCCCGAGCCGCCTGGAGTACCGGCTCCGACCCGGCACCGTCTGGAACCACTTCATCGACGGCATGGCCGCCGGCCAGATCCGCGGCACCCGCTGCACCACCTGCGGCAAGGTCTACGTCCCGCCCCGCGGCGCCTGCCCGGCCGACGGCCTGCCCGCGACCGAGTGGGTGGACCTGCCGGACACCGGCGTCCTCACCACCTTCGCCGTCAACAACGTCCCGGCGGCCGGCGCCCCGGAGGTGCCGTTCATCTCCGGCTACGTGCTGCTGGACGGCGCGGACATCGCCATGCTGGTCCTGGTCTCGGACGTGCCGTGGCAGGAGGTCCGGCTCGGGATGCGGGTGAAGGCGGTCTGGGTCCCGGAGGCCGAGCGCACCCGCTCGGTCAAGAACCTGAAGTGGTTCGCGCCGACCGGCGAGCCCGACGTCCCCTTCGAGCGGTATGAGGAGTACGTGTGATGCCCGGTTCTCCTCATGCGCGCAGCGTCGCGATCGTCGCCTTCGCCCAGAGCGAGCACAGCTTCTCCGACCTCGGCTGGACCGAGGCGGACCTGGTCATGCCCCTGGTCAACGAGGTCCTGGAGACCACTGGTCTCCAGCGCTCCGAGATCGGCTTCACCTGCTCCGGCTCCAACGACTACCTGGTCGGCACACCCTTCTCCTTCGTGGCCGCGCTCGACACCATCGGCGCCTGGCCGCCGATCGCCGAGAGCCACGTCGAGCAGGACGCCGCGTGGGCCCTCTACGAGGCCTGGGTCCGGATCCAGCACGGCGATGTCGACACGGCGCTGGTCTACGGCTTCGGCAAGGGCACGGTCGGCGACTACGCCGGGATCAGCTCCCTGTCCTACGACCCCTACTACGTCGCACCGCTGATGCCCGGCGACGTCGGCATGGCCGGGCTCCAGGCCCGCGCGCTGGCGGACGCCGGCTTCGCCGTCGATCCCGACCCGACCCCGCCGCCCCCGACCGACGGCGCCGCCGCCGTCATCCTGGCCGCCGGCGACACGGCCCGGCGCCTGTGCCCGCGCCCGGCGTGGATCACGGGCCTCGACCACCGCATCGAACCGCACGGCCTCGGCACCCGCGACCTGGCCCGCAGCGAGTCGGCCCGGCAGGCGGCCCGGCACGCCGGGGTCGGCGCCGGACCGGTGGAGTTCGCCGAGCTGCACACCCGCTTCGAGCACGAGGAGGCACTGCTGCGACGGGAGCTGGGACTGTCCGAGGAGTGCGTGGTGAACGCCTCCGGCGGCCCCCGCAAGGCCGACCCGGTCATGGCCACCGGCCTGATCCGGATCGGCGAGGCCGCCGCGCGCATCCACGACGGCGGTGCCCGCCGCACCGTCGCCCACGCCGCCGCCGGGCCGTGCCTGCAGCACAACCTGGTGTGCGTGCTCGAAGCCGGAGAGGCCGGAACGGCGGGAACGGCCGGAACCGCCGGAGAGGCCGGGGAGGACTGAGATGGGCAACCGTTGCGCCGTCATCGGCGTCGGGCAGACGGAGTACCGGGCCAAGCGGGCCGACGTGTCGCTGGCCGGCCTGGTCCGGGAGGCGGCGCTGCGCGCGCTCGAGGACGCGGGCCTGACCTTCGCGGACATCGACTCGGTGGTCGTCGGCAAGGCCCCGGACATGTTCGAGGGCGTCGTCACCCCCGAGCTCTACCTCGCCGACGCCCTGGGCGCCGCCGGGAAGCCGATGATGCGCGTGCACACCGCCGGCTCGGTCGGCGGCTCGACGGCGCTGGTCGGGGCCTCGCAGGTGCAGGCCGGGCGGCACGACCGGGTGCTGGTGGTGGCGTTCGAGAAGCAGTCCGAGTCCAACGCCACCTGGGCGCTGTCCACGCACTCCCCGTTCTCGGCCTCGCTGGTGGTCGGCGCCGGCGGTTATTTCGCACCATATATCCGCGCTTATATCCGCCGTTCCGGCGCACCGGGAAACATCGGGATGATGGTCGCGGTGAAGGACCGGCTCAATGCCCTGCGTAATCCCTATGCGCATTTGAAGCTTCCGGACATCGATCTTGCCATGGTCGAGAAATCGATGATGCTGTGGGATCCGATCCGCTATCTGGAGACGTGTCCTTCCTCCGACGGCGCGGTGGCGATGGTGCTCGGCTCGGAGCGCGCCGCCGAGGCGTCCACCGCGGTCACCGGACGGCGCCCGGCGTGGGTGCACGGAGCGGCGATGCGCTCGGAGCCGATGGGCATGGCCGGGCGCGACAGCGTCGACCCGCGGGCCGGGCGGGACTGCGCGGCGGACGTCTACCGGCAGGCCGGCGTCACCGAGCCGCGGCGGCAGTTCGCCGCCGCCGAGGTGTACGTCCCGTTCTCCTGGTACGAGCCGATGTGGCTGGAGAACCTCGGGTTCGCCGACAAGGGCGCGGGCTGGAAGCTGACCGAGTCCGGCGCGACCGCCTTCGACGGCGACATCCCGTGGAATCCCTCCGGCGGCGTGCTCTCCTCCAACCCGATCGGCGCCTCCGGCATGATCCGGTTCGCCGAGGCGGCCCAGCAGGTGCGTGGGCAGGCCGGGGAGCATCAGGTCCCTGCCGCCGCGGACGGTTCGCGGCTGGCGCTGGGGCACGCCTACGGCGGCGGTTCGCAATTCTTTGCAATGTGGGCGGTCGGCGCCGCAAAACCGTAGCAAGCGTTGCAAGGGGCGCACGGCGAAGATGAGGATCTCGCATTTTCGCGCCCCCAAAAGCCGCAGCAGCCACCATGTCCGGCGCGTCGTGGAGACGCGATTCCCGAAGGGTATTGCGATGCCCGCTCACTCGGCGTAACGTCGCGGTCCACACCGGCGGCGCGGGGCGGATCGAGGCCGTCGACCTGGGCTGAAGTGCGGTGGGGCGGCGTGGCGACAGTCGATTTCATCAAGGCGAGTTGTTCCTACCCGGACAACAGACGTAAGGCCGTGGACAACCTCACGTTGTCCGTCGGCGACGGCGAGTTCCTGGTCCTGCTCGGCCCCTCCGGCTGCGGCAAGACCACCGCGCTGCGCATGCTGGCCGGCCTGGAGCCGCTGCAGAGCGGCCAGATCCTGGTCGACGGCGAGGACCTCGAGGGCCTGCCCCCGGGCGAGCGCGACCTGGCCATGGTGTTCCAGAACTACGCCCTGTTCCCGCACATGACGGTCGCCCGCAACCTCGGCTTCCGGATGGAGCTGGCCGGGGCGCCGCAGTCCGCCATCTCCCGCCGCGTGCGCCGCGTGGCCAGCGAACTCGGGCTGAGCGAGCGCCTGGACCGCCTCCCCCGCACCCTGTCCGGCGGTGAGCAGCAGCGCGTCGCCATCGGCCGCGCCATGGTCCGCGAGCCGCGGGTGTTCCTGATGGACGAGCCGCTCGGCGCCCTCGACGCGAAGCTGCGGGCGTCGGCCCGCTCGCGGATCGCCGAGATGCAGCGCAAGAGCGGCACCACGACGCTCTACGTGACGCACGACCAGGTCGAGGCCATGGCGATGGGCGACCGCATCGCCATCATGAACCGAGGGGTGCTGCAACAGGTGGACTCGCCCCGGCAGCTGTACGACCGGCCGGCGAACGAGTTCGTGGCCGGCTTCGTCGGATCACCGGCGATGAACCTGGTGCCGGGGACGTACAAGCACGGCTGGGCCCTGATCGGGGAGGCGGACGTCTTCGAGGTGCCGGTGGAACTCCACCGGCCGCTGACGTCGTCCTCGGTCCTGGTCGGCTTCCGGCCGGAGCACGCGACCATCACCGCGCCCGGGAACGGGATCTGGGCGTCGGTCGGCGTGGTGGAACTCCTGGGGCACACGGCGTACGCACACTGCGAGATGGGTGTGGGCCGCGGGCGGCGGACGCTGATCGTGCGGTGCGAGATGGACGAGGCGCCGCGGCCGGGGGCGCATGTGGGCGTGATGCCGGACCCGCGGGAGATTCACTTGTTCGATGGGGAGACGGGGCTGCGGGTGGGGAGGTAGGTCTCTTCCTCCTTGTCGGCGTCGGCATCGTCGTCGCCGGCGTCTTCGACGGCGTCTTCGTCGTCGGCGTCATCGTCTTCGTCCTCCGGCTCCGCCGGGTTCGCCACCCGCCGCACGTAGCTCGCGAACCACCACAGGCCGACGATGCCGAACAGCCACCACTGCAACGTGTAGCCCAGGTTCAGCACGTACCAGGACGACTTGTTCGGCGGCACCGGCGCCGGGACCGGCGTCAGTGCGGCCGCACCGCTGTCCGCCGGCGACGTGCTCAGCGTGTTGACGTACGCCAAGTCCAGCGAGGTGTACGGCCACGTGTTGACCAGCCGCGCCACGTCCACGGTCGCGATGCGGTGCTCCGGGTCCTTGGCGGCGTCGTCCTCGGCCCGGGCCGTAGCGCTGTCAGCCGGTTCGGCCGCGGCGAGCCATCCGGTGACCGTCACCGTCCCGGACGGCACCGGCGGCGGGGCCTCCGGCCGCGCGATCCAGCCGCGGCTCACCACCACCGCGGTCCCGTCGGCGGTCTTCAGCGGCGCGATGACCAGGTAGCCCACCCGGCCGTCGGGCAGCTTCCGCTCCGGGACCAGCAGCTGGTGCGCGCCGTCGAGCACCCCCGAGACCGTGACCGCGTGGCCGAGCGCGTCACCGTCCGCCGGCGACCCGTTCTTCAGCAGCTGCGTGATCGGCACCGCCGTGTTCCGCGCCGCCAGCTCCTCGGCGCTCAGCCGGTGCGTCCGGTGCGCCCGTGAGAACTGCCACATCCCCAGGCTGACGAAGGCCACGGTGAGCACGGTCAGCCCCGTGATCGCCGCGAGCCACCCGGGGCGCAGCAGGAAGCGGTATTTCATCGCCCACCAGCTTCCCATGGCTGTGAGCGCGGTAAGAATCGGGGCGCTTTCCAGCATGAAATCCGCAGCGCGCACTACGTAGTGCGTCACTGGGGGAATACTCTGAGTGCGACAGGCGGCGACAACCGAGGAACGCCGTGTCTCACCACGGCGCGCGCCACGGCGTGCCACCGCGTCGATCCTGCACAATGAACTGGGCTTACGGATCACCGGGCCCACCAGGAGCGAACACGGGGCCGCCCCTAGCCGGGCGGGTCCTCCGGAGCGAGGAGGTGACGTGCGCGGGCTGGAACCGAGGCCGCCGGTCCCCGGGCCCGGACGCCCCCGGGCCGCGAAGGACGACGACGCACGGATCGTCGAGCGGCTGCAACGCTCCCTACTGCCCTCCATCCTGGAGGTGAAGGGCCTGGTCACCGCCGCGGAGTACGTCCCGGCGGCCCGCCACCACAACGTCGGCGGCGACTGGTACGACGTCTTCGAGCCGGTCCCCGGCACCGTCGCCTGGGTGATCGGGGACGTGGCGGGCCACGGCTTCGGCGAGGCCGTGGTGATGGCACAGCTGCGCAACGCCCTCCGCGCCTACGCGCTGCACACCTCCGACCCGGCCGAAATACTGCACCGGCTGGACCGCTTCGTCTCGGCCTACCTGCCGAACGACACGACGGCCACCGCCTGCGTCCTGGTACTGGACCGCTCCAGCGGCACGGTCCAGTACAGCGTGGCCGGCCACCCGCCACCGCTGCTGCTGACCGAACGCGGCGGAGTACTGCTGGCGGACTGGCTGGACCAGGCCAAGGGCCTGCCACTGGGAGTCCGCGAAACCGACCCGCGCCCGGTCTGCGACTTCGCACTACGGCCCGGCGACACCCTGGTGCTCTACACCGACGGCCTGATCGAGAAGCCGGGCGACGACATCGAGGACGGCATGGAGCGGCTGCGCATGGCCGCGCAGCTGATGTGCGCCGAGACACCGGAGACGGTCTGCCGGCAGCTCATGCGCCTGCCCGGCGACGCATACGCGGGTGACGACAGGGCCCTGCTGGTCAGCCGCATAAGCTGACCACCATGTTCATCACACGCCCCGTCGGCCTCGACTTCCTGGAATCGGCACCCCTCCGCCTGTCGTTCGCCGGCACGCTGCAAGCGCCCCCGAAGGCGGTGTTCGACGCCGTCGCCCTCGACGTCACCGCACTCCCGCACTGGTACGGCGCGGTGACCGCAGCCGAGTACGGCGGCCCGGAACCGGCCGGCGTGGGAACGAAGCGCCGCGTGAAGCTGGTCGCGGGAGTGACGTTCCACGAAGAGGTCATCGCCTGGGACGACCCACACCGCTACGCCTACCGCATCGAGCGCACGACCGTCCCCGGGATCCGCGCCATGGCCGAGCAGTGGACCCTGGTCGAGACCACGAAGGGCACACGGCTGGTCTGGACCATCGCCATCGAGGCCGCACCGCCCACCATGGCACTGGTGCGGTCGATGGGCCCCGGGATGGCGGTGGCGACGCGGCGGGCGGTGGGGAAGCTGGATCGGCGGTTGCGGGGGTAGGCGTTGTGGCGGGGGGCTAGCCACTTGGTGGTTGGTGGTCGCTGGCTGCGGGTCGCTGGTCGCCGGCTGCGGGTCGCCGGTCGCTGGTCGCTGGTCGCTGGCTGCTGGCTGCAGCAGTTGGCCGGACCGGTGGCGGTTGGCCTGTGGGTTTGAAAGGCATTATTACGACCTTCGGCCAGGGTAGTGATGGTGCGGGGTTGGTCGGCTGGCCTGTGGTCTGCGGCTGGCGGTTGCGCTGTTCACGACCCCGCCCCACCTGGGGCTTCTTCGGCCGCCGGTCGGTCAGGTGGGCAGCCTCGCCCCGGGGGTGGCTGGTCTCGGGGGCGGCTGGTCCCGGCTGTGGCGGTCTCGGCTGTGGTGGTCTCGGGGTGTTACTGGTCTCGTGAGGTGGTGATGGATCCACCGGGACGGTCAAGGTCAACGGCGCCTCCGGCGGCGCTTCCAGCGGGGGCCTCGCTCGGGGAAGGGGGGCCGCTCGGGGACATCGGCGGCGTGCCTTGCTGCTGTGGTCCGGTTCGGTCTTCCCGTCGCATCGGCGCCTGACGGCATCACACCGGTCAGGCGGTGTCAAGTCGCACCCCTTACGTAGTTGGTTGCGAAACGCCCGACCTGA